>JAJDDZ010000123.1 GCA_029260025.1 Phycisphaerae bacterium | reverse complement strand
ATAAATCTCTTCGAGAAGTTCAGCCCCTAGCGAAGTATCATCACTTTCCTGCGTAAGATCGAGAATTCCTGATCCACTGGCCTCGGCATCAAAACCCAGCCCTGCGACGTCACTCATTGCGGTTTGTGCGAGCGGATCGGCACCCTCGTCCTCGTCTTCAAAAACATTGATACCAACGGATGGCACTGAGCTGCCTTCGCTTGCGGCGGTCCCCGTTGAGGTACTGGATGCTGTTCCGCCCTTGGGCATGTCGGACCCTTCGAGGCTCATGGCATCGCTGCCAGATGGTTCGAAGCTGATTCCTGAATCCTCAGCAGGTTCTAGCAGAATCTCGCCGCTTTCGGCGGAGACGTCGGAATCGCCAGGCGAACCGCTTGCTGGCTGGAGTTTCTCAACATCAGCCATTTTGTAATTCACCTTGCCGCCGTCGCGAAACTCGCGGAGTTTCCCATCACGAACGAAGGCCTTTAGACCCTCTTCTGTGGTGCCAAGTGCGGCTGCTGCCTCTTCTGCCGAGCAAAAACTCTTCGCCATCGATTCTCTGCCTTTTCACTGCTAACTACGGTTTGGACGTCTCCACGTCACTCGCCTCGAGCCTGTATTTCCGTTGAAGTTCAACCATCTCCTCGACCTTCTCCGGTGGAAGGTCGCAGACGTTGTGATTCTCCAGGTAGCGATCATACCGCCACGTTCTGGAGGCAGCCAGCCGCATGCATCCCTTTTGCGGCAGGTATTCGTAAGTCCAAATCGTCAGGGCGTCGGTATCGACCAGGTAGACGCCGTATGTACTCTTGGAAAGCTGTCCTGCGAGGGCAAAAACACCCCGTGTGCCGGCGCCTCCGGACATTTGCCCCATGGCGACCTGATCCAGTGGACCGTAGCCGCTTCGCGTGAGGGAGGCGGTCGCGATCACCAGCAAACATCCCGCAATGACCCAAAACACTGGGTGCGGCGGTCTTCGGGTGGCGACGATCGCCGGCCCGACCGAGGTGTCGAGTTCGCTTGCGGTGATGGTAGCTTCCTCCGGTACGCAGAAAACGGGCGTGCCATGAGCCGGGCCGACCTCAAAGTGGCGCCGGTGACTTCTCACGAGATTATACACACCCAACGGGCGGATACAAGTAACAACGTCGGGCCGGGATGACCCCGGGTTTGCGGGTCTGGCACGGCCCCGTATCCTTTTGGGCGATCATGGACCTACCACGAATCGAAAAAGCAGTTCGGGAGATTTTGTCGGCTGTGGGTGAAGACCCCGAGCGGGAGGGTCTTCGCAAGACGCCGGAGCGTGTGGCGCGGATGTACCAGGAGCTGTTCAGTGGTCTGACGAAAGACCCTGCTGATCATCTGACGACGGCGTTCACCGAGCGGTACGACGAGATGGTCGTGCTGCGCGATATTCCGTTTAACTCGATGTGCGAACATCACCTTATGCCATTCGAGGGTCAAGCTCATGTTGCGTACCTTCCTGATGGACAGGTTGTTGGCATTTCTAAGTTGGCACGGGTTGTGGATGACTTCGCACAGCGTCCACAGGTGCAGGAGCGATTGACGTCGCAGATCGCGGACCTCTTGATGGACAAAGCGAAAGCTAAGGGGGTCGCGGTTGTGATCCAGGCGACGCATGCCTGTATGACCTGCCGCGGAGTCAAGAAAGCTGGGAGCGTGATGGTGACGTCGGCGATTCGCGGGTTGTGTCGGTCTGATGCGCGAACTCGTAGCGAAGTCATGTCGCTTCTGCATGGCGATTGCAAGTGCTGAGGTTTGTGATGCGACGCCTTGGCTTCTCTCGATCTCGGTACACGATTCTCATTTCTGCGATCATTCTATCTGGTTGCGATTCGTTTCCCACGATACCTGATCCTAATGTTCGTTACATTGCGTTTGGCGACTCGACGACCGATGGGCCTGCTGATCGACAGTATGTTGACTTTCTGCCAAACCTTCTCGGTGAGTCTTCCGACGCTTTCGCAAATGAAGGTCGATCCGGCGAGACGAGCGAAGAGGGCCTTGATCGATTGCGCTCGCTCCTTGCTGCTGAGACGTACCCGAACGCTACGACTTTGATCTATTGGGAGAGCGGGAACGATCTTAGTGATTTCATTAAGGATTATGATCCGTTTCTTTTGTCTTCTCCCGCTGCCACTGATTTTTCTCGTGGCGATGAGCTTGCTGCTGCGCTGGATGATGCCGAGGCGAACGTAGGTGTTGCGATTTCGGAAGCTCGTGTGAATGGGCTGGCTGTTTTTGTTGCGACGTATGCGCCGCTTGCCCCCGGTGTCGATCGTTGCGACTCTCTGCCGCTTGATATTCTTTTCCCCGGACAGGCGACCAACGGGAACGCTTATCTCGATGCGTTGAATCTTCGATTGGTCCTTGTGGCTGAGTTGAATGGGGCGACCGTTGTTGACATCGCTGCGATTGGTGACGAGCTTCGAGGTAACTCGGCGAACTACGAGAATTGCAACCATCTGAGCGATTTGGGGAACGAGCGGGCGGCGGCGGAATTTGCTGCGGCGATTGCGCGTTAGACTGCTTATTCGCTGTCTTTCTGGGTTGGGTTTTCATTCTATCGATCCCGTTCACTTCTCGTGCTGCTTTCTTGGCCTTTGGTTTTTGCGATATGGGTTTGGATGGGTTCGTTTCTGGTCGAATCGTCAATGGGGGGGCGTGAGGGGGATTAATGGGTTTGTTTGTAGATTTTGCTTGCATCGGGCGTTT
Organism: Phycisphaerae bacterium; assembly: GCA_029260025.1. Taxonomy (GTDB): domain Bacteria; phylum Planctomycetota; class Phycisphaerae; order UBA1845; family UBA1845; genus JAJRUK01. The sequence continues at coordinate 4,066 of JAJDDZ010000123.1, read as the reverse complement.
GCGTCTCCTCTATTCATTGCGTCCGCGCGGGCTAGAGCCACGCGGCTCAGTTTTGGCGCGGGGTGTCCGCCCTGCTTCCACGGTAATAACTTGACGGGTGATCGATTAAGGAAATTTTTTAAGCGATCAGCGGGTTAGAGCGAATGAGCGAGGTTTTAGGGAGCGGAATTGTAGCTCTTTGCAGGGTTCAGAACGCGGACTATTTCTTCTTGCTTTTTCTTGTGGCGGTCTTCTTGTTGGTCTTCGAGGCCGGTTTCAGGACCGCTTCGTAATTCGCAATGAACCTTTTCGCTGGGACTCTCTTGATTGCTTGCCCAATGACATCCAACGGGACATCTTCGAGTTTCTTAATGCGAACGCATGACTTACCCATGTCCAGTTTCTTGCCGGTTTTCTTCCAGGCGTTCTTGAACCAAGACTCGTGATCACCGTCGCAGTAAACGCACATCAGTGAGAGTGAAATATAGTTTTTTTGTGAGGCTAATCCGGCGAATGGAAGCGGTATCTTTGGATCGCAGTGGTAGCCGTCGGGATAGATGCTGTGGGGGATGTAGTAGCCAATTCCTCCGTAGAGCATACCTTCTTGGTATTCTTTGGAGAGGTTCTTGAGGATTACTTTGCGGAGGGCCTGGACGATCTCCAATCGATCATCGGGGAGGGATGCGAGGTATTCTGTTACGGTTTTTGCTTTGCTTTGCATGATCTTGATTCTATCTGCCAGCGAGACAGACCGCCATGCTGGTTTCGTGTACTACTGGAAGTTGGTATTGGAGGGTGAGGTCAACTGATAAGAGTCCATGGAACTCGTTCCAACAATAGTACCTTACCAGTACGACTTTGTTCGACCTCCTGGCGATTCAGAGCCGATTGCGTTTTAACAAGTTCAACAACTCGAAGCCTTCCTTATCCAACATGATAGATTTTTCTTGAATCTGGGGATCGATTTCGTTAACATTGCAGGGTGGTTCGATCGGTCACAATTCTAGATTGAGCGTCGCGCTCGATCACCGAACCGGTATGGCTAAGAGGCTGGAGGAATCGTGCGATGAGAATACGGATTTGTGTGATAACGTTGAGCTGCGCGTTCGCTGCTGTTCTTGGCGATCCTGCGACTTTACATGCTGTTGATCCATGCCCTTATGGGAAATTGAAGTGGGCGGATTTTCAGGGGCCTGTCCCTGCGGGCACGACGCTGGACGCGGAAACGACTGGTGGGGTGGGGTGGACAACTGGGACGCCGGCTGCTTCTGGTGGGGGCAATGCTTTTACGGCGAAGCTTACCGGTGTGAAAGTTAGTGCGGGTTTTACGAAGGCTGAGTCTTGGGTCAAACCGGGCTCGATGACGGCGGCGCTGCTTGAACATGAGCAGTATCACATGGACATCTATCAGACGTGGGCGCTTAAACTGGATGCGGCGCTCAAGGCTATCGTGGGAACGGGCACCACGGCGGCGGCGGCTAGAGCGGATGCGCTGGCAAAGGCGAACGCGGTGGCGCTACAACATCAAATTGACTGCGCTGCGGTCCAGCAACGGTACGATGACGAGACGGACCACGGTACGATTGCGGCGAAGCAGGCTGAGTGGTGTACGGCGATTGGTAAAGGTGTCACGCCTCCGGAACCTGAACGGGATGTCGCTGAGTCGGAAGAGAGCGGGATGAACTATAACCCCGGGGACGAGAGCGCGATCGTACCGGACTCTTCGATGCAGTCTTTCTCTTGCCTTGGGTCTGAGATTCTCGACCCACTGATGTCGCAAACAACCATCCACCTTCCGCCGATGCATTTCGAGGGAATTCGAATGGATCAGACTCCTTGGATGTTTCCGATTGACCCGCTTGATTCGCAGGTGCTGATTCTGTCGCCAGTTCTGACTGATCCACCTGTCTTGCAGGGAGATCTTCGGATGTTGATCGGACAGGGGAATAGCCAGACATGGGTCGGCTGGATCGAGAATCTTGAGATCGATCCGTTGGCGCTGTCGCAGTCGCCGTTCCTTCAGCGAATCGATGAGCTGGTTGGAAACGGGGTGGGTGTTATGACTTTGCAGATCAACCTTGGGATCCCGCTGGCTGATGCGACGATCGGTTTTACGCAACCAGCGTTTGTTCCGGGACAGTTGCGGATCGGCGGGACGATTACGTCGGATATTCCTGCGGTTTCTGAGTGGGGAATGGTTCTTATGGCGCTAACGGTTTTGGTTGGTGGTAGTTTGGTGGTTCGTTGGCGCGGGGGCGAGTTGATGACGGGATGAGGAGACAAGCGGTGGGGTAGGTCAACCTTCCGCATTGGGGCGGAAGAACCGCCGTGCGCTACGGGGGTGCCTCGACTGCGGCGTTGTTGGCGGGCTTATTTTTGGGAAATCGAAATGCGCGTGCGGGATCGGGTTTCAGCCGGTGAAAACACTTGCTGGAAGCCAGTTCCACACTCCTTATCGCTTGTAGTTTATCGCAGGGATGTTCTTGTCTTGACCGGTTGGGTTGGGGTGGTAGGCTCTTGGGTTGGGTTTTTTGATACTACCGATGTGTGGTTTGGGGTGTGATAAACGGAGATGCGATCATGGGATTTGAAGTACCTGCACTACCTTACGACTTTGGGGCGCTTGAGCCGCATATCGATGCTAAGACGATGGAGATTCATCATGACAAGCATCACGCCGCGTACGCTGCGAAGCTGAATGCCGCTTTGGAAGGCAACGCTGAGCTTTCTGGTAAGAGTATCGATGAGCTTGTGACGAATGTTGCGACGCTGCCGGATAGCGTTCGTGGGGCGGTTCGTAACCATGGCGGTGGACACTTTAATCACTCGATGTTTTGGCAGAACATCGAGCCGGGCGGCGTCGGGACACCTGAGGGTGCGCTGGGCGATGCGATCACGGCTGCGTTTGGTAGCTTTGACGGGTTTAAGGAAAAATTCTCCACTGCGGCGGCGACACGGTTTGGTAGCGGATGGGCTTGGCTTACTGTTTGCTGCGACGGGAAGCTTTGCGTTTGCTCGACGCCCAACCAGGACAACCCTTTGATGAAGGGTGTGGCTGAGTGTGAGGGTACGCCGATTCTTGGGCTTGATGTCTGGGAGCATGCGTACTATCTGAACTATCAAAACCGTCGTCCGGACTATGTTTCTGCGTTTTTTAACGTGATTAACTGGGACGATGTTTCGAGCCGGTTTGCGGCTGCGAAGTAGGCGGGCCGCTGACAGTTATCGATCTTAGACGTATGATAGAGGGCGTTGTCCATATTATGGATGACGCTCTTTTTTTTGTGCGTTGTGGTTTTGCACCGGTAACAAACCGGTGCCACACAAGAAGTGGCGTTTTGCACGGATTGCGAACTGGTGCCACGCAGAGCATTGAGGGTCTTTGGATTGGTTGAACGTAGCGAGACAGGTTGGACTAGCAATCTTCTGGAGTCACCGCATGATGCGCCTGATAAGGCGCGGCGGGTGCGGTCTATGTTTAACGCGATCGCGCCTCGTTATGAACTGGTCAATCGACTTTTTAGCGGTGGCCGGGATGCTTACTGGCGGCGTCGGGCAGTTGGGTTGGTTGGAGCTGACGCTAGCGATGATGTTTTGGACATCGCTTGCGGGACGGGTGATTTTTCGCGTACCTTCTTGAAGGCTGGTGTTGGTTCGGTGACTGGTTGCGATTTTGCTCATGAGATGTTGGTACGGGCGCGGGGAGCACTGGCGGGCAAGCCGCCAGTGGTACCCGAGACGCCTGCGGCGGGCGAATCGCCTGCGGCGGGCAGGTCGTGTTTTGCAGCGGGGGCGACGGGGGGACACGAATCGGGAGTTGCAACGGGTGTGGGTGGCGGTTCGGCAGAAGCCGGCGTTTGCGCGTCGACTCTCGGTTTGCGTGGTTGGTGTGAGAGTGATGCTCAGCGGCTTGCTTTTTCGGATGGTAGTTTTTCAATAACGTCTTGCGCGTTTGGGGTTCGTAATTTTCAGAATCTGTGCGAGGGTCTTTCGGAGATGTATCGGGTACTTCGGCCTGGTGGTCGGGCGGTGATCTTGGAGTTTAGTAAGCCGAAGAATGCGGTTTTTCGGGGATTGTATGAGCTTT
>JAJDDZ010000122.1 GCA_029260025.1 Phycisphaerae bacterium | reverse complement strand
CGCGAAGTTCGCTCGCCCAAAAACGTCGTAGTACACGCCGTCATGTTCTCGCCCACTCCTCTTCGAGCAAAACATACTCCGTCTTCGCCATTCCTAGCTTCAGATAGGTTTCGATTGCTCGATCGTTGTCATGATGTGCATAAAGTCGCAAACCGCAGACATCATCTCGGCGTTTCGCCACTCCTCGAATATGCTCATACAGCGAGCGAAACACCCCTCGCTGCCGAAACGCCGGATCAACATAAACGCTCTGAATCCACCAGAAGAAACCGTCCCGCCAATCGCTCCATTCAACAGTCACCATGGTCTGACCAACGCGCTCCCCGCTCATTTCCGCGATGAAGTATAGTGATCGGGATGGGTCCGCAATCCCAGACGCAGCGCCAGCGCGAGCCGTCGCCGGATCAAGCAATTTCCCTTCCGTCTCCTCTCCCATCGCGATGTTGCAAGACACGACAAACGCTACGTCATTCATCCTGGCCTCACGAACAAGAATCGGTGCATCGCTCATAACGCCTCCGACGCCGGCTTCGGAGTTTGCTGATACCTCGGGGCAATCGCGACATAGGGTCGCCCCAGCAATTTCTTAATCAGAACAACTTCGCCCATGTCGTTCCCTTCGATCACATGCCCAGCCCACTGAATCGCGTAACTGATTCCCAGAAGTCCCACAGGTCGCCACCAAAGTTCCCAAGCGCCGTCCAGCACTTGGCTGACACCCAGGACAGCCGCGACCGGCATCAGCGGAATCGCCAAAAAGTGAAACCAACGGGAAACAGGATGCTGATGTCGACTAAGCCAATTAACCAGAAAAGGGTTCATCAACACCGATGCTACACGCCCACAACGCAATTGCGAGCCTCCCGAGCTCGCGTCCCGTCCTGTCAAATTGGCACCTCGAATGCTCGATCAGCACGGTGGCTGCCAAGCTGGCAGGGGGGTATTCAAATGCCCGAGTGACCCTGGAGACCGCAAGCTGTTGCAACAAAAGCACTTATGGCGATTTTGCGGACCGGTCTCCGCTGGTCTTGGCCTTGCAATAGGCCCCTTAGTCTATCCGTGCGCGGTGATTCCATTCATCTCGCACCCATAGCGAGGAACGAAGTAATAATTGCCCGCCGGGCAAAAGAATAAACAACGTAGGAGATCAGCATGGCTGTCAAGCAGGTGGCATACGAGCAGGACGCACGCAACGCTCTCTGGAAGGGTGTCGAGAAACTCGCCAGCGCAGTGAAAACGACCCTGGGACCACGAGGTCGCAACGCCGTCATCGACAAGGGATGGGGCGGACCCACCGTCACCAAGGACGGCGTCACAGTCGCCGAGGAAGTCGATCTACACGACAAGTATGAAAATCTGGGCGCACAACTCGTCAAAGAGGCCTCCAGCAAGACAAGCGACGTCGCAGGTGACGGAACCACGACCGCCACGGTTCTCGCAGAAGCGATCTTCGAGGTCGGCCTGCGTAACCTCGCTGCCGGCGCAGACGCCAACTCGCTCAACCGTGGAATCGCCAAGGCCGTCACCGCGATCACAGATGAGCTTAAGACAATGTCACGTCCGGTTCGCGCAAACAAGCGCGACGATATCGTCAACGTGGCCCGCATCTCCGCCAACAACGACGACGCCATCGGCAAATTGCTCGCCGATTGTTTCGAGAAGGTCGGCAAGGATGGCGTCATCACCGTCGATGAGGGCAAGACGTCGGAAACAACCATCGACCTGGTCGAGGGTATGCAGTTCGACCGCGGCTTCTTGTCCCCGCACTTTGTCACCGACCAGCAGTCGGTCGAGTGCGTCCTCAACAAGCCCTTCGTCCTAATCCACGAAGAAAAAATCAGCAGCGTCCCAAAGCTCGTCCCGCTTCTCGAAATGGTCGCCAAGACAAAGCGACCACTTCTGATCATCGCCGAAGACATCGAAGGCGAGGCACTTGCAACGCTCGTGGTCAACAAGCTTCGGGGAATCCTCGACGTTTGTGCCGTCAAAGCACCAGCCTACGGCGATCGCCGAAAGGCCATGCTCGAAGACATTGCCGTCCTCACTGGCGCAACCCCGATCATGAAGGACCTCGGATTTGATCTAGAGAAGATCACCATCAAAGAGCTGGGTCAAGCCAAGAAGATCCACATCGACTCCAACAACACCACGATGATCGAAGGTGCGGGCTCGACCAAAGACATTCAAGGTCGAATCACCTTGATCGCCGCAGAGCTTGAAGCAACAACCTCCGACTACGACCGCGAGAAGCTCGAAGAGCGTCGCGCAAAGCTCGTGGGCGGAGTCGCCCAGATTAACGTAGGTGCTGCCACCGAGACCGAGCTCAAGGAAAAGAAGGCTCGCGTCGAGGACGCACTCCACGCAACACGCGCCGCGATCCAAGAGGGAATCGTCGTCGGTGGTGGGGTCGCCTTGGTCCGATGCTGCAGCGCTCTGGACAAACTCAAGCTGAAGGGCGACGAAAAAACCGGCGCAGATATAGTCCGCGAGGCACTCTCCGCACCACTTCGCCAGATCGCCAAAAACGCCGGCGAAACTCCGGGCGTTGTCTTGCACAAGGTCACCGAGGGCAAGGGTTCATTCGGGTTTAACGCCGACACCGGCGAGTACACCGACCTCATGAAGGACGGCGTCATTGACCCGACAAAGGTCGTCCGCTCAGCCCTCGAAAACGCCAGCAGCGTCGCCCGCATCCTCCTCAGCACCGAGGTCTGTATCACAGATCAACCATCAAAGGATGACGACGTAGACGCCGGCATGGGCGAGGACATGGATTACTAAGTCACGCGAAAAAACTGAATCGGATTAGCAACAGAAATTCACCGCGAAATGAGCGGGCTATCAAGAGAGAAAAAGAAAATGGCAACAGCAACCGCATCTAAGAAAAAGACGACCAAGAAAGTCAACTTCCGACCCATGGACGACCGTGTCCTCATTCAGCCCTGCGACGCAGTTGAAAAAACCGCCGGCGGAATCATCCTCCCCGACGCCGCCCAGGAAAAACCGCAACGCGGAATCGTCGTCGCTGCAGGCCCCGGCAAGATGCTGAAAAGTGGCAAACGCGGCGAAATGACCCTCGTCGTCGGCGACGAGGTCTTCTACGGAAGATACACCGGAACTGAAGTAGACTTTGAAGCGGGCACCATGGTCGTCGTCAAAGAGTCAGACGTCCTCGCCGTCCTCGACAACTAACAAGAGAGTGTCGAGTGACCCAAGACGTCAACTCGAAACCAGATAAGGAGTTAGTCAAATGGCTAAGCAAATGATGTTTTCCCAGGCTGCCCGTCAGCAGATCCTAACAGGTCTCTCAAAGCTAGCGGACGCGGTCAAAGTCACGATGGGCCCAACAGGTCGCAACGTGATCCTCCAAAAATCGTACGGCGCACCCCGAGTCACCAAAGACGGCGTCACCGTCAGCAAGGAAGTCGAACTTCCCGGCCCCTTTGAAAACATGGGCGCAAAGTTGATCAACCAGGTCGCCACTAAGACAGCAGACGAAGTCGGAGACGGCACAACCGCCGCCACCGTCCTTGCCGAGGCAATCTTCCGCGAGGGTTTCCGTTTTGTTTCGGCAGGCGCAAACTCGATGGCGATCAAACGGGGCATCGACAGAGCAGTTGCAGCCGCCGTCGCTTCCATCGCAGATCTGTCGGTTAAGGTCCGTTCGAATGACGACCTCGCCAAGATCGCAACGATCTCCGCCAACGGCGACGCTGAAATCGGAAAGCTACTCGCCAGCGCCCTGAGCGAAGTCGGCACTGACGGAGTCGTTGAGGTAGAAGAAGGTAAATCGCTTGAGACTGAAAAGGAAGTTGTCGACGGCATGCAGCTCGACAAGGGCTTCCTTTCGCCATACTTCATGACGAACCCGGGTGCGCTCGAATGCGTCATGACCGACCCCGTCATCTTGATCCACGAAAAGAAGATCTCCAATTTGCGCGACTTCGTACCCATTCTTGAGTCCGTCGCGTCGAGCGGAAAATCCCTTCTGGTCATCGCCGAAGACATCGACGGCGAAGCGCTCGCGGGCTTGGTCGTCAACAAGATTCGCGGAACACTTAAGTGTTGTGCGATTAAGGCTCCAGGATTCGGTGATCGCCGCAAGGCAATGCTCGACGACTTGGCAGTCCTCACCGGCGCGAAGGTCATCAGCGAAGACCTCGGCATTAAGCTCGAGAGCGTCACCCTAAGTGACATGGGAACCGCCAAGAAGATCGTCATCACCAAAGACAGCACGACGATCATCGAGGGCGCAGGCAAAAAATCCGACATCAAAGGACGCTGCGACCAAATTCGATCACAAATCGAAAAAAGCACCAGCGACTACGATCGCGAGAAAATGCAAGAGCGTCTCGCCAAACTAACCGGCGGCGTCGCGGTCATTCGCGTCGGCGGGGCGACAGAGATCGAGGTCAAAGAACGAAAAGACCTCGTCGATGACGCCTTCCACGCAACCAAGGCAGCCGCCGAAGAGGGCATCGTCCCCGGCGGTGGCGTCGCCTTCCTGCGAGCGATTGCTGCGGCTGAAAAGTCCAAATCAGGCGCTCGCGGAGACGAAAAAATCGGCGTAGAGATCATCTGCAAAGCACTTCGCGCACCCACCCGTCAGATCGTCTGCAACAGCGGCGAAGACGGCGACGTCATCGTTGAGCAGATCCTCGAGAATACAGGCTCCTACGGCTATGACGCAAGCAACGGCGAGTTCACAGACCTCGTCAAGGCAGGGATCATCGATCCCGCCAAGGTCTCGCGTGTCGCTCTCGAAAGCGCCGCCAGCGTCGCCGGTCTAATGCTGACCACTGAGGTTCTTCTAACCGACCTCAAGGACGAAGAAAAGAAGATCGAGCACGCTGTCCGATAGTGAATCGGGCGAAGAAAGTTTGCGACCAAATGAGGGGGCGGGCGTA
>JAJDDZ010000121.1 GCA_029260025.1 Phycisphaerae bacterium | reverse complement strand
CGAATGAATACCACGCCGTACTACGAGCAGCTCGACGAGCAAGGACCGGATCACTTGAAGTGCTTCGAGATTTGCGTCGTGGTTAGCGGGGAGCGTTTTCCGAGCGCCTGGGGAACAAGCAAGAAAGACGCCGAGCAAAAGGCGGCGCTCGCCGCATTGAAATTCCTACAAGAAAGATACCCGGCGGGTTAATACTCATGCTGGGGATTCGCCAGCTTCCATCGGACCTACGCCTTGAATAAATCGAAGCTCACTTCGTATCGATAGAAATCAATGTTGCGGGTGACAGAAAGCGCTCGTCGAATCCGCAGGTCGTCCTCCAATGCAATGATTACGCCGCGAACGTCTTGCCCCGGTTCCGCAAGGTCCTCAAGCACACACCCCATATATCGCTGCACCTGACCAACCACCTTGTCGCTCGCCTTCCCCTTTTTGAGCTCCACAACAAGCAGCTCCTTACCGTCCTTGCTCACGGCCAAGATGTCGATCGGGCCGGTATCTGTCGGGTATTGCTGGCCAACGACTTTGCCATCTACTTCCACGAGATCATATCGCTTGCCGAGCTCTGTTTGGCACCAGTTCTGAACCAAGAAATCTTCGAGGTGTTTTTCAAGGACGAATACCGTCGAGTCATCGACGGGTCCAATGGGCGAATTCTTTCCGGAGACCAGACTCTCAATCTCATCGGCGAATTGCGATATTTCCGCGACGGTTCCCATGGATCCCGTTGAGTTCTTCAGTGCCGTACTCATATCCGCTCGTTCAACCAATTCGTCATTCCAAATGATCGTACGTCTGTGAGGAAGGATTTCTCCAGGCTGATAAGAATAATTCCCAACCACCTCGCCGACGTGGTACGATCCAGCTCCGTCGGGGCAAAGAACGGTATCGCCGTGCCTTAAGCCCTTGGCTATCGTGTAGAGTGATCCACAAGAAAGTCCAACTCCGATCTTAGTCTTATTGGGGAACATTTCTCTCATGATTGGAACGAATACGCGACGGAAATCCTTGCGGTCTTCTGGTAGTTGGTTCGTAAGATCTTGATCAATTCCAAAGTCCGCTCCGAGGAAACCGCCATTCCGGCAGGTCGTTGCGTCAGCGCTTTGTTGACCAAGCATGATTCGGTAATACTTTTTCATTCGCTGGTGGCCGGTTTTTCGTGGTTCGAATCTCTCAAGAGTAGGGCTTCGAGCTTGCTGATACGATCGGAGAGGTCGTCATTCTCAGACTGTGCGTTTTCGAGATCTTTACGCATCTCAGCGAGTTGCACCTGCGCCGGCTCGCCTGATTCGATAGCTTTGATGGTCCGCTCGATTCGTGGTTTGCTGCGTTCATCGGACCTGTTCGCCATTAGCGATCGCAGGGCGGGTAACGCTTGCTTAGCCTTTGAGGGATCGGAGAGTGAACCCAATGCGGAGACCGCCGTGCGCCGAACGCGTTTGCCCGTGTCGTCCAAGCATTGCGATATCGAATCAACAATCAATCGCATGGTCTGGTCATCGATGTACGTTTGCTTCGTGAGGTTAGCGAGCGCGCGGATGGCGGCTGGTCGTGCGAGTCGCGGTTTCCCCGATCGCGTCCACTCAGCCAATACCTTCGCCGCCCCCGCATCTCGTGTCGATCCCAGTCCGGTCAGCGCGGCGCTCCGAATGACTTCCATTCGCGAGTCGCGCGATAGGACCGGAGTCAAGACGTCGATCACGTCGTCCGCGCCAAGCTTTGCATATGTCCTAATAGCAGACGCTTCAACGTTGTAACTCGGGTCGCCATTTTGCACGAAAGGGCGGACCGCCTGAATTACTTTCTCATCGCCAAAAAAGGAATCCAGCTCGCCCACGCATCCACGCCGGGCCTTGTGGTTCTTGAAGCTGAGTCCCGCGATCAGCGCATCGCGGGCGATATCCCCGCCGGTCACGCCGAGCGCGCGGGCGATTTCGCGTTGTACGCCCCAGAACTTTTCTGCTGGGAGAGCTTCCGCGAGGAACTTTCGGTCGCTATCCGACTTGGACTTTCCGAAGTGGGCGGCCGCCCTGATCCGAGCGATCGGATCGGGATCATCCGTCAATTGCGCTCGCCAGTAGTTGCGACCTTTTTTTTCCTTCAGCTCCATGAGCACCGAATGAGCTGGGTCAATGCGAACTAAGTGCGGTTTTTTCGGTAGGGGGTAGTACACGCCCAACCTCTTCTTGGTCATGTCGCGGACGACCGTGATCGGCGCGGTTTCGTCGTCGAATTCGAACACGATCGTCAAAGGGAAGTGGAAGGCTTCGTCGTCTTGGGTCTGTTTGATAGAAATGTCTGCCAAGTTGTCTTCGGCGTTCCATTCGAAGGAAACAGTTACCTCTGGATGACCAGGCCTCTCCGTCCAGTCGTAGAAGAAACGCTCGAATGTGCGCCCGGTGATCGTGTCAACGGCTTTTCGAAGATCAGACGTTTCGACGGTTTTGAGTCTGTTGTCGGTTCCGTATCGATTGATAACATTCCAAAACGCTTCGTCGCCAAGGCGATTTCTCATCATATGGAGCACCCAAGCCCCCTTGGGGTAGGCTCGCGCGTCGAACATGCTCCCCGGCGTCGAGTAGGAGCGATCGACGATGGGGCGTTTTTTTCCGCCGCGTTTGGCGGATCCTGCCTTGCGAAACATGTCGTATCGAAACTCGTCGTCGCCCTTGTCTTCCTCTCCCCAAAGCGCTTGGAAGTAGGTCGCGAATCCCTCGTTTAACCATAGATGCGACCAATCGCGACACGTCAACATATCTCCCCACCACTGATGAGCGAGTTCGTGGGCGATTAGTCCATCGGAGTCGGAGTCGAGTGACGATCGTTTATCATGTAACGCACGGTTGCCCATCGTCGTGACCGACGTATTTTCCATTCCACCGCCAAATCCTTCACAGCAGACCTGCCCGTATCGGTCCCATGGATATTCGATACCGATCCGGTCGCTGAAAAAATCCAACATCCGTTTGGTGTTCTTGAACGAGCGGTCGATCCTTTCGTCGAACTTCGGGTGAACCCAGAAGTTCAGCGGCTTTCCTCGCCAGGTGTCGTCTTTGGTAACGAATTCGCCAACAATCATACTGACGAGATAGGCGGCGTGAGCTTTGTCTTGCAGCCAATGATATGTAACCGTTCCGTTGGCGGCGTCTTCTCTGCGCGAGACCAGATGTCCGTTGGCGCTTACTTTGAATTCTTTCTTCGCTGTGATGACAAGCTCTGTCGTTTGTCGCTCGTTGGGATGATCGAAACAGGGGAACCAGTAGGAATTCGTAACGCTCTCGCCCTGTGACCAAACGACCTTGGGGACATCTGGTTCGTCTTTGGACGGTCCGAAGAAGTGTAGTCCGCTTTGGGGGTTATCAACCGTGTACTTCACGCTGATCGTCGCACGTTCTCCGGGCCTTAGAGGCGACCCTAGCGGAACGATGATGTGTTTCCCATCGTTACTGAAATCGACCGGGTAGGTGCCGTGATCCGGGCGCGTGATGGTGACCTTTGACACGCCCAAGTCGATCGCGTCTAGCGTGATGCTCGACACGTTGCGCATCGCGGTCACGTCAATGTTGGCAGTTCCGTCAACGAGTTTCCGATCCAAGTCGACGTTTAGGTCGAGCTTGATATGAAGGGCATCGACTTTTCGATCCTTCGCGAAACGGGTGGCTGGCTCGCCGAAGGTCGTGGCTACGAAAGACGAAAGGGAGACCGCAATCGAAATGGAAAAAATACGTTTCATAGTTTTCTCTCTCCTCTGCGGGGGTGTTCTTTGTCAATCCCCATCCGGCAGCAACTCGCAAGTCCAAGGGCGATGCTGCACTAGCAGCCTGTTGAAGTATTCCCATTTTCAGCCGGCGTTCAGATTCCGGGGTGCGTTGAAGCCGACGTGGTACGCTGCGAATTTTGAGACTGAAGATTTGGCCAATCCGATTTGACGCGCCACCGAATCGCAGAACGATCGGAATCGATGCCCAACGGCGACCATGGCTGCCCAAATCAGCAAAAAACCGCCCGTGCCGTCCGTTTGCAGCGTTTTGGGTTTGCCCATGCCGAACAGCGAACGCATGATCACCCCGAGGTTCCTACCGGCAACGCACATCAGGTAACGTTTCGTTACGTCCTCCAAACCGCGGAGCCAGCTTCGCCTCGCGCCACCCGTTCTGCAAACGTGAGCAAAACTCCGTTCCACAAACTCACTTCGCAATTTGCCCAATCGTTTGCCACGACCACCCTTGACACGCCGACGATTCCCGTAGACCGCGCGTTTGCACTCAGACGGCTTGTCAATCCACTTGCGATGCCAACGACTCTCTCGCTCAGGAATATAACTACGAACACCAACCGCCTCGCACCACACAAGAACGTCCGTGCTGTGATAGCCCTTGTCCGCAATGGCGTCTTGGATCTGCGATTCACTGCCAGCCTGGATCGTGTGCGCCTGAGCTTTGACAAGTGTTTCGGTAAACGTGGCTGTGTCCGACTCGTCCGCTTTATGCACCCCCGCAGACAACACGATGTCGGTATCAACATCAATCGCATGCTCGGTCTTGTACGCCATACGTGTACGACCGTCCTTCATCTTCATGATGCGTGCGTCGGAATCCGTCGGCGACGTCCATTCCTTATTCGAAACCTTCTTTTTCCGCTTCTTGTCGAACTTGCGAATGTCCTCATCCGTCGGATCTTCGATACCCTCATCAGCCATCAACTTGCGGATATACGCCTTCCAATCGTCACCGGTGTCGCGCCGGACGATCGACTTCATGGCTGCGTCCGCTTCGATAAAAGTCGAATCGATCGCCACCGATTGACCCTTCAATAGCTTTTTCATCTTCGCGATCGACAGGACGAACGTGAAAACGGCTTCGTGCACCTCCAGCGGTAGTCGTTGGCGAATGACCGTGAGTGTTGAATGATCGGGCGTTGGCTGGGTGATGTCCATGCCAAGAAACGACTGAAGCGACCGGCTGTCGCTGCATCGCCAGGCGATGGCTCGCTGGGAGTCGAGGCCTTCGAAGAAACCAATGAACAGCATCCGAAAGTAGATGCCCGGCGGAATCCCTGGGCGACCAGGACCGTCTTTGTAATACGACTTGCACAGATCCTCGACGAATTCGTCGAACTTGGCCTCGTCCAGAAGTCGGTTGAGTTTAGAATAAAACGGGTGGCCCGGCGATCTCGGAAGATCGCACGTCGCCACCCAAAGATCCTGCTGATCTGGTTTACGTTTACCCAATGCCATGAATTGACCTCATCCTTGAACTCGTCGCAGTCCGTCACGCAATTGATCCGAACATTATACCATCGGTGTCAAATGGGTTTTTCAACAGGCTGCTAGCTTCTGTTTTCGAAGATATTGGCCATCGATCCTAGCACCGAACCTTCTCCCTTGCCGCCGCGGGCTGGGATGTTCGCTAAGATTCGACCGGCAAGTCGGGTAAACGGTAGCGATTGAATCCAGACCGTTCCCGGCCCCTTCAGCGTCGCGAGAAACAGGCCCTCGCCACCGAAGATTGCGTTCTTTACGCCCTTGCTCATTTGAATATCGTAGTCAACCCCCGGATCGAATGCGACGAGACAGCCTGTGTCCAGACGAAGTGTCTCGCCCTGTTTTAGCTCTCGCCGATGGATCGTTCCGCCAGCGTGAACAAAAGCTATGCCGTCACCGGTTAGCCTCTGCAGAATGAATCCTTCACCTCCAAACAGGCCGGCCAGGATGCGTTTTTGGAACGCAATCCCGATGTGTACCCCGCGTGCGGCGCAAAGGAACGAGTCCTTCTGACAGATGATCTCTCCGCCGAGTTCGCCCAAGTGCAGGGGAATAATCTTGCCCGGATAAGGCGCAGCGAAAGCGACCTCTTCGCGTTTGTTGGATGTCGCGCCAAAAGTCGTCAAGAAAAGCGATTCACCGGTGACCATTCGCTTGCCCGCATCGAAGAGCTTCCCGAAGAACCCTTGGTTCTTACTCGGATCGCCGAAAACGGTCTGCATTTCGATTCCCTCGGACATGTACATCATCCCGCCCGCTTCCGCGACTACGACTTCATCCGGGTCGAGCGTGACCTCGACAAATTGCATATCGTCGCCGAAGATTTCATAATCGATTTCGTCCGAAGTTCGCGAAGTCGGGGCCCTTGGCGGCGCTAGTTCCGCTCTCTTACTGAATCCCAGGGCTGCGACCCGGCGAGCCTCTGTCCAGTCTGCAACCCCCGGTCCCCAGACAAGGGTTTCCGCTCCGTCCGGACCAGAGAGAGCTTGCCTCATCGCCTCTAAAGACATCGGGCCACTCGGTTCACCATTCTTGGAGTAATACCAACCGTCGCTGCTCGCCATCGTATGCTTCTCCGTTCTGAAATGGTCGTGTGTGCGCATGCGCAAGAGTCAAAATGAAAAAAACCGTTAATCTAGATACTTACCTCGCAATCGTAGCAAGGAAGGGCGAATCGTCTAGGAAGATTGTGGTTTCTTGTCGAGGCGGATGTAGGTTACTTGCGCGACGGCGACTTTGACCCCGTTTGCGTCAAACATCTGAACATCCACAGGGCAAAGTGTTCGCCCAAACTTGATCACTCGGGCTTCGCAAGTTACGGCCGTCATGCATGGTGCCAGAAATCGCACATTCAGATCCGTCGTCGTTAACGCCTGTCCTATCCCCGTTCGTGTAAGGATCGCAAACGCAGCCACGCTATCAGCGACCGTCGTCAAAAGCCCGCCATGAAACGATCCGTAGATCCCGGTGTATTTCTTGTCATACGGAACTGTCGCGCGGCAAAAGCCCTGGGCGTACTCTTCAATGCGAAAATCAAGCGTCTTGAAAATCGGGATCTGTTTTATGTGTTGGGTGATGGTCTCAGCGGAGTCGGGCATGCCCATAGAACTAATGTCCTTGCGTCAAGATTTCGGGCGCTATCGAGGTCGAGGGCGCGGCGTCTCTCGGTTCGATCCTCGAGTGTTTTCTCGACGCGATCGCAGCTGCCCGCGCGTCCACCGTCGCCGGCGTTTCATGAAGATCGGGGGATCGAAGCTCTCCGCGCGTGTTGATCCAATCGAGCAACTGCTTTCGCTCGACGGGTTTATTGCCAAGTATCCCAACCTCAATTGCCGCCGCCGCGTTACCCAGGTAGGCTGATTGCATCAGCGTTCCGCCAGCCGCGAGTGCGAGCGTCGAAGCGGCAAGAAGGGCGTCTCCACATCCTAGATGATCCACGGCGTTATCCGCAAACGCGGGAAGCTGTTCACCCTTGAGTCTCGCCGACCATTCGTGGCTCGCCCGATCTTGTCCGCCGCGCTGGAAAACGAGCATCCCGCGTTTTTCTAACGTGACGATGATGTGCCGCGCCTGCGTCTGCTCTAACAAATCCCAAGCAACCGTCGCAAGACCCGAATCATAGTCATTAAGCATCGCACGAATCTCGCGCTCGGTCGGACAAAGCAGGTCCACGTTCTTGAAATTCATCAAGTTCGCCCGCCCGCCGCTGACGTCCGCGGTTACGATTGGAACATTCTGTCGAAGCGTCGGCAAGACCCGACTCAGCAGTGATTCGGTAATCATTCCGTACCCAAAATCGCACAGAATCACCGCATCCAGCTCGCCCGACTGTTTCTCGAGAATTGTCGCAGCCTCACGCTGTGCAATCGAGTCCAGCGGGCATCGCTGCGCGCGATCGACCTTAAAAAGCTTGCTATCTTCAGCAAGAAACCTAGTTTTTTCGACGATCGCTGGACGGGCTGTAATCAGATGGTGATCCACGCCTTCGCCCGAAAGAACATCGGTGATCGATCGCGTGTCCGGGTCGTCGCACCCAGCTCCGGCGCTGAGCAAGAAAGATTTCGCCCCAAGGGCAGCCACATGCCGAGCAACGATGGCAGCACCGCCAACGTAAGACCGCTCATCGCGGTGAGCGAGACTGACGACTGGCGCTTCGCTCGCAATTCCCAGCGCATCGCAGAAAATGTAACGATCCAGAATTGCATCGCCAACAACCAGCACACGAAGCCCCCGCGCCTGATCAAGCAGTTCGTTCAAGGTTTCCGCCGAAATGTCAGCCCGCCAGCATGCTCGTCTCAGTTCGTGCGATTGTCCAGCATTGGATCGCGGAAGCGCTTCAATCAGAGCGGTTGAGCTAAAAACGATTTCCCCGCTCGAATAAATGATCCGCCCACCATAGGATTCTACAGCTGACTTCTCAGCCACAAATCCAGGGGCAATCGACCCCTCATACTCGCGACCTTTGACGTATATGTCTGGCTGAAGTTCAGAAAGCAGGTCCACAGCAGTCGGCGAAGGGTTGATGCAGACGTAGTCCACAAACATGAGGGCCGCGAGATTCTCCGCTCGAAGCTCTTGTGGAATGTAGGGACGGTTCTCCCCCTTATTAACATCCTGATCGCCAGTCAACGAAACGATGAGAATATCGCCTTGCTGTCTGGCGAACTCCAGATACCTAATGTGCCCTGGGTGGACGATATCGAAGCACCCATGACACTGAACGATCGTCTTTCCGTTCTCCCGGCCGGTCGCCGCGATGCGCACGACCTCGTCTCGGTCGAGAATCTTTCCCTGGAAGTTGGTCGTCAACGTTTTTGCGCTCCGAACTTGTCACTGTTTCGCCCAACGTGGGCGCAGTACCGCTGATATCGGCTCAAGTCGCAGCCCGAGCGTAGCCATTTGCGCATTTGGCTGATCTGCAGGTTTAGATGTTGCGTCAGACGGCGACCCCCGTACCATTTTGACACTTCGCGAGCCTCGGAGGGCTCGTCGGCGGATCGTTGGCGCGTTGTCCGTGATTTCACGGAGGAATGTATGGCCTTGGGCTAACCCAGCTCTTTTGGCAATCAGTTCGCAAGCTGCCCAGCAGCAAGAACCCATTTCATGCAAGGATTCCCCTGGACACTTCAATTGTACATCTTCCGCGAGATGGGCAAGACCTTCCTGCTAACCGCGGCGGCCCTGAGCGCCATCCTCGGACTTGGTGGCGGCGTTATGCAAACGCTCGAACTTGGCGAGGTTACGCCCGGACAACTTCTCAACATCCTCGGGATCGTGATTCCCGTATCAGGCGCCCTCACCCTCCCAATCGCTGCGCTGTTTAGTGCGGCTGCGACCTATGGGCGGATCAGCGCTGACAACGAATTCGTCGCCTGCCGCAGCAGCGGAATAAATTTGCACATCCTCTTTCTTGCTCCCTTGTCGCTCAGTTTCGTCTCGGCTGCACTGACTTTCTTGATGATCAATTTCCTGATCCCCGGCATGGTACGCAATCTCAACGAGTTCATGCACGCCGACTTTGGCGCATTGGTGCAACAGCGACTCAGTAGGCCGCGCGGGATCGCGCTGCGCAACGCACGCGTCTTCGCAGAGAGCAGCCGTGTCGATCCAGACACCGGTCACATCATTCTCGATCACGCCACGATGGTCGAACTAGAAGACGACCAGTGGGTACGATATGGAACGGTCCGACAGGTTCATCTTGGAATCGACGAGAGCGAAGGTCGAACGCGTGTTTACGGCTGGATGGAAGGTGTGAGTCTTTACGATCACAAAGCGGGTCAATTTACAGACCTCGCTCGCCAAGAGCTACCCGCGAGCGAGCTTCCCATGCTCGTTCCACAAGAAGTGAAATTCCTAACGCTCTTCGAGCTATTGTCCTACTACGGCGACCCAGGTAAGTGGCGGGAGGTTTCGGATGCGATGATGACGCTCCGCATTGGCGTGGGTAAGGCGATGCTCTGGGATGAGCTTTGGAGTGAGTGGCAATCCGGCGCAAAAAAGACGATCGAGCTCGCCGACGGCAAAATGCGCCTCGTCATTCGCTCGCAAAGAGCGGGCCGCCTTAGTCAAGACGATGGCATTCAACTTGAGGAAGTTCTCATCGATGAATATGCCGGCGAGCGACTTCGAACAAAGTACCAAGCGGGTCGTGCCGTCATCGAAATTGCTCGCGGAAATTCGCTCGCTGAAACCCGTATTCGAATAGACGCCTACGACGTCGTCGCGACATCGGACGGTGCGACGCTCTCGCGCACCCAGCAAACGCTAGGCCCGGTCGATCTGCCGGCTGA
>JAJDDZ010000013.1 GCA_029260025.1 Phycisphaerae bacterium | reverse complement strand
AGTGTAGTGCCTCAATGGCATCGACATCTGGCCCGTCGCACCCGCTGTCCGGATCCTGTGCTTCAAGTACATCCGTTATGCGTACGTACTCGACTGTAGCCAAACCGGATGGGCTGATGTCATAGTCCATGAAAGTTTGACGCTCCGCGGTGTTCCATACGCCCGCGCAGTCATCGAGCAGCGACGAGAGTGCCACAAACGTGATCCCGTCCGCGCTAACGCCGATCGTTCCTTGCTCGCAGGCGAAGAGTGGTAGCGTTTGCCAAATGCGTAAATCCGCGCCTGCACCATCTACAATCTGAAGCTGTGTGAATTGAACGGTCGTCAGGCCGCCCTCTCCCGGCGAACCGCCGGCCGCAAAAGACGTGGCGGTCGTTTGCCAGCCTGGAGGCCCAAGCGCGCCGATGGTGCCATCGTCGTTGCAAGATCCTGCGAAATCGCTGATAACCTCTTCGACAAATGCCTGCTGCGGGAACGCCCTGCCCGCAAAGAGGAGCATGACAGCAAACCCAAACAGTCGAGTGGATCGATTCATCTTTCGAACTCCAAAGATATTAGACAGGTGCCGGTCCTTGGCGCGAAACGTCTCGTTCCGGTCTACACCCATGGTGCCTGAAGGGCCCAGGGCACGTGTCGCGACTCATGAAAAGACTATTCTACCGTTATGGTTTCAGTGATTCGATACGCACAAACGGGTAAGCGAGATCACGGATTACTCAAGACCATCGACAACGAGTTGTCGACGACAAAGCACGAGCCGCACGGCGACACCTACTCGCGTGCGCACGTCAAGCCGGCGATAAAGAGCCCGCGAATGCATTCTGATCGTGTCGAGGGACGTACCCAGCTCCTCAGCAATCTGCGCGTTCGTCAGGCCACGGCAAATCAAACGAGCAATTTGCTGTTGGCGCCTTGGAAGTCCAAGCACCTTGGCAAGCACAAGCCACCCAGCGCGAGAAAACAACTCGGGGAGCGGCTCAGCTTCGGTGTCCACACGTTCAACTCCACGACTGCAATTCGTTTCAACCCGTTGATTTTCCGCGGACTTCCCGCGTTGCAACTTGTGTTCTCCGGATTTTGGCGGACGAACACGTCTGTCCAAGCGTCAACGAGGCCTACGGTTATCGCGCGGCGTCAGGTTTTCTTCGCATTTTGTGCTATCATGGTGTTTGGTGGTGATCTGACTGGCGAAAGGACGTCTTTGCATTGATAGTCCCTCAAGAACAACTCACGGCAGCTGCTGTGGCTGGCGATACCGATGCGCTTACCGCGCTTCTTGGTCGCCACGACCGGGATTTACGGGGTTGGCTTGGTGGGCAGATTGGGCGACGGTATCGCTCAGCATTTGATACGGATGACATTCTGCAGGTGACCTATCTTGAGGTCTTTCTTCGAATCCGGCAATTCGAACGCCGCGGCACAGGGTCGTTCCAGGCCTGGATTCGGTGCATCGCTGAGACCAATCTGAAGGACGCTATTCGCGAACTCAATCGCAAGAAACGCCCGTCCCCCGCACGGAGAACTAGTGATTCGACGCTTGAAAACTCGTCCGCTGCGCTGCTAGCGACACTAGTGGGAAGTGGGACAACGCCGACCGCAGGCGTGGCCCGCCTTGAGGCGGACGTCATGATTGAGGACGCTCTCGACAAGCTCCCGCCTCACTATGCGGAGGTCGTACGACTGTATGACCTTCAGGGGCTGAGTGCGGATGAGACCGCCACTAGGATGGGGAAGACGCGCGCGTCAATTCATATGCTAAAGGCGCGTGCCCATGACCGCCTTGGGGAAATACTCGGTGGCAGCACGAATTTTTTCTCGAAAGGGTCGTGAATGTCACGACACGATGACGCTTAGGGATTGGTGCTCGACAAATGGATGGCACGAACGAGTTGAACATGCAGGATGAGGGGACCCGGCGGTCACCTATCGAGTACGCCCGTCAACAGGCTTCGCTGGCCGAGCCTGCTTATCCCTATTCAGCGGGCACGAATATCCCCAACGGTTCTTTTCCCGGCTACAAGGTACTGAAGCAGATACATCACGGCGGGCAAGGGGTTGTTTACCTGGCGGAACAGTCAGGTACTGAACAACTGGTCGCACTGAAAGTGCTTCGTTCCGGTCCCTTCTCGGGCACCATCGAGCGACTACGATTTCAAAGAGAAATCGAGGTACTCGCTAAGCTCAAGCATAGGAACATCGTCAAGCTGCGGGACGGAGGAACGGTCCAAGGCTATCAGTACCTAGTGATGGACTTCGTCGATGGTTCCCCGTTGGACGTCTACATGCGGCAACGCAAAATTGGAACCGTCGAGACGCTTCACCTTTTTTTGAAAGTGTGCAAGGCAGTTAGCGCAGCGCATATCCGTGGCGTCATCCACCGCGATCTCAAACCAGCCAACATTATGGTCGACTGTGAAGGCGAGCCGTATGTTCTTGATTTTGGCCTCGCGAAGCTTGTCGAGCCCACAGATACCCACGCTGAGGCACCAACTATTACAGGTCAGTTCCTTGGTTCGGTGGCCTGGACTAGCCCGGAACAAGCGAAGGGAACCCCTGAGGATATAGACGCCCGAACAGACGTCCACGCACTGGGGCTGGTGCTTTTTCATCTTCTTACGGGCGAGCTACCCTTTGGGTCTGTTGTGCCGGCACACGAGGCGCTGCGAAACGCGATCGAATCGGAACCAGACAAACCAAGTTCATATTGCCCAGGCATAGACGACGACCTTGACGTCATCACTCTCAAGTGCCTTGCGAAGGATAAGGAACAGCGCTACCAGAGTGTCGCAAGCCTCGCGGACGACATTGAGGCGCATCTGGCCGGGCGACCTATCGACGCTAGAGGCGACAGTACGTGGTATGTCTTTCGAAAAGCAGCGCACCGCCATCGCGTAACTGCCATTGTTCTTTCTTTGATCCTGATCGCGACGCTGGGGTACGCCACGACAATGACTGCGTTGTATGGTCGAGCGGTACGCGCTGAGCGCGAGGCAGAAGCGAGCGCCGAGACAGCGCACACCGCATTTCGCAAGTCTCAAGATACGATGGAACTTCTGGTCAACGATGTGGCTACGCGTCTTTCGGGACTCGATGGCGCCGAGCAAGCTCGTAAGTTGATCCTGGAAAGAGCGTACACACGCTTACAGGAATTGCTGGTAGAAAAGGGCGATGACCCGGCGCTTCAACAGGACTACGCGCGAACCCTTCACGGTCTCGGCGACATCGACGAAGCTCTCGGACGCCATGACCAAGCTCTTCAACATTTTGCCGATGCTCTAGAACTGCGACACTCACTTGCTATACAGTATCCAAGTGAACCCAGCCTCCAAGTTGCGCTATCAATCGCACTTGTTCGCGTGGGGGATGTTGCCAAGACCCTTGGCGACCGCGAGATGGCGCGAGACTATTACGACCAAGCGTTAGATATCGACCTACAGCTTGTCGAACAAAACCCTAAGAGCCTCCACTATAGGGACAACCTTCTGTGGAGCCATGAACGGTTGGGCTTCTTCAAACAATCTGACGGCCGCCTCGATACTGCGCGAATTCACTTCGAGCGTATGCTGGAGTTGGCTGAACAGATGCCTTCCGACGCCCCCGAACATACTTCACAACGAAAAACGCTGCGCCGGGCGCACGGGCACCTGTTCGCCTTGGCTAGTGAATGTGAAGACTGGGACACAGCCGTTAAGTATGCTCGGCTAACTGTGACTGAGAGTAAGGAGGTTTTCGTTGCGGTTCCTGGAAACGTCTCGGCCCGAAGAGCACTCGCTTCGGCCTACCTTGGAACAACGCGTGCACTTTGTGAGATCGCGGCGGTATCCGAGGCCCAGGTGAATTGTGCCGAGGCCGATGCGTTGATTCGCCCACTGATTGAACTCGATCCCAGTAATGGGGAGAATCGGCGATTGGTTATGAAATACCACGTCGCTATGACGGCTATTGCAATACATCTGAAAGACCTGGGCGCTGGCGACAATCACACACGTGAGGCGCTAGATATCCTCGGACAATTAGAGCTGCAAGAACCAGGAAACGTCGACATCAAGGAACGCTTGGTCGGCACGTTGCGATTAGTCGTAAGCTACGCTGCGCTACGTGGCGACGGCCCGGATGGCCGAGAGTCGACACTTCGGGCCCGCTCGATTGCGGAAGAACTCATCGACTCCGAATCGGCATCGGTTGGGCTCTTGGTTGACTATGCACGATCGTTAAGCGAGGCCTATCCGGAAGAATTACGCGACATGAATGAAGCCATCCGAATCTGCTCGCTCGCGGCTGAACATACGCAATTCCAACATCCGGCTATTCTGCGCTTATTGGGCGACCTGTATGCCAAGAATGGGCAACGTGACAAGGCCATCGCCATTTTTGTACGGGCCCTCGGAAGTGGCGACGGCGAACGCTCTCCTATCGTCGAGGAGATTCGACAGAGGGTCGCGGACTTAACCGACGCTGACTCCGACCAGAACTGAATCTCGGTTGGCTCGATGTTGATGCCTCGTGCCCCGCACCGCCCACGGGCTAGCGTAGCTCGCCGTGCTACTTGTCAGTACATTCTGGACTTTTGTGTACGAAGTTCCGGCGCGTACCCAGATGAATCTGCGAATTGAAGGGCACGAAGCAACCTCAGTAATGGTGGACCTTGCTGCAAACCCACCAGTCGCCGATACTCGACCATGCTATTTACAGCTCAAACCCGGCAGAGTTACGACCATCGCCTCCGTGATCTAGTTCGCTCAGCCGGCGATATTAGCGTCGCGACCCGACTGGGTATTCCTCGGTCAACTGCTTACGGATGGCTCTCAACGAATCAATTCGAAGTCGTCACTTTTGAGGTTGCCAACATGGACCTCGTGCTCCTACAAAGAGAGGTGCTGGTCCTCCGAAAGCGTATCGAATGGCCTATTGCGTTACTTAGATCGATGATTGTCCTCCTCAAGGTGACCAGAATTTCACTGAACGATACAAGACCATCAGACGGCAGTTCGAAGACTCTACTACTTGAAGCTATCGAGCGATCACGAACAATTCTGCCGCTTCGATCCGTTCTTCGTGTCTTAGGGCTTTCGCAATCTCGCTATCATTCGTGGAAGCGCGAAGAGGAGTGCGGTCTTGACGACATGCCTTCCTGGTGTAGTGGTCCAGCGATTGTTGCGCCCCTCCCGTTTGCTCGTAACTCGTTGCCGCGAAAGCCGTTATGCTGTCTTCGGTGTTCAAAGGAGGCAGAATGGCAAAACACTGGTATTCGTCCAAGATCCCGCTACCGCGAGGCTGGCCTCAGCATGCAAAGTCCGCCCTGCTGCACGTCATCTCATTAGTACAGTTCGCCCTAGTGTAGTGTCTCATTGATATTGCACAGTATCAAGTCTTTCGTGGGCGCGGGCGATTTTGGGGAGTAGATCCGCGAGCTCGGCGGTCCAAACGAGCGGCTTTGGCTCGTCGTTATGGCCTTCGATGTAGTTGTAGATGGCTTGCTCCAACATTCTGACGCTTCGGAAGCTACCACGGCGGATTCGTTTCGTTGTAATCTCACGGAACCAGCGTTCGATCAGGTTCAGCCACGAACTCGATGTTGGAATGAATTGCAAACGAAAACGCGGATGACGTTCAAGACAAGCGCGCAGTTTCGCGTGTTTGTGTGTCGCGTAGTTGTCCACGATCAGATGCAAACCGAGTTCCGGCGGCGTCTGTAGGTCGATCAGCTTCAGAAACCTCAGGAACTCCTGATGACGGTGCCTCTTGAAACACTTGCCGATGAGTCGCCCCTCGGCCACGTGCAGGGCTGCGAATAGCGTTGTGGCACCATAGCGTTTGTAGTCATGCGTCATGGTGCCGCAGCGCCCTTTCTTGAGCGGCAAACTCGGCTGCGTTCGGTCGAGGGCCTGAATCTGGCTCTTCTCATCGACGCAAAGCACCAGGGCATGCTCCGGCGGACGCAAGTACAACCCAACGACATCCACCAGTTTTTCGATGAACTGTGGATCGTTGCTGAGCTTGAAGGTCTCGACGCGATGTGGCTGAAGGTTGTGCGTCTTCCAGACGCGCTGCACCATTGACTTGTCGATCCCCAGGTGCTTGGCCAACGTTCGCGTGCTCCAATGTGTCGCGTATTTGGGCGTCGAATGGAGCGTCACCTCGACGATCGTGCGAGCCCAGTGCTTTCGTTTATAAGCCTTACGGCCTCGGTCGCCACGCTCTTTGGCGATGCCGTCGAGACGATCCTCGGAGAACCGAGTTCGCCATCGAGCCACAACGCTACGGTCTAAGCCCAGCTTCACGCCGATGTCACTATTCTGCTCACCCTCGCTCGCAAGCAATACGATCTTGGCTCGCATCACCAAGCGAGCGGGCAAGGTGCGGCTTCGGGACCACGACTCCAGGGTCTGTCGTTCAACATCAGTCAGTACAAGGCAAACGGCTCGACGCATGGCTCGGATCCTCCCAAAAAGGACCCAGCAAGAAAGGTGCCATTAGGTGGCATAAATTGTGAGACACTACACTAGCCTACACTCGAGGTTGGGCCGTGAACAGCCGAGTCACGCGAGTGAGACTGAAGGCCGAAAACGATCGACTTGGGCAACAAGTCGCAATGCTCACCGAAGAGATCCGTATCAAGGATGCTCGAATGCAGCGCATCGATCCCCAGAAGCGGCCACACTTTGCGCCCACAGAGCGAATGTCGATTCTGGAATTGCGCGCAGCGCGGGCCTGGTCCCTGCAACAGACGGCAGATGTGTTTCTTGTTACGGCTACAACCATCGCTTCTTGGATGAAACGTCTCGACGAGCAAGGTGCCGACGCGCTGGTGCAAATCCGAGAACCTGTTAACAAATTTCCAGACTTCGTGCGTTACGCAGTTCAACGGATCAAGACTTTGTGCCCTTCACTTGGCAAGGTCAAGGTGGCCGAGGTGTTGTGTCGTGCTGGTCTTCATCTTGGTAGTACCACTGTTGGACGGATCCTCTGGGAGCCGCCACGTCTAACGGTGCTGTTTCCCACGACATTCTGGACTTTTGTGTACGAACTAACGGCAGCAGCGTGATCGACACCGCAAGTTGAGCTATGCTCGAACCGCAGAAACGCCGGTTCTTGCTGCAATCGCAGCAGTGGCCGATATTCGGCCATGCCTTCTACAACCCTAACTCGACGAAAATACGATCATCGCCTCCGTGATCTAGTCCGATCCGCGGGCGATATCAGTCACGCAACACAGATGGGAATTCCTCGATCGACGGCGCAGGGATGGCTGGCTGCAAACCAAACTGAAGTCGTCACGTTTGAAGTTGCCAACATGGATCTCATCCTCCTACAAAGAGAGGTGCTGGTACTTCGCAAGCGTATCGAATCGCTCGTTGCCTTGCTTCGTCTGACAGTTGTATTACTCAAAGTCACCGGTACCTCTCTGAACTACGCACGACTCTCTGATGGTTATTCGAAGGAATTGCTACTTCGGGCCATAGAACGCTCTCGAACGGCGCTTCCGCTTCGCGCCATTCTTCGTGTTCTGCGACTATCGCGGTCGCGTTATCACTCGTGGAAGCGGGAAGAAGAATGCAGCCTCAAGGACATGCCCTCTTGTCCACGATCGTCACCTCAGCAACTAACGTACGAAGAAGTAAAGACGATCAGAGAGATGGTGACGTCAGATGAGTACCGGCATGTACCAACAGCAACTCTTGCCATACTTGCTCAACGGCTCGGTACTGTATTCGCTTCCCCAACAACTTGGTTCAGGCTGGTTCGACTCTACAAGTGGCGGCGACCACGATTGCGTGTTCACCCAGCCAAACCCAAAGTCGGCATACGAGCTTACGCTCCAAACGAGATCTGGCACGTCGATACGACGATTCTTCGACTTCTCAATAGCACTCGCGCCTATGTTCACGCTGTCATCGACAACTTCTCTCGTCGGATTCTCGCGTGGGAGGTGTCCGCATCGTTCGACACCGGCATCACAGCCAAAATACTTCTGAGCGCTGCGAGAAGACCTCTAGAATCCAAACCAACGCTCTTGGTTGATGGAGGTGTCGAAAACTACAACGGTGCCGTTGATGAACTGGTTGATTCAGGACTCCTCCGACGACTTCTCGCCCAGACTGACATCTCAATCTCCAATTCACTCATCGAGTCATGGTGGGACTACTCATCACACTGCACCTTTGCTGTATCAGGTTGTTCGAATAGTCCCGGTTGATCATCAACAACCCGTATTCTCAGGCCTTTGCTACGCCCGCGGCGGACATGAATCGAATCGAGTTCGCCACGCTTTACACGATTCCACACGGTTTGACGTGAAACGCCAAGAATGCGTATT
>JAJDDZ010000120.1 GCA_029260025.1 Phycisphaerae bacterium | reverse complement strand
GCCCGTCGGATTGTGTCGGAGGTTTCTGGGGTTTCGTTTGGAATCTCGGTTGCCAACGATCGTGTTCGAGGTGTTGTTGAATCCATGGCCGCTAATGCAGGGGTAAACTGTCGTCTTTATGACCACGATCATTCTGAATTGATTGAGGCTGCGGATCTTGTGTTGGTTGCATCGGGGACGACGACGCTTGAAGTTGCGTTTCATCATAAACCGATGATCGTGATGTATCAGGCCTCGCGTTTTTTCTATCACACGATTGCGCGTTGGCTGATTAGGACACCGCATTATTCACTACCGAATATCCTTGCGGGACGGGAAGTTGTTCCTGAGTTTATGCCTTTTTATACATCCACCGAGCCAATAGCGGCGCGGGCGATCGAGTTTCTTCGATCCCCGGATGCTCGCGACGAAATGTCACGCGATCTCGCGGAAATAGTTCGCCCACTTCGCAACAGCAACGCCTCCGCCAACACCGCCGCGATGTTGTTGCAAATGATCGAACACGCGGCGCACTAGCCCCAGCTTTCGCGGTCAAAACTGTATATTTCCCCCGATTGTTCTTGCAATGCCACTGCCGTTTCCCTATACTTTCCTCATTAGCGGTTGGAACGACTTTGAGTGGAAGGGGAAATGATGAAGTCCAACGTGTCGGCGGTCCTGTTAGCGTCCCTGGCGATTTTTGCATCCTCCCTCCAAGCCCAAACGGACCCACCCGAATGCGAGCGGCCCAGTTTTTTGCCCCGTGCAGTGGCAACTGAGACTGACAGGGTACAATCTATATCACTAGCGGATTTGGATGGCGACGGTGATTTCGATGTCCTGTCAGGATCGGGGGGGGACGGCATGGCAGCCTGGTACGAGAATGTCGATGGGCTCGGTAACTTCGGGCTCCAGCGAGTCATTATGGCTGCCGAGGACGAAACGTTTACAGTGTATGCTGCGGACCTCGATGGCGATGGCGACGCCGACGTCTTATCTGCTATGTTGTACGATGGCAAGATCATCTGGTTTGAGAACTCGGATGGGCAGGGCAAGTTCGGTCCACAACGAATCATGTCAAGCGAAGCGGTGTTCGCTCGTTCGGTCTTCGCCGCGGATCTCGACGGCGACGGGGACATTGACGTTCTTTCGGCTTCAACGAACGACAACAAGATTGCATGGTACGAGAACATTGACGGGGCGGGCAATTTCGGACCACAGCAGGTCATAACATCCGGTGCTTATCAGGCACGGTCGGTGTTTGCATCAGATCTGGACGGCGATGGCGATATCGACGTCCTGTCCGCTTCAATGGAAGACGACAAGATTGCGTGGTATCAGAACCTCAACGGATTGGGCCTTTTCAGTTCAGAGCAGGTCATCACTTCCGCTGCCGAAGAGGCTCGCTCAGTTTTCGCTTCGGATTTGGACGGCGACGGTGACGCCGATGTCCTGTCCGCATCATCGCGAGACAGAAAGATTGCCTGGTATGAAAACACCAACCAGCTTGGTAACTTCGGTCCGCAGCAGATTATCTCAGACGATGTGATTGGTGCTACCGCAGTTATCGCCGGGGATCTTGATGGTGATGGCGACATGGATGTGTTATCTGCAGCAGCCTCACATGCTGGTGTCGCATGGTATCAAAACATCGATGGGCTGGGCACATTTTCATCTGGGCTAGCCTTTACAGATGCACTTTGGCCAGCTCGTTCCGTGATCGTTGCCGATTTAGACGGTGACGGCGACACAGACGTAGTTTCCGGGGCGTCAGGTACAGGACCCGAAAGCATTAGCTGGCACGAAAATGAGGCAGACTGCAATAGCAACGGCATTAGTGATGGATGTGACCTTGGCGACAAGACTGGATCAGACTGCAATGGTAATCTGCTCATTGACGAATGTGATATTGATCTAGGCTTACGTCCTGACTGCAACACTAACAGAGTTCCAGATTGGTGCGACATTTTGAACGGAGTGAGTCCAGACTGCAATGCCAATTACCGACCGGACGAATGCGATATCACTGAGGGTGGTAGCGCTGATTGCGACTCTAACGGTGTGCCGGACGAGTGTGAACGCGGATGCAACGGGAACCATCAGCCAGATGCGTGTGATGTCGCTGATGGAACTAGCCTAGACTGTGACGAGAACGGCGTACCAGACGAGTGTGAGGATTGCAACGGAAACGGTGTCGGGGACGCGTGTGATATTCGTGATGGGACCAGTTTGGACTGTCAGGGCAATGGGGTTCCTGATGAATGCGACCTTGAAACAATGACCTCGCAGGATATTGACCTTGATGGAATTCTCGACGAATGCCAAGCTTGTGAAGACGTTGTGCCCGGTGCTGTACCGCTTGCCTCTTTGAAGGCTGTCGCCGTGAACGGCGTGTCCATCGAGCCGACGAATTGTCTTTCCGCGTCCCGTGGAGACGTGATCACGACGGAATTGTACATCTCGGGCTGGGGGCATGAAGTAGATTGGATGAGAGCTTACCAAGTTGTGATCGGCGGTTTCAAGCAAGCGATAAGCGGTGACTACGGTGTAGTCCTTCCGCTCGATTGGGTGGCTTCCGTTCCTAATGTGTTTTGTTCAGGGGGGGGGACCTGCCCGGATGGCCTGGAGTGCATTGAAGGTGAACTGTGTTTGGCGACCGGTGTTGAAACGGAACTGGCGGCTTTCGTCGAGAAACGGGGCGACCATGCTTTGGCTGGTGAGAATACCGTCGCGGCCGACGTTACCCCTCAATTCTTGGAATTCTCTTACTTCGGCGCGACGTTTGAGGGTGGACCATCTGATTATGGTCAAACTGGCTACATAGGGACGCTGATGTTGCGGGTTTCTGCCGATGCTTGTGGAACCTTTAGATATCAACCAATCAAGAACGAAAATGGAGATGGCGGAAGTTTCTTCTCCCAAATTTATTATCAGGCTATTCACTCATTCTCACTCCAACCTCTGCAGTTAACCGTGCCCGATTGCGACTGCAACGAGAATGGCTTTCTTGATCCGGAGGAGATCTTGAAGGATCCGAGTATCGATTGCGATGGGAACTTGATTCCTGACAGTTGCGATATGGTGGATTGTGATGGCGATCGCGGGTGCATGGACTGCAATGGTAATCTTATCATGGATGCCTGCGAGATTCTGGATGACTCTGGCCGTGACGAAGACGGTAATGGGATTCCTGATGATTGCTTCTTCCCAATCCCGACGGTGTCGGGTTGGGGGATGGGGGTTTTGGCGCTTCTGTTGCTCGTGGGTGCGAAGTTGCAGTCGATTCGTAGCGCGGGTGAGCGTGTGGTTCGGTCGTGAAGCGCATTGCGGGATGCGAGTAGCGGACCTTCGTTTGTTTCTTTGGGGTCATTCATTTGGTTCTAACCTCCGGGGTTGGGGTGTGTCTTAGCAGCCGGGATGAGGACTTGAGTCGGTTCGGAATGCGGAGGATGGGTTGATGATGATGACTGCTATTGGATACGCGATGATTTGGTCTGCTTTGAATGGGGCTGGGCCTTTGACTTCTGGAGTTCGGGGTGAGGTTGTTTCGATTCGTGCTGTCGGGGTTGGTTATCCTCCTCGACATCTTCGCGGCGTTCGTGCCACACTTATGGCACAACGTGCTGCGGAAGTTGTCGCGGTGGCTGATCTTGCTCGGCGGTTGGGGTATGGTCGAAAGGCGCGGGTTCGTGGTTTTCGTTACGTTTCTGCCAGCGTTCGACCTGACGGGTCGGTTGAAGTTGTCGTTGAGAAACGTGTTCGGCGATAGTGATGCCTCCACCGGCAGGGTGCCGGTGCCACACTCAGGCACGCCGCCCATGCTCCGACCAAGCACCGATCTTGCCGTCGTACATGCACTCGGATTCTATTTTCCGATTAGTAACACCTCCCTTGATTTGCGGTTTGTCGAAAGGGCGTATTGATATCGCTCACCTTCGATCACGGTTACGTTTGGTTTGACGCGTTCGAGTCTTTCTTTCAGTTCGTCAATCGACGGGGTTCCGTCGCTTCGGTAGGAGACGACGAGGATGCTCTTTTCCAAATGCTCGAAGAGCTTTGTGAACATGTCTGCGTTTTTCGAGCCATCACACCAGGGGTTGATTTCGTTCATTAATCTTCGATGTTTTGAGGTCTGGTCGACCCTGTCGGGCCAGTCTTTGTAGCGGGTCATGCCTTCGAGGAAATGGTAGAAGTGTTGGTAGTCTACGCCTCTTCCGCTTCCTGCGCCACTTACATAGGGCGGGTCTATGTAGACCAAGTCGAACTGCTCTTTGATTGTTAGCGCGTCACTGCATGTTGCTTTGCAGGTTTGGTTTGTGTTTAGGATGGCGGCGTTTGCTTCTCTGGCGAGTCTTGCGAAATGGTCGGGGAAGGGGCGGTCCCAGGTTGCTTTGTTGCCGAAAGAGCGTTCTACGTCGGCGGTTCTCATGTAGAGGTTCTTGCGGTGGAACAGGTTGTAGGGGCGTTTGATCATGGCTGACTGGTAGAGGGCGTAGAAGAGCATTGCTCGCTTGTGCTTGGACTCGACGTTTTGGATGTTTTGGACTGCAACGTCCAGCCAGGCGTTTTCATCGGTGGTGAAGTAGATGTCCTCGAAAGTCCTTTGGATGAAGTCGTCGTAGGTGACTCCTTTGTGCCTGGTGGTGGCACTTTGGATGTCGTTTTCGTCGATTTTGACGGTGTCATTTTCGATGAGGGCAATACCAATCTGGTGATTGAAGGCGAGGGCGTCGTTGTAGGTTACTTGTTTGCCGAGTTCTTTTAGGGCGTGGGCGACCGATCCTGTGCCGGCGAAGGCGTCCAGGGCGGTGTTGAAATCGAGATTGGCGATTTGGGTGAGGATCGCGCCCGTCAGTTTTCGCTTGCTGCCCTGGTAGCGGGTTGTTGGGAAGGTTGGTTTTGTTGTTGCTGCTTGCGTAGTCAGGGTCGCCTCCTTGCGGTCTTTTCTGGAGTATGGGGGGGAACGTCGAAAAGTCCAAACGTCGAGATATCCGACCATCCAAACTGACGGTGCCGGTCGGCTTCTTGGGTTTGGATGGGTTGGAATGGCTTTGTTCTGAGTCGAATCGCTGATTGGGGTCCGTGAGGTGGACAAATGGGTTTGTTTGTTGTCTTTTTCTTTCGGCGGGGGCTGGGGACATTTTGGTTGCTTTTGGATGAGGCGAGGGAAGCGCCCAAACGTCGATAAATCGAAACGTCCGAAGCGGAGGTCGGAAGTTGGTTGGGGCTAACTTGGTTTTGGGGCTCATCTGTTGTGTTCCGTTCGCGAGGTCGTTGCGCTATCCTTTCTTGGCCGCTGGTCCGCACAGCGGACCCTACGATGTTGGTCCGCACAGCAACCCTACTAATAACGTGACGGGTGATCGGTTAAGGGGATTTCTTAAGCGATCAGCGCTTTAGGGGCGGCTAGCGGGGATTGGGGGTGGAGAATGTTTTTTTCGGAACCTAAGAAAGATTGGGTTCGGACGTGTTATGGGTGGCGGGCTGACTGGGTTTTGTTGGTTTTGTCGAAGTGACTCTTGAGTCGGGGCGTTTGTCGGGAGCGTATATGTGTGAGACATCGGGCGAGCGTCGGTCGGGTTGGGTGCGGTCTGTTATGGATGAGCACGAGGGGCCTCTGGTGCGCTATGCTCATCGGTTGACGGGTGATGGTGATCGGGCGCGGGATGTTGTTCAGGATGTTTTTCTCTCGCTTTGTCGGGAGGGATCTGCGGAGCTTAATGGGAAGATGCCTGCGTGGTTGTATACGGTCTGCCGGAATAAGGCGCTTGATGTTTTGCGGAAGGAAAAACGCATGACGGTTTTGACTGAGAGTGCAAATCGGCTGCCGGCTGGGGTTTCGAGTGATCCGGCGCGGGTGGCTGAAGTTTTGGATGGGGCGTCGCGGGTCTCGTCGCTGCTCGAGGGGCTACCTTTGAACCAGCAGGAGGTTGTTCGCTTGAGGTTTGAGGGCGGACTTAGTTATAAGGAAATTGCTTCGGTGATGAGCCTTAGTGTTAGCAATGTTGGGTATTTGATTCACGTTGCTATTAAGGCGCTGCGGGATGGGTTGGGCGAATGATGGGATGAGGTTCGAGGTGTTGTTGCTCTCGTTGGGTTTTGCGGATTGAAGACACCCGGCGCTGGCGCTTAGGGCTCGGATTTGAGAGATGAGGAAACTTGTGATGAAGATTAACGAAAATGATTGGCGGGTAACCGCTTATGCGCTTGGTGAGCTTGATGGGGATGATCTTGCTGCGGTTGAGGCTGCGGTTGGTGAGTCTGCTGAGCTTCGGGCGGTTGTTGAGGGTGTTCGAGTTACTGCTGGGCTGATTTCTGATGAGCTTGGCGGTGAGGGTGGGGCTTCGCTTGGTCTTAGTGATGAGCAGCGTGGGCGGGTTTTGGCGGCGGCGGAGCGCGGTGAGGTTGATGGTTTGCGTGGTTCGAGTGCTCGGTCGGGTGTGCTTGGGCGGATTGGGATTTGGTCTGGGGCGGTTGCGGCTTGTTTGGTTGTTGGGTGGTATTTCTTTGTTCCGAATTTGATGAATTCTGGAGCAACATCGAGTCAGAGTATCGCGGTTGTGAGGGAGTACAAAGAGCGACTGGCGATGAATACGCCGACTGAGCGGGATGGGGTGTTTGCGAATGTGAAGGGGGATCTCATTGTTGGGAGGACCGATGCGACTGACAACTCTACCGCTCTCCATGATCGGAGGACAAGTGGGAGGAAGCTGGCGAAAAGGCAGCGTGCTCCAGCGCCTGGAGGTGGGATTGTTTCTGATGATGGTTTCGATTCAACTACCGTCGCAATGACGCAATCGGGGCCAGCCGGGCGCGAGATTACTCGGGACTTGCGATTCAGTGACTACGGGGGAGCGGCTTCGGCAAAGCAGTCCAACGGAGACGTGCTGGCTGGGGATCGGGTCTTGGAAACCCTTGTTTCGCTCAGTCGGCATCCTCCGGGTTTTGGGGAGACTGCGCCAGCTATAGATTTGCAGAACACTCAGAACCAATCGTCAGGGAAGAATCAGCGAAGGGGACGCCGAGGCAAGGAGCAATTGCATTCGAGGGCCAAAACTATGTCCGAGCCTTCATTCGATGGCAACGACCTGGTAGGCGGAAACCTTGAGGGATGGCAGAAGGTGTTGCGTGACGTTAAAGGCAAGGATATCAAGAGATTTGCGGAGGCAACGCGTGCTTGTGACGAGTTCGCTACTCAACCTGGCGATGGGCTTATGCGCTGCATCAAGTCTAAGTTGTACGAGTCGGCTGGGGTTGAGACCTATGCATCCGTTCTTGAGAATCCTTTTGTTCTTGCTGTTGGGAGTCCGCTTTCGACTTTCTCGATTGATGTTGATACGGCTTCTTATTCTAACGTGAGGCGGTTTTTGAATCGGGGGGTGTTGCCTCCTGTGGATGCTGTTCGGATTGAGGAACTCGTAAACTATTTTGATTATGACTATCCGTTGCCTGCTGGTGAGCATCCGTTTTCGGTTGATGTTGCGGTGGCTGATTGTCCTTGGGATGAGCGGCATCGGTTGGCGCGGATCGGGATTAAGGGGATGGAGCTTACGCCGGACGAGCGGCCTGCTGCTAATTTGGTTTTCTTGATTGATGTTTCGGGGTCTATGGGGACGGCTAACAAGTTGCCGCTGCTTACTGAGTCGCTCTCGATGTTGGTTGATGAGCTTGGGGGGGATGATTGGGTTTCGATGGTTGTTTATGCTGGGGCTTCTGGACTTGCTTTGCCTTCTACCTCTTGCGGGAATAAGGATTCGATTCGGTCGGCGCTTCAGCGACTTCAGGCGGGTGGGTCTACGAATGGTGGGGCTGGGATTGAGCTTGCTTATCAGGTTGCGGAGGACAACTTTATTGAGGGCGGGGTTAATCGGGTGATTCTTGCAACCGACGGGGACTTTAATGTTGGGACTACTGGGCAAGGGGGTTTGACGCGGTTGATCGAGGAGAAGGCGAAGGGCGGGGTGTTTTTGAGTGTGCTTGGGTTTGGGATGGGAAACCTCAAGGACGCGACGCTTGAGACGCTGGCGGATAAGGGGAACGGGAACTATGCGTACATCGATACGGACAGCGAGGCGCAGAAGGTGCTTGTGGATCAGCTGACGGGGACGCTGATTACGATTGCCAAGGATGTGAAGATTCAGGTTGAGTTTAATCCGGCGGAGGTGGCAGCCTATCGGTTGATTGGGTACGAGAATCGGATGCTGGCGGCTCGTGACTTTAACGATGATAAAAAGGACGCGGGTGAGATTGGTGCTGGTCATACGGTGACGGCGTTTTATGAGATTATCCCGGTTGGGGAGGACGTTGAGCTTCCTTCGGTTGATTCGTTGAAGTATCAGGCGGTTGCGTCTGGAGAAGAGACGGAGGCGTCTTCGAGTGGCGAGATGATGACGGTTAAGCTTCGTTATAAGTTTCCGGATGAGGATGAGAGCACTTTGATTGAGATTCCTTTTGTTGATGACGGGGGGACGTTTGCGGATTCTAGTGATGATTTTGCTTTTGCTTCGGCGGTTGCTTCATTTGGGATGCTCTTGCGAAATTCCGCGAGCTGTGGGGAGCTTACGTTTGCGGATGTGATTGAGATTGGTGAGGGGGCTGTTGGGAGTGACCGGTTTGGGTATCGGGCTGAGTTTTTGGAGTTGGTGCGGAAGGCTGAGGCGGTTTCGGGGAATGATGAATAGTGAATGATGAGTGATTGATGGGGAGTTAGGGTTGTTTGGTTTTTTTGGGCGTTTTGGTTTGGGTTTGGTCTCTGGGGCTAATCTGCTTGGTTGAAGGGTCTTCTTTCGCTTAGTTCTTTTGCTTTGATCGCCTTTGCGACATCTTCTGGGACGAGGGGGAAGTCGAATTTTAGGCGGACGTTGTTGGCTGCTTCTTGTTCGGGATCGCCGGGGCCACTGATGTCGAAGCGGGATTTAATGTCTGTTATCGTGAACGATCCTGTGAGCCTCATGACTGGGTGGTCGGACTGGTTTTGGGTTATGTTGACGGTGGCTTGTACGTCCTGGGTAAATGTTACGCCCTTTAGTTTGAATAGGCCGTGTAGGGTTATGGGTGTTTGCTTGTTGAACTCGATTTTTTCTGCGTTACTTGTTATGGATCTGATTTCGTAATAGATTTTTGGGAAGCGTTTTGCGTACAGCATATCGATTGCGTTTTGTACGTTTTGGGTTAGGTCGTGTTCTCCCATTTCTACGGCGTGTGTGAATATTTCGAACCTTCCTCTTGCTCGGTCGAATGTTCTTGCTTTTCCGAATCTCAGGTGCCCGGATGCTCGGTGAATCTCGCCTACATACATGTCTTGCGGGGCTGGGAACGTGAACTCGATGAGGGGTGGTTCGCCGAGTGGTGACCATACCGCGAACCATGCGTCTGGCAGGGTTGGGTAGTTGGCAGGGGTTTGTGTTTGCGCGGGTTCCTGGGTGTTTGGTTTCGTTGTTGCACAGCCTGGGGCGGATGCGCAGAGCATGGTCATGAGCAAGAATTGGGCTTTTTTCTTGATGTTTGCTGGGAGATTTATCATTTCTTCACGTGGGTTCCGACGATTGAGATTCTGAGTTCGATTTTGTCTGAGACTACGTCATTGCCCATGTCGGGTTTAATCTTGAAGTCTTTTCGGCTGATTGTGAAGTTGGAGCGGAGGACAAGTAGGTCGCCTTCCGCGCTTCCCATGCGACTTGAGAGTTTGCCGGGCATGTGTGTGGCTGAGACGATTGTTTTGATCTTCTTTGTGGTCCCTTTGCATGTGAGGTTGGCAATGACGCTCAATTCATAACGTCCCTTGGACTTCTTGACTTCTTCGACGCTTTCTATGGCGAAGTCGATTGTTTTGTGAGTTTTCCCGTCGAGCCAGTCTTTGGTTTGTATTTTGTTCTTCATGCCACCGTTTGGGGTGTGTATAGATTTTGTGTCCAGGGAGATTATGCCCCTTGTTGCTTCTGGTTTTGTTGCGTCGAAGGTCATGGTGCCACTAATTCCTCCGGCGACGCCCATGATTGGTTCAAGCTTGGAATCTAGCATGAAGATGATTGTGTTTACGCCTTTTGGGTCATTGAAGTCGAAGTCTACTGGGGAGGCGAGGGTTGTCGCGGCGGCCGCGATATAGATTGTTGCTGGTAGTAAACTTGCGATTCGTTTCTTCATCTTTCTTCGTTCCTATTCTGTGAGCTATGATTGACCATGAGTGCCCATTCTTGGTTTGTCGGCGTCTTATTTCACGAGTTATAGCGTTGACTGTTTTGTTTCGCTAGTTGGGCCTATTTTGTCTCCCGAGTTGGTCTGGGTACAAGTGTGCCTCCGCAGTTTGGGCAGATGTTTTTCATTTCTTCTGTGCAGTGCGGGCAGAAAGTGCACTCGTAGGAGCAGATGTAGGCGCTGTCGGTTGGGGAGAGCGGGGCGTTGCATTTTTCGCACTTTGTTTTCATTTGCAGGGTCATGCTCTTGCTCCGGTCCGCTACACATCGACGGCGCGTATTCTTTGACGCGATTCTAGCTTGTTGAGACGCCAACTGGCGAGGTGGCGGTCTTGCCTCAGTTTTTGAACCATGTCTCGTACTCTTTTAGCGAGACCATGTCCATTTCTTTTCTTCGCTTGTCAACATCGTCGGGGTCTTTGATGGGGCGTGGTTGAAAGACTCCGTCGACGGTGTGAAACTGTGTTCCGTAGATTTGCTTTTGGCCTTCTGCGAGTAGGACTCGATCTTTCAGATAGGCGTAGTTGTCTTTTCGTACTTCGTTTTTCGCGAGTAGGGGTTCCATGAGGTCTAGGCAGTGGCGTTGGAAGTCGGGTTGTCGATCGGCGTGTTGGACGATGAGCCACGCGTTATGGGCGGTGTCCTTTCCGAACCTGGAGATGGTTGGCCAGCCGAACTTTTCTACTATGCGTTTCATCCGATCGGTGTTGGCACGGTCGATGGATTGTGTTTTGAGGACGAGGGCGATGGGGGGGCGGTCTGGTTGGTTTTCCATCATTGCGAAGCGTGCCTGCTGATCCACTTCGACCATGATGGCTAGCTCTCTTGCTAGATCATGTGGGGTTGATGGAATGGGTTGCGACTGGATGTTTGCGAGCCTTTGTGGGATGGGCGCGGTGGCGCATCCATGGGCGAGAAAAATGATTGCTGAGAGTGGCGCGAAGGCCAACGATCTTGATCTTCTTTCTTTCATCGGGGAAGGAGTCATGTCGCGTTCTCCGTTTGTTTGCCATGTTTTCCGAAACGGCGTGTCCGATTGTAGGGGGGGGTGTTCTGCGCCAAGGGTTTGGCGTGTACTAATCCGGTCACTTTCGCGTGGATTCATCTGCGGTATTGCAAAAAATTGCGGTTTCAGCTACAAGTACGGCCCCATAGGTTTCGGCGTCTACGAGCCTCGAGCATGTCGCTATAGGTCCTAACGCAACTTTACAACTGAGAGTGATCTGTTTTGCAGAACGATACGATTCGTAATATCGCCATTATTGCCCACGTTGACCATGGGAAGACTACGCTTGTTGATCAAATGCTTCGTCAGTGTGGTCAATTCCGTGACTCTCAGGTTTCTGGTGAGCGGATTTTGGATTCTAACGATATCGAGCGCGAGCGCGGGATTACGATTTCATCTAAGAATATTGCGATTCAATACAAGGGAACGAAGATCAACCTGATCGATACACCTGGTCACGCGGACTTTGGCGGTGAGGTCGAGCGGGTTTTGAAAATGGCTGACGGTTGCTTGCTGTTGGTTGATGCCTTTGAGGGGCCTATGCCGCAGACTCGGTTTGTTCTTCGCAAGGCGTTCGAGGCGGGTCTTCGTCCTGTTGTCGTTGTTAACAAGATCGATCGGCCTGATGCTCGCCCTGACGCAGTGCTTGATGAGGTTCTTGATCTCTTCATCGAACTGGGTGCCGATGATACGGCTCTTGAGTTTCCGACTGTTTATGCATCTGCCACTAAGGGTTATGCCTCCATGACCTGGGAAGATCATCCGGATGATATTTTTTCTCTGTTTGATACGATTCTTAGTTATGTACCCGCTCCGGAAGTCGATGCGAGTGCTCCTCTTCAGATGTTGATCACTTCTTTGGATTATAGTGACTACGTTGGACGAATTGGGATTGGTCGAGTTTTTGCGGGGACGATTTATTCTGGTAAGGATGTGACAGTTATCCATCGCGATGGAACTGAGCGTATAGAACGGGTTGGGGAGCTATTTGTTTTTGACGGTTTGGGGCGTGTGAGAGTCGAGAGTGTTCCGGCGGGTGATATTTGTGCTGTGGTAGGACTTGAGACGGTTGATATTGGGAATACGATCGCTTGTCCAGACAAGCCTTCGCCACTTCCGATTCTTCGGATCGATGAGCCGACGTTGCACATGACGTTTCGGATTAACGATTCTCCTTTTGTTGGTCGGTCTGGTGAGTTTCTAACATCGCGGCACTTGCGCGAGCGATTGGAGAAGGAAACTCAGAAGAATGTTGCGCTTCGGGTTGATCCTGGAGCGAGTCCTGAGGAGTTTCATGTTTCGGGGCGGGGGATGCTGCATCTTTCCGTGCTCATTGAGACGATTCGGCGCGAGGGGTTTGAGCTTTCTGTTGGTAAGCCGAAAGTTATTTATCGCGAACTGGATGGTAAGAAGACCGAGCCAATTGAGCTTTGCATGATCGATGCCCCGGCGAATCACGTTGGGTCGGTGATGGAGCTGATGGGGTCGCGGCGGGGGATCTGCAAGACGATGGAGTCGCGGGGCGACCTTACTCTGATGGAATTCACGATTCCATCGCGTGGATTGATCGGGCTTCGGAATCGGATGCTTACCGCTACGAATGGTACAGCGATTCTTCATCATAACTTCTACGAGTACGAGTTCTTTCGTGGCGATATTCCGGGTCGAAAAAACGGGGTGCTTATTGCGAATGAGCCGGGGCGGGTGACGGCGCATGCGATCGAGAATCTTGTGGACCGGGGTGAGTTTTTCTTGCCGCCGGGTGCGGAAGTTTATCAAGGACAAATCGTTGGTGAGCATTGCCGCGATAATGACCTCGGGATTAATATCTGCCGGGCGAAGAAGATGACGAACATGCGTGCGGCGTCTGCTGATAAGACCGTAACGCTGAAACCGCCGCGCGATATGCCGCTGGAAATGGCGCTTGAGTTTATTGCGGATGATGAGTGGGTTGAGGTAACACCGGCTGAGATTCGTATTCGTAAGCGGGTTCTGTCTGATATTGATCGTCGGCGGGCGCTTCGGAAGAAGCCTTAGGGTAAACGAGGCCACGACTCTTCGAGCGCAATTCAAGGTTGCCCCTCGGGTCATGGTTTGACGCGATGGAGATAGTGTCGTACGCCTGCCGCGAAGCACGTCGGTCCGACGACAACGCAGGAAAGGCTAAAGATGGTTGCGACCTGGGGGCTGGGCAATCCTTGTTCTTCAAGCAACAAGGCGAGTGTTACGCCATAGCAGATTGGGAGTGCTATGCCAGCGGCGGCAGCGTATGTTGCCGAGGTTGCGAATGATGAGACTCCCCACGCAATGCCAAACATGGCCATGAGCGTCGCGACGAACAGGCAGCGCTCTTCCCACGAAGGTCCGCGTTCGATGCGACCGACTTTGAAAGACAGATACATTATCGCGACGCACGTTACGACCACGCCGGTGCTCAGGGCGAGTGAGACGATTGCTTTGCTGAGGACGGCCTCGCTGCGCCGGATCGGCAAGTAAGCAAAGAACTCTGCGCTGCGATCGGCGCGTTCCCCTGCGATCGCGTTTGCTGGGAAGAAAGAGAAGTTTATCATGCTGGCGATGAGACTAGCTATGCTTGCAATTCTAAAATAGTCATACCATGGTGTCGAATTCTGTTCTCGAATTTGGACTACGACGAAGATGACAGACACGATCAGATAAGGGAGGAGGAGTAGGATGAGCGATGCGAGCA
Organism: Phycisphaerae bacterium; assembly: GCA_029260025.1. Classification (GTDB taxonomy): domain Bacteria; phylum Planctomycetota; class Phycisphaerae; order UBA1845; family UBA1845; genus JAJRUK01. The sequence goes on along the minus strand of JAJDDZ010000120.1, from coordinate 1,981 downwards.
GGAAACTCGTTTGCTGGCGAAAATCTTTCCATAGCAAAATTCTTAAGCGCATAGCTCGCTCCTTTGTCCGCGGATAAAATCTTTGAAGATTTCTTCGAGGGATAGGTCGATCACCTCGATGTTTTCCAGGTCTGTGCCCGCTTTGAGTGAGTCGATCGTGTCCTGGGAGAATTCGTTTACCGTGACCAGCCATTCCCGCCCTGACCGCTGCTGCCAGATAGTCCCTTTCGGGTTTTTTTGTGGCTCGGCGCCGTCGGTGAGAACCGATCTGATCCGTTTTGTTTTCGCCAGAAGGTCATCAACGGGCGACTGTGCGAGCAAACGACCCTCGTGGATGATTACGACCTCGTCGGCGAGGCGTTGGACGTCGGCGAACGTGTGACTGGAGAAGAGGATCGTTCGCGGATGATCGCTTGCTGTCTGCAGGATGCCGTCCACGAGTTCTTCGCGGATCAGTGGGTCGAGCCCAGCCATGGGTTCGTCGAGCACGAGGAGCTCTGGGCGGTGGGCGAGTGCGAGAAGCAGAGTGAGCTTGACCTTGGTCCCCTTCGAGAGTGATTGAATTTTCTTGCTTGGATCGAGAGAGAAGAGTCGGATGAGCTGGTCGCAAAGATTGTCATCCCATGTCGGGTAGAATGTGCGGCAGAAGCTGATCGCCTCGGCGACTCGCATCCACCTTGGGGCGTTTTGTTGTTCGGGGACATAGCCTACCCTTGCTCGAATAGCAGTGGCTACTTCGGTCGGATCCAGACCCAGGAGCGAGATCGTCCCTGTGTCTGCCCGCAACAAGTCCATCAGCATCTTGATGGTTGTTGTCTTGCCCGCCCCGTTTGGTCCGAGGAAACCGACGACTCGTCCTGGCGCAACCGTTATCGAAAAATCCTGAACTGCTGGGGTGTCTTTGAATCGCTTGCCTAGGTTCCTTATTTCTATGGCGTTCTGGTATTTGCTCATGTTTCCGTCCTCTTGTCGTTTGGGTCGGCTGGTCGCCGTGGTGATCGCATGGCGCGGCGGAATACTGTTTGGATGCGGGCGGGACCGAGCTTCGTTTTTCGGCCGAGATCGATTCCTTCGACGAATCGCTCCAATATCGCGTTCTCTGTTTTCTTTTGGGCTGAAGTCGCTCCTTGGGTAGAGACGAAGACTCCCAATCCCTTTCGCGTGCGGATGAACCCGCCTCTTTCTAGCTCTTGATATGCCCTTTGAATCGTGTTTGGGTTCACCCTGAGTTGGAGGGCCATTCCGCGAACAGATGGTAGGGCCTCGTCAGCACGGTAAACGCCGGCCGCGATTAGGCCGCAGACGTGCTCTACGATTTGCTCGTAAATTGGGATGTGGCTATCTGGGTTTACCGCCATTTTGGTGCCTGGACTTCCGCACTTCCTACTGTACTAGAGCACTAATACAGTATGCGCCACTAACAAGCCGAAGGCAAATGGATTTTCAAGAAAAAGGGGAGAATTTCAAGAGAGGGGCTAAGGGGGCGCTACGTTTGTCTGTCCAGGCGGCGGTATTGGACGGCTTCTAGTATGTCGTCGGCGATGATTGTGTCGCGGTCGGCGAGGTCTGCGATTGTTCTTGCTATTCGAAGAATCTTGTCGTGAGCTCGGGCTGATAGGCCTAGCTCGTTTAGAGCTTGGCGGAGGACAGTTTCTGAAGGTTCGTCGAGGTCGCAGACGCGGCGGATCATCTTGCCGTTGATGCGGCCATTGGTCATGGTTGGGTAGTCGCGGAAGCGAACGTCCTGGCGGCGCTTGGCGACCAGCATGTGTTCTCTCATGACGGAAGACGGGGTACCGTCGCGTTTGCTGCGCAATTCGGTGAAGGGGACTGCGGGGACTTCGATGTGTATGTCGATTCGATCGACTAGTGGGCCGCTGATTCTGGCGACGTAACGCTCTATCTGTTGGGGACTACATTTGCAGGATTTTCTTGGGTCGCCGAAGTAACCGCAGGGGCATGGGTTCATCGCGGCGACGAG
>JAJDDZ010000119.1 GCA_029260025.1 Phycisphaerae bacterium | reverse complement strand
ATCCGAAATGTAAGAAAGCTCAAGCGACAACTCCCAGTCGTTATCGAGATACTGACGATGCCGAAAAAGAAAACGACCGCGAGCGCTCCGCCCCCCCTGCTCTTCCCGGTCACGACCAAGCGAGTCCTTCCCGTCGTCGGTCATGACGTACGTCTTAATCTCGCCGAAGTACTTGTCACGCTCGTACTCCGCATCGATACCCATCGCCGGACCGCGCTCAGAGAAGTAATCCAAGCTAAGCGTCGCATCGAAACCCTTGGGCGTCTCGTAACCAAGAACGTTGAACAAATGCCATTCAGTTTCAAACTCAGCGCCGAAGTCGTCGCTAAACCCGGTCCGAAGATTACGAAGCGATGTTTCGCTCGTATCAAGATCTCCGTGAACATAAGGCCAATACGCAATGGGCTGACCGCCGAAATTCAACGTCGCGTGTCGAATGCGGAAGCTTCCCGCTTGCAAACCGCCAACCGACCCGCTCGGTTCTGCCTGGGTTCGATTGATCAATTCGATGCGCTGTGCCCCGATATGGTAATGTGGCGTGTAAAACTCGCTCGTCGTGAGAATGGCGTCGTTGGCCGTGAATTCTCGCTTGGAAATCTGGCGAATCTCGCCCGCACGCAAAAACAGAGGGACATTTCGTTCAGGCAGTTGCGTTCTTGCGACCGCGTCGAGAATGATTGCTTTGTCGGTAAGAAGATTGTAATACAAACGCTTCGCACGCACGGCGCTCACGCCCTGCGACATGCGAACGTCGCCCTCAAGATAAACCGAGTCGACGCTGACATTCCCAAAGTTGGTGGCCATGAACTGGTCACCTGCGCTGGCCTTCTTCTTTCTGTTAGACTTCGTCTCGATACTCGATGGCGTAGGAGCAGCACCGCCAAGCCCACCGTTCGACCCGCCAAGGGGCGCGTTGAGTGTTTCACCTTCGGCAAAGAAGACCACCGCAGAGTCGGACTGAATTTCAAAGAAGTCCTCAACCCCAGGCACACCACGCGAGAGGTAGATCCCTCCCGTCAGCACGAGCACCTGCCGCCCATCAACGGTTTCAAGCGTCAGATTACCTTGCGCCTGAAATTGAATAACAGGACGTGGGGCAACTTTCTTGCCAGAGGACCCCAATCCCGAGGGATTGAATACGCGAAGCGCGACTTCCGTATCAGCCGCCTGAAAAGTCTCCGAGGCGAGTGCCTTGCGAAGCGCGTTGCCCTGCAAGTAGGCCTCCGTCTCGGCGGACGAATCATGGGCAACGTCGTCTGCGCTGAGGCTGATGTTTCCAAAACTGCTCAGGGTAACAAGGAGTACAGGAGCCGTTGTGTACGTACCAGCCAGTTCGTTGATCTCCGCATCTCGCCACAGGAACACCTGAAGATGACGATAAGGTCGACCATGATAGTCCCGCTCCGTAATCCAGATCACTGCTTCGTTGGCTCGAAGCGCCCGACCATCATTGGCAGCGTCTCCGAAACGAAGTACCGCGTCACCAACGATGTGGAGAGCGCTACTTCCGTCTTCGTCAGAAAAAACGTACGCGAGGTTCCCTTCGACCGAAATGTCTTGCTCCAGAATGCCGCTCGGGAGCAAGCCTGCATCGACACGGTCTGCGATTGGGGTAAGGGGGCTCGCGCACACCGTGGCTGCCAGGAGACAGATCAAGGCCATTCGGACGATTATTCGCTCCGTCACCATCCGCTTCAGCTTCAATCCGTAATGAGCTGCACCCCCTTTGGCGCGGTCCACCGCGCCGGTCACGCACCACCAAAAAGGGCGATTTCAGTATAGATCGCCCCCGGCGAGCGTCAAACGCGGCCATCTAGGCTGAAGGTGCGGCAATTTGGCGATTTGGCGTGGTCCGGTAAAAATGGCGACAAAAAGCGCTTTCATCGAAGCCCCATTTTCGTTAAAATGCAGCAACGAGGTTGGAGGGGCGAAATTGCCTGGTTCACCTCCTCACAGGGCGACCTTTGTACAGCCCTCAGATGAAAAAGAAAGTTCACCGTCCAATCCCCCATTGGACGGTTCCCTAGGGCCCGGTCCACCCCACCGGGCCTCTTTTTTATCTTCGCGGTCACATCGTGCGGCGAGCATCTCATGCGTGATCAACAGAATACTGATCACGACTCGATCATCACACGGCAGAGAAAAAGAAACTCGGATTGATGATGTTGATTGTGATTCACTTGCGGTGGCGCAGATCAGCTGAGGGGGTTTGAAACGTACTGGAGATTCTCCGCTATCAAAAGCGGCGCGGAAGTTGGCTGGTCGGGTGTAAGGCCGTATCTAGCGATCTATCCTCTAGGAGGCGAGTCGCTTTCTCCGAAGGATGGCGGGAAGTCCTGCGAGAAGCAATACGAGCACCGTGGGTTCCGGTACGACATTTGCGGCCGGTACATTACCAAGCGGTATCTCGCTTGGGTTCGCTCCGCTGACACCAGCGATGCCGATTGCGGCCGCAAGAGTGACTTCGGATGGGGCTAACGCTTCGTATTGATAATCTAACGCGAGCTGTGCGAGCTTGGCGCTGCCACTAAAACTGGCAAAGGGATTTGTACCGCCGCTCTTATAGAAGAATGGCTGAGTAACGGCAGCCAATACGTCGGCGAAGATGTTACCCGACACATTGATTGGCCCCAAGTCGAAGTCGTTGTTTGTCTCATCGTTTGCGAACCGTCCATCACGCTCGACGGTTTGCCGCGAAGAATAAGTGAGGTCAACATCATAGAAGCCGAGTCCGTTGATCGAAAAATCCGCGTCGATGAAGAGATTACCGGTGACCAGAGTCGATTGTGAACCAGGGTCGTAGTTGTACACATAATTCAGCAATTGCGGTACCGCGTCTTCGCTAATCGCGGTGTTGATCGACACATCCAGCGTGGGCATTATCCGCCCGCCCGTCGAGACGGAAAGCGAAACCGGACCGCTGAACGCGATGTCGCCGGCGCCGAAGTCGATCGACGATCCGGGGAAGTTTTGAAAAAGAGCGACGTCGTATCCGTTACTGATAACATTTCGACCTGCGGATAGTTGGAACCCGGTAAGCCCGAGACCAGCCGCGAGGTTTTCTAGAACGTCGCCGCGCGCCGAGGCGCATGGAAGGAGAAGCGCGGTGGTCGTGAACATGACTAGTCTGCTGTAACGTTGATTCATCGCTTTTGACTCCTTGGCAGCGAAACGAGCGCTGCGATCCCGCTGGACCCCGTGCGCAGAAAAACCGTCCTACTAGATATATCGGCTGTAATCGTCATCGCGATGGACCAGAGACAGGGATTTTTGTGGGTGCTGGTTCTGTCGCCCCCGCCCGCGGGAGAGGTTCCTCGACATTGCTACAACTTTTATCGGACTTGAGATCACCAGCATCGACCCATCACGGCTTTTCAACCCAAGCGGTTGCCTTGAGGTAGTCTAGCATTACGCGAAGGTCTCGCAGTGCATTTCCGCCGACTGACCCGTCTACGCGTTTGTCTGTCCATTGGGAAGTAAAATCGTGGTAGTTCGGATCGGGTCGAACCATGAACCATACGGGACCAACCTCGAAGCCAGCGACCTTCATGCTCTTCACTTCGATCATCGGCCCCTTCTTAGAACCAGAGGTCTCGATGTCAGCGTTTTCAACTACTTGCCAGTCGGGGTGCTGTTGTCGCCAAGTCTCAAAGACCGACTGAACAATGAAGCATGTTGCGCGCCGCCCCGATCGGGGATCACCGAGTTCCCGTCTCGCTTCTACGGAGATGAACGCGGTTGCGCCTGTTTCGAGAAGCATGTCATGCGACTTGCCGCCAATTGACACGGTGATGCGGGGAAAGTTGATCTGGCGAACTCCGTTTTCGTCGCGCAAGAATCCGATTTCGAGCTTCTTGGCAGCGGGCGGAATCTGCAACACTCGTTGGCGGTAGACCATGAGTTTTTGTGCGGGGTAGTCGAATACCCAAACCTTTCCGGCGAACCAAGACTGACCTAGCATGCCGTCGAGATCGGTAGCGAGGTTGGCCATCCTTCTTTGTTTGATCTTAGTTGCAACGATGAGCGTCCCCTCTACTTCAAGCGAGCCGGGGATCCATGACTCCTTGAGAAGCGGCGGCATTTTCACACGCAACTTCGGATCGGATGCAACGGTCATGGATTTGAGCTTCAACCGGTCTACTGATTCCTGAAACATGACCGTTCCGCCAGCGGTGTCGGCGATAAGGCGGATCGTGTCGTCGTCGATCGTTATGGGTGTAACGATGAACCGCCCCTCGTCGAACACAGTCGGAATGACGATCGTTCGCACTTCCTCCTCACCCAACGCCACTGGAGCAACGGTGAGAAGTCCGATCGCCACATGCAACCACGCATTCTTCGTTTTCATAGTGATGTCCAATTTTGTCTTGACTTCAATTCAGTGAAAAACGTTGTTTTTCTAGATTCGCGAGAAACAATCCACGAGGTGGGCAGACGCGCGTGCACCGTTTTGCAAATCGCTTATGTGGAAGAACTCGTTGGGGCCATGGGCGTTGCAGTTTGGCATGCAAAGTCCCATCATAAGCGACTCTGCGCCGAGTAGTTGCTTGAACATTGGCAGAATTGGGAGCGTTCCGCCTTCGCGAATGAAGAACGGTTCTTTTCCAAAGCCAAGTTTCAACGCCTCGGCTGCTGCGTTGATTCCGGGGGTTCCCAGTGGACTCACATAGGCGGCGGCGCATGCGTGGTCGAGAATTTCCACCTTGACGCCGGCGGGGGCTGCTGCCATGACTGCATCCTCAAACGCTTTACCAATCTTGACGGGGTCTTGATTGGGGACGATTCGCATGGAGACCTTGGCCATCATCGTTGCGGGGATGACCGTTGACGAACCGGGGCCCGTAAATCCGCCGTGCATTCCGTTAACATCGAGAGTTGGTCTTGCCCAGCGGCGTTCGAGAGTGCTGAAGCCCTTCTCGCCTTCGAGCGATGTGACGCCCATTTCGACTCGAAAATTGTTTTCGTCGAACGGGAGGGCTGACATTTTTTTCTTTTCTTCGTCGGAGATCTCCACCACGTCGTCATAGAACCCGGGGATGGTTACGCGATTGTCCGCATCTTTTAGAGTGGCGACAATTTGTGCGAGCGCGTTCCCAGGATTCATGATGGTTCCCCCAAAGGAACCACTGTGCAGGTTTTGCTTGGGACCGGTGACGATGATTTCTTTGTAAATCATCCCCTTGGTTCCGTAGGTGATCGCGGGGGTTTCCATGTCGAACTTTGGTGTGTCTGAAAGGACCACATAATCGCAGGCGAGTCGATCTTTGTGCTCACGAACGACAGCCTCCAGGTTTGCAGAACCAATTTCCTCTTCGCCTTCAACGAGAAACTTGACGCGAATGGGGAGCTTCCCAGCGACTTTCTTCCAGGCCTCGATCGCTAGCATATGGGCGAATACCTGACCCTTGTCGTCGGCGCTACCGCGAGCGAAAATCGCACCGTCGCGAATTGTCGGCTCAAACGGAGGCGAGTCCCAAAGTCCCAGGTCGCCGGTTGGCTGCACGTCGTAGTGGCCGTAGATCAAAACCGTTGGGCCGTCTCCGTCTGCGGGACCGGTATCCGCGAGGACACTGGCGTGGCCTTTTGTTTCGACGATTTGTGCCTCTAGACCGCACTCATTGAAAACGCTGAGCACCCACTCAGCGCCTTTTTGCATTTCGAGTTTCTTTTCTGGTTCTGTTGAGATGGATTCGATCCGCAGAAACTCACACAGCCTCTCAATGTAGGCGTCTTTTTGTCCGTCGAGATGAGCAATGACTTTGTCTATCATGTTGTCGCTACCTTCCTCAAACTGGGGTTGGTCAAGGCGGTCGGGGTTCGGTTCGGGAGTCCCGGTACCGCAAAAAACTAGAGCCGTAGATGATAACAGCCACGCCGGGCCGAGCAACTTGGCGTGACAAGTCGTGACGGTTGGGATGCGCAGTGGGTGGATTTCCGCATGAGGTCGCTTTGGCTGAGTATTTGGGGATTTCGTGTGCTGAGGGATCGGGGCTGATTTGACCGAGAATGGCGACGGCGCGACAATTCCTATGTGACACGGTCGGATGACATTCCTCAAGTTTCTTCGAGCGGGCCTTCTAATTCTAACGCTCAGGGCTCCGCATTAGCAGGTAGTCCACCCGACTGGAACCTTGTTCATTTCGACGTCGCTTGCGCGCGCTGTGGGCATGACCTTCGCGGGAGGGGTGAGCCGAAGTGCCCCGGCTGCCAGCTTGAATTTGATTGGTCGGCCGCCGTTCCGCTTGAGAAGCTGACCTGTGCGAAATGCGACTATCACTTGTACGGTCTTGGCGAGGCGCGGTGCCCTGAGTGCGGGGTGGGGTTCGATTGGAACGAGGCGCTTCTCGATTATCGCCGAAAGCAGAAGCCGCTGTTTGAATATCGTTGGCGCGAGGAACCGTTTCGATCGCTGATTCGGACATGGTGGAGGGCGCTTCGGCCGGGGAAGTTTTGGCGGGAATTTGATATACATGATCCGCCGCAGGTCAAGCCGTTACTTGTTGCGCCGCTTTTGACGCCAATTCTGGCCGTGATGATTTGTTGGACCGCAGTTCCAATCGGAGAGTGGGCTGTGGATTGGTATCGGTATTCGGCAAATGCCGGTCTCGGCTTCAACTTGTCTCAGTTCTCCATGTATTGGCAAGCATCGACATCCCTTTCTTCGCTTTGGATGGGCGGCGTGTTGGTCGCCGTTTGGCTGGTCAGTTCACTCGCTACATTGTTGATCCTTCGCCAATCCATGCGGAGATCGCGAATTCGCTCGACGCATGCGCTCCGCGCGTGGGCTTATTCGACATGCGGACTGATCCTTCCAGGCCTGGCAGCATTCTTGACCTACAGATTGATCCTATACATGCTCGACCGTTGGTCGCTGCCCAATATCGACATCGCTGCGATGATTATCGTCTCGGTCTTGATACATAGCGTGTGGTCGCTGCGGTGCGCGTACCGACATTATCTTCGCATGCCCCACAGCTTAGCGATTGCCGTCGTTGCGCAAGCCGTCGCGATGCTGGTTTCAATTGTCGTCTGCGTACTATCGGGCCACCGAGGGTTTACTCAGCTTGTACTTGCGCTGTTGCGGGTCTTAGGACTCGACGCTTTTTTTGATGCCTGACATGAAGACTGACCGCAAACTCGCTAGATTGGTCCCGCCATCCAGAGTAGTCTGCGATCGAGAATGCAGGTACAATCCCAACTGTGAATGAAGCTAGCAGCAACGCGAATGAAACAAGGCCTCAATCCGTCCTTATTATTTTGCCGACGTGGTTGGGGGATTTTGTGATGAGTACGCCTGCGCTTCGGGCGATTCGTGAGCGGTTTCACGATGCTAAGATCACGTTCCTCATGGAACCGAATCTTCGGGAGCTTGTTCGCGGTGGGGATTGGATGGATGAGTGCGTTGAGCTTCCGCCGAAGGGGAAGCGGAGTATTTTTCATGCGCCGTATCGCGCGATGATCGGACAGCTTCGCTCGGGGGGAATTGACGGAAAAAGGTTTGATCTTGCTATTTTGTTTCCTAACTCGATGCGGTCGGCGGTGATCGCCTTTCTTGCTGGGGCGAGGCGGCGGGTGGGATATAACCGTGATGGACGGGGGATGTTCTTGACCGATGCTGTTCGCGTTCGTCACCGGCGCAACGGACTTGCGACGGTCCACGATGTGCTTCGAGATGACTGCCCTATTCCCGTCGGCGGCGTTCCATTCCAGACGCGCCTTCCCGTCAAACCTGAGAAATATATTCCGATTCCGATCGTCGAATACTACGCGGATCTTGTTGAGGCGGCTGGGTGCGATAGGCCAGGCGATGGACTCGAACTGTTTACTACCGCAGAGTGCGACGAGTCGCTGGCGAAGAAGCTGAGCGAAATCGGTATCGCGGAGAAGCGGCCGCTGGTGGTCATTAGTCCAGGAGCGAAGTTTGGTGCGTCGAAGTGCTGGGCACCGGAGCGATTTGCGGGCGTGATTGATCGTTTGATCGAAACGCAAGACGCCGCCGTCATTGTAACTTGCGGTCCGGGCGAGCAGGGAATCGCTGCGGCGATTGGGCTCGCGATGAAACGCGGCGGGCATGTGTTTGACGCCCCACTGCTATCTTTGGGGGAACTAAAGTCGCTTATCAATCGGTGCGACCTGCTTATCTGCAACGATGCTGGTCCGCGTCATTTTGCGAAGGCGTTTGGTGTTCCGGTCGTCACGGTCTTTGGGCCTACGCATCCCGATTGGACGGGAACAACGCATACGCTCGAGCGGATTGTGCGTGTGAATGTGGATTGCGGTCCTTGTCAGCAGAAGGATTGCCCGCTCGGTCATCTGGACTGCATGACGGGGGTGAGTGTTGATGCGGTCTTTGATGCTGCGCTGGAAATGCTGGCGGAGTCCGCAGCGATGCCCCACTAAGCAACGGATTTCCTTACGATTTCGATAGCGCGGTCGATGTCTTCAGTTGACACGTCGAGATGAGTCACAGCTCGGATTCGCTGTGGGGCGGTGGCGATCATCCAGACGCCTGCCTCGTTGAGCTTTGATGCGAAGTCTGGGCCGGTGCCTAGTCTCGGGTCGATGTCGCAGTAGAGAATATTGGTTTCGACGCTACCAAGGTCGATCGATAGACCTGGGATTTCCGCGAGCGCTGTTGCGAGTTTTTTTGCGTTGGCGTGGTCGGTGGCGAGCCGATCGACGTGGTTTTCTAGGGCATACAGAGCGCCGGCTGCGATGATACCCCCCTGCCGCATTCCTCCGCCGAACATTTTTCTAAAACGATGCACGCGCTTGATTTTTTCCTTGGTACTGGCGACGGCGGATCCGACTGGCGCGCCCAGTCCTTTTGAAAAACAGATTGATACGGTATCGAAATACTTTGCGTAGTCGGCGGGTTTGTGGCCTTTGGCGATGCATGCGTTTAGGAGTCTTGCTCCGTCAAGGTGCATCTTTAGTCCGTGCTCGTCCGCGACTCTGCGGATGTCGGCGATGGCGTCGATGGACCAGCAGGTGCCGCCGCCGCGGTTGTGTGTGTTCTCGATGACGATTAACGACGACTGCGGGAAGTGTGAATCGGCTGGCCGAAGAGCTGACCGGACTGCCTCTGCGTCGAAGAAACCGTGCTTGCCTGGAAGCAGTTTGAGGGAGCATCCGGAGAGGGCTGCAGGTGCTCCAGCTTCGTAGTGGTAAATGTGGTTATCTTCGTGGGTGATGATTTCATCGCCGGGCTGAGTTTGTGCGCGAATCGCGGTTTGATTGGCCATCGACCCGGATGGGACGTAAATCGCGGCCTCTTTGCCGAGTAACTGGGCGACTTTTTCCTGCAGACGATTGATTGTCGGGTCGCCAGCGAAGACGTCGTCTCCGACTTCGGCGTTTGCCATGGCTTCACGCATGGCGGCGGCTGGTTTCGTGACAGTATCACTTCTTAGGTCGATGGGTCTCATGTTTCTCATTTCTCACAGGCCCTTGGTTGCCGTTTGTTTCGTTGTGAGTGTGTATCCTAAGAGATACTGAGCGTGGGCGTCAATCGGCGGGGATGAGTTTCGACAACCGATTGGGGTTTCGGTTGTGCAGTGGATATTGGGATGCTAGACTCCGATCGGGCCGTATCGCGGCAAGTCGAAGACGAGTCTTCGGTCGTGAATCACCGCCTCTCGAACTCGTTGGACGGCAATTCCTCTTATGGGCGTACGTTGGATTCTTGGCGCTTCGGTCTTGCTACAAGTTGTGGCAGCGTTTCTCGCGCTGCGGCTGATCAAGGTCACCGGGAGAGGCTGGGCCTGGAGCCTGATCGCGGCTGCGATCGCGCTGATGACAGTCCGCAGGGCCTTCTCGCTTTACCATCTTCTCTCGACCGATGCGACTCCGCCGCATGGGATGCAGGCCGAGCTCATCGCTCTGACGATTTCGGTCTTGATGCTGCTGGGGGTCGCCCTCATCGCGCCCATGTTTCGCGCCCTCCAGCAATCTGAACTCGTGCTTCGCGAAGCTCACGACACCCTTGAGGAGCGTGTTCTTGAGCGTACCGATGAGTTAACGCACGCCAACGAATCGTTAGCGTTACAGATCGCGGAGCGCGCCGAGATCGAAAAGGCACTTCGAAACAGTGAGGCACAGTTTCGCACAGTTAGCGAGACCATAGCTGCGGCGGTTTTCATTGTACGTGGTGTGAAGATGATCGAGGTCAACGCCGCTGCCTGCGTGATGACCGGGTATTCGCGTGAGGAACTCTTTGCGATGAATTTCTGGGAGGTCTTACATCCTGATTTTCAAGCTGCGGCGCGGGATCGTGGGGTCTCCCGTCAAGAGGGCGAAGACATTCCAGTTAGCTACGAAGTCAAGGTTCGACGAAAAGATGGCGAGGACCGGTGGGTTACGTTTACGGCGGCGATGATCGAATACCAAGGTGAGACTTCAATTATCAGCACGGCTTATGACATTAGCCGACTAAAGCGAGTCGAAGATGCGCTTCGCGAGGCGGACGCGCATCAGCGGTTGATCTTCCAGACGGTTCCGATGGTGATCTATACGGCCGAGCCAGCGGGGAACCAGTATGTGGTTTGGATCAGTCATCAGGCGGAACAAATCTCTGGGTTTCCGGCGGAGCGATTTCTTCAACGTGACGGGTTTTGGGCGGAGCGAATTCACCCCGAAGACTTTGATCGTGTGATGGGAATCTTCGCGAAACTTCCGGAGACAGAAGCGGCGGCGTTTGAATATCGTTGGAAATGCGCTAGCGGTGAGTATCGATGGTACCTTGAGCATCCGACGATCGTGCGTGACGCCGAGGGCGAACCATCGGAAATCATCGGAACCTGGTTGGACGTCAACGAGCGCAAGACTGCCGAGCACGCGCTTATCCAGAGCGAACAGCGGATCCAAGCGATTATCGACAATACGACGGCCATCATCTATCTCAAGGGCCTTGACGCCAAGTACACAATGATCAATCGACGTTACGCCGAGGTCTTCAATCTCGACCGAGAATATGCCGTCGGAAAGACCGACTTC
>JAJDDZ010000118.1 GCA_029260025.1 Phycisphaerae bacterium | reverse complement strand
TCGGCGAAGAGAGAAGCGCAAGTTTCGCCCGTCCCGAACGGGCACGCATCATTCGCGCATGAGGTTTAGGGTCGGTCAAAGAGAGCGTCAGAAATTCATCGACCGCTCCTTTCCAGAATTTTGGGTCGCCTGGTCCGGTATGCGCGTCGTGATCAACAATCTCAGCCCCAAACCGAGCATGGATCGCCCCGTACGGCGCTGAAAACGCGCGCACAACACAATTTGTCGCCTCGCTGAGAAAGCGCGCAGTCGACGTCGACCTCTTCGCGAAACTCGAAATCTCTGCGAACGGCCCCAGTATATCCTTCTTCTTAACCGAAGGAGACCCAGTCTTGGTTTGTGGATCGATCGTAGACACGATTAGTCAGAGCCCCAGCAAGAAACCGAGATTACGAACCCGACTCGGCTGCCTCCATTGCGCTTTCCGGAAGCGTAATCGGAGAGAAAAAAGTAAACCCAGCCTCAAACGCATCTTCGCGCACAAGCCGACAGCGAATGCATCGAGCAAACGTAAGCGGGAGATCAAGAGTCTCTCGGTCGAACGCAAGACGATAGATGTCGCCGACCAGCGGCGCGATGGGAAACAGGATGCTTGTCCCGCCACCGGAGATGTCTCCGGTAACGCCCTTGACCTTCAAGGATAAAAGCTCGCTCGCATTCCCCGACTGAAGCGTCACACCTGCCTTGATAGCAAGTCGAAAATGAGCACGCTGACGGCGAATCTCTTCAGGCGTATTCTTCTCCAAGTCCTGAAGAAGGTCGAAGGCGTCGTCGCTTTCGACCATCCCGCCCTGATTATCGAAGTCGCCGAACATTATTGATCCCCATCGTTGGAAACAGAACTTGCCGGCAAAGACGTTTCCGCCAGCCCGCCCGCTATACGTTCTTCTGAAAACCGCACAACAACCTTCATTCCCACAGGCCAAGAAAGGTCGGAATTCGCAACCGTCAATTTGACTTTGAACGTCTGACTGGCGGCATCCGCAACGCGATTCGAAAAAGTCACCACGCCGTCCCGCGGAACCAAATGTGCGTCAGAAGGAATCACCGAAAATGAACCGCCAGCGACGATCCGCCCAGCAAGCGCGAGCGGACAATCGACCCCTACGACAATCGGATCCAGCTGAACAAGCTCAATGATCCCCTCAAGGTGATCCACCGACTCGCCGGAATGCTTGAGATGCTTCGCAATATACCCAGAAAAAGGAGCAGCGATCCGGTATTGATCCAAGAGCTCACGCTCGCGTCGATACACCGCCTGCGCTTTCAGTCGCTGAAGTTTCGCAACCTCAACCTCTAAACGCGCCGTCTGTGCTCGTGTCTGCGCATCGTCATATTCCTTGGAAGAAGCAAGATCTTGACCATTCAGTTTCGTTAACCGAGTCAACTCGCGTTCAGCATGACTCAGCCTAACCATCGCAAGCTCGATCCCGTAGTTAGACTCCGCTTCCACCTTCGCCACGGCGACACGGGCGCCCTGGACGCCGTCTTCTAGAGCAACTAGCAGCTGCCCCTTCGAGACGATGGCCCCTTCGCTAACGGGAACGTCGGCGATCCGGGCTGGCTGAACCGTCGAGAGCATCGCCTGGCGATGCGGCGTTGTCATCCCAACTATGTCGTCCGTGCGCGCCAGCCGCGAGTCGTCTGACTCACCACGCGATGTCGGCGCAGACCAGGAGACCAGTCCAAAGGTGAGCGATCCCAAAAGGACTCGTCCGACCCAGCGTCCTAGCAATAGCTGGCGGCGAAAAGGCGCCACAAAAATTCGTCGCAAGATTCAACTCCATATGTGCTACAAGAGACACACAACATCTACTTCGGCAGCTCCGGCGCTCTCGTTAAGCCGATACAACCGGTCCAATAACCTATAAATAAAGTAAAACACGCAGAACCGGCGTGCATGCGCTCCCAGCGAACAAGAACGGCGAAGTCACTTTGAAAATGGGTAGAAAAACCCGATCGAACGTCCAATACTCGGCGGAAACCAACGACCGAAAACGAAATGTACTGTATAGAGTTAGCCTAGTCGGACGCGCCAGCTCGCCCGCAGGGGACTCCGCCGTCTCTGAATTGCTCAACGCAAGTAGAGGTCCCCGCCCTATCTCGCAGTACCCAACGCAGCCTGCTTCTGCGACAAGTTCGCCAACAGCTCATCAAACGCCTTGGTGAAAATGTCCACGCCCTCGACAAGAAGCTGGTCCGTCACCCTCGTCAGATCAATCCCCTGCCCCGCAACTGATGCAATCGCCGATCGAGCCTCATCGACACCATCCCCAACCGTAAACGCAGCCGTCCCGTGATCCAACGTCGCTTCCAGCGTATTCGGGGGCATCGTATTCACCGTATGTGGACCAACGAGCGGATCTACATAAAGCGTATCCGGGTAGCCCGGATTCTTCGTGCTCGTACTCGCCCAAAGAGGCCTCTGGACACGAGCACCCTTCGCCGCCAGTTCGCCAAACTCGCCCGCCTCATCGAACACCTCAGCGAATCGCGCGTAAGCAAGCTTTGCATTGGCAACCGCAGCCTTCCCGCAAAGCTCAATCGCGTCCCCCCCTTTTTCGCCCAAGAGTTTATCCACAAGAGAATCGACTCGGCTCACGAAGAACGACGCAACAGACGCGACACGCGACGCATCCTTCCCAGATGCAATCAACCGCCTAAGACCGTTGAGATACGCGGTCATCACTTGCTCATGCATAGCGATCGAAAAAATCAAGGTCACGTTCACATTAACCCCTTCGCCGATCAGCGTCTCAACGGCAGGAATCCCCTCCGTCGTCGCCGGGACTTTGATCATCACGTTAGCCCTGTGCAACTCCGCAAAAAGCCGTCGACCCTCCGCGATCGTACCAGCAGTATCAAACGCAAGCTTAGGATTCACCTCAAGGCTAACATATCCGTCCACGCCATCAGTCTTGTCGTAAACAGGCCGAAGAATATCTGCGGCATCAGCAATATCAGGAAGCACAAGTTTTTCGTAGATCGAAAGCACGTCATCACAACCGCCAGCAAGCGCCCGCTCAATGGCAACATCGTAGTCATCGCTCCCCGTGATCGCTTTCATGAAAATCGCTGGGTTCGAAGTCACACCGGTCACGCCCGAATCGACAAGCTGTTGCAACTCACCTGAATCGATCAACTTGCGACTCAAATTGTCACACCAAACGGACTGCCCACACTTGTACAGCTCTTGAATCGTGTTGCTCACGCACTTTCTCCGCACTACGTTAGTTGCTCTAATTACCGTATCAGATTCCATCGCCACGCGAATCGCAGCGAAACCGTCCCGCTCGATCGCATTCTGCACAAACAAACCTACTTCGTCCACCGGTCAAGCCACTCGATAACCGTATCATGCCAGAGGATTCCGTTCTGAGGTTGAAGAACCCAATGGTTCTCGTCGGGAAAATAGAGCAGCTTGCTCGGAATTCCCCGACGTTGCAGCGCCGTAAACGTCGAAAAGCCCTGCGTCTCGACAACGCGAAAATCCAACGCTCCGTGAACCACGAGCATCGGTGTCTTCCAGTTTCTTACGAAATTGATCGGATTGTGCTTCTCGAAACCCTCGGGGTTGTCCCATGGCGTCCCCATGTGATCCCATTCCGGAAACCACAGCTCCTCCGTATCATAGTACGCCAGCCGCTCATCGAGATTCCCATCGTGATTCACCAGACAGCGGAACCGATCCGACCAGTTCCCAGCGATCCAATTTATCATGTACCCCCCATAAGAAGCGCCCAGCGCCGAAACACGATCCCCATCCATCCACGAATATCGCTCCAGCGTCGCAGCCAACCCCTTCTGCAAATCGACCAGAGGTTTACCGCCCCAATCTCCGCGAATCGAATCGCAAAAACTCTGTCCGTATCCCGAAGAACCGTGAAAATCAACCATCACGGCCGCATAACCAGCCCCAGTATAAGCCTGCGGGTTCCAACGATAATGAAAATCGTTCCCAAACGAACCCTGCGGACCACCATGAATCAAGAACGCCACCGGGTACTTCTTGCTCGCGTCAAAATCAACGGGCTTAACCACATAGCAGTGCACCTCTTCATCGTTCCAACCCTTGAAAGCGAATTGCTCGTAGTCACCCATCCGCGCCGCAGCCACCGCCGCATCATTCAAATGAGTAACGCGCCGCGCCTCCCCACCAGTCTGCGGAACCGAGTAAAGCTCAACCGGAGACTTCAAATGATCCATCCCGTAAATCAGTTCACCTCCCGCCGTCGCAACCGACCGAACCGTCCCGTCTTTGACGATGGTTCTAACTTTCCCGCTCCCCACATCCACGCCGAAGAGCGACCGCTGACCAATATTCGAGGCGGTAGCAAAAATCGTCCGCCCATCCTGAGACCAAACGATCGAACCCGCCGACCGATCCCACTCCCGAGTCAGCGGAACTGTATCCCCACCAGGCCAGCTCATCAGCATGATTGTAAACTTGTCCGCTTCATACCGAGGCCTCGCCATCGCAAGGTACGAAAGCGTCTTTCCATCAGGTGAGAACACCGGGTTCGCATCCCAAGCTTCGTTCGACTCGGTCAAACATCGCGGCGCTTGTCCCCCGTCGATCGGCGAGACGTACAAATCAAAATCCGTAGACCAAGGTTCTTCGTGACCCACATCGCGAGCAGCAAATACGATTCCGCGACCATCAGGCGTAAACGTAAGATCTTCCGAACCGCCGAACGGTTTCGTCGGACAATCCGCATCCATCCCCTTCATCACATCAACGGCTTCTCCGCCAGCCGTCGGAACGACAAAGACATGAGCACGACGCCCATCCTTCCAAGTATCCCAATGACGAATGAACAATTTGTCGTACACACGTCCGGTCGTCGGTCGCGATGCCACCTCATCAAGCTTCGCTTTCGTCTCCGCGACGCTTGTTCCCGGATAAACTTCCATCGAAATCGCCAAGTTTCTCCCATTCGGAGAAACCACAAGCGCTCCCACTTCCAGAGGCTGATCTGTTACCTGATCCGCCTCACCGCCATCGGATGCGATGCGCCAAACCTGCGACGATCCCGATCGCGTAGACAAGAAGAAAACATCGCGACCGTTCGGAGACCATCGCGGATGGAAATCGCCACTCGGGTGAGATGTCAACCGTCGTGCGCCAGCCCCATCAACGCTCGACATCCAGAGATCAGTCACGCCACGATTCGCTTCAAGATCCGTCTTGCGAACAACATACACAAGACGAGTCCCGTCCGGAGACACCTGCTGATCCCCGATCCGATCCATCGCCAGCATGTCATGAATGGAAAACGGATGCGTGTCCGCCCCGTACGCGGGCGTGCTGCATCCAGCAAGAAGGCTGAAGACCAAGCAAACCGCCACCATCAACGTCCCGCGACGCCCAGTTTCTTGCAACTTCTTTACGATGAAATTCATTGGCGTTAGCTCCACGATGTGCCCGCCAGACGGACAGCCACTCACTTGGTTCAACCCGTCCCGAAACAGGCACGGTCCAATGACGGTAAAGCAAGGAGCGATCAGCGGCAAGTAGCGAAATGGCAGAATTAGTGAACGGGCATCGTCAGACAGAACCGCGTCGTGTTGGCGGCGTCCGACCGCGCCCTGTAGAGTTCGCAAAGCTGTGTTTCGGCGCGACGCGTTGCGATGTGGTTTTCGCCCGCGAGGTCCGCCAAGATAGAGAATCCATCACGCAGGAGCGTCTCGCCAGTTCCCGCATCACCAAGGCGAACGAGGCGCGAACCGATTTTACACCGAAGACTTCCCCCACGCCAAGAGTCGTCCACACCGCCTGACGCAAGGCGACCGGCGCTCGCCGTGAGAAGTTCGCGCGCCGCTTCGTCCATCCCCGCCGCCCGCAGAAGGTCCGCCACCAGCGGAACACCGGTCAAAACCGAAAAAGGCAGCGCACTTACGTCGAACATCTCTTCCAGCGTTTCGACGATCCACCCAGCGTCGACCTTGTCGCGCGGCACCGCGTCGAGTCGAACAAGTAGCCGACTATATACCCCCTCATCCGACCGCTCGCCTTCAGCGACGTCGTGAAGCATAGCGACGAGTACTTCCTGGATATGGATCAGACCACCTTGGGCATCACCGCGCCCAAAACAAGCACGAGCCGATTCCCATCTCCAAACCGTCTCCGACGCCAATCCACTCGGTGTAACGAGACGATACTCAGCTATTACCTCCTCAGCTCTCGCGAAATCCCCAGTCAGAAGCAAGACATTCGCGAAACTCTGGAGACACTTGACTCGATAATGATCTTGTGTCGCCGGGAGACCGCGATACTCCTCAGTAGCTTGGGCGAGGTAAGCGACCGCCTCATCAAGACGTTCCATCGATGAAAGCATCATGCCCAAGCTAAATCGGAATCTTGCAACATCTGCGTCGGGACCAGTACCGAGCTGACTGTACATCGCTAACGAACGACGGTAGTAACTCTCCGCTTCCAACCACTGAGGATGACGAACCGCATGCCACAGAGCGTAGCCAAGATTACCAAGACTCTCCGCAACATCTCGATGCTTTGAACCAAAAAGAGATCGTCGGATCGCCAACCCGCGCCGTTGATACTCCACACCCAACGGATCACGAGCAAATGTTTTCGCTCGGCCCAAAACACTCAAACAACGAGCGACGCGAGCATCGTTCTCTCCGTAAAGATCGAGATATGTTGCCAACGCCGACTCCAAGTGTGGCGTTGCGTTCCCAAAAGCCCACATCCCTGCATACGTATTTGCGATCGCCAGACGAACCCCCGCCTCAACACCAGGAAATTCAGCCAACTCCGTCTCGACGCGACGCGTAGCATCTGCAAGCATCTCCTCGATCGAAACATTCCGACCCCGATTGTAAGGACTCGCCCCGGCAAGAAGACCCTGAAAGTACTCCGTAACCGCCTGAGCTTCCCACTGCGCAGCCACCGCAGCCTCGCGCTCCGCACCCGCGACCAAACGGGCACGCTTCGCTCGGACCATGCCCGTCGTCGTCCCGGCGATACCCACGACCAACGCAATCACAAGCGCAAAACTGGCAACCGCAAGTCCCGCGTTCCGACGCACCCATTTCTCAAAACGATAAACCGCCGTCGCTTTTCGAGCGATCACAGGCTGACCGTTGAGATAACGGTCGATATCCTCGGAGAATTGCTGAACAGACGCGTAACGTCGATGAGGTTCTCGATGCATCGCCTTCAAAATAATGTTGTCAAGGTCGCCGCGCAACTGATTCCGAAGCTGAGCCGGTCGTTCCCCACGAAGCTCACCGATGCGCTCAGGCGTCACAACCACACTAGAGTCCGAGTCCGTAACGACCGCCACGTTGTCCATTCGCTCAACCACCAGACTCGGCGTTCCCGGATCAGATTCGCAGATGATCTGTGCACGTTCAAACCCGTTGCGATCATCAAGATCGTAGGGCGTATGTCCTGATAGAAGCTCGAACAGAATCACGCCCAACGAATACACGTCGGTCGAAGTCGTGATCGCGCCGCCGCGAATTTGTTCGGGACTCGCGTAGCGAGGCGTCATCACCCGAGCAAGCGTCGCAGTCGTATCGGAAGACTCCGCCCCATCCTCGATCAATTTCGCGATTCCGAAATCCAGGAGTTTAGGAATCCCGGACTCCATCACCAGAATGTTGCGAGGCTTGAGATCACGATGAACGACAAGGTTTCGATGCGCGAAATGAACAGCCTCACAAACCGCGTTAAAGATCTCAAGTCGCGCCACAACACCCAGACGCTTCTCGTCGCAATACTTGTCGATCGCCAACCCGTCAACATGTTCCATAACCAGGTAGGGAACATTCTCATCCGTCGTTCCGCCGTCGATCAATCGAGTGATATAGGGATGCTCAAGCTGGGCAAGGGTTTGTCGTTCCTTATAGAATCGCGCACGAAGATCAGCCGTGATCGCGCCACTCTTGATGAGCTTGATCGCGACTCGCTGCTCGTATTCATCGTCAGAACGCACACCCCGATAGACCGTCCCCATCCCGCCAGATGCAATCACCTCGACGATGCGGTAATGACCAAGAGTTTTTCCAACCATCAACGCAGCACTCTCAGACTGCATCGTAGAAATCTCTTTCGCGAGCGCCGCCCCGTCAAGAAAACCTGCCGCATTTCCTGCTGCACGAAGAAGCGACGAAACCTCAGCCCGAAGCGAATCGTCAGCGCCGCACGCGCCCGCAAGGAAGGCGATGCGTTTGGAAGAATCAAGCTCCAGAGCCTCATGAAAAAGACGCTCAGCCACAAGTGACCTATCGGTGTGCGTCGTCACCCCGGAGCATCCTCCCCAGATTCAATGCCCCCAATCTCCCGAAACAACCACGCCCGAGCATAGCTCCAGTCACGTTCAACACTGCGAGTCGCTACACCAAGAACCTCAGCCGCCTCATCAACGCTCAACCCACCAAAGAACCGCATCTCAACGACGCGCGCCTTGCGAGGCTGACTGATCGCAAGAGATTTCAGAGCTTCATCAAGAGCCAGAATATCATCACTTGGACTCAGCGAACCCGGAATGTTTTCATGAAGCGCAACACGATCCATCCCGCCGCCGCGCTTTTCGCGACCACGCCGTCGAGCATGATCCACCAAGATCCGACGAATCGCCTGGGCCGCGATCGCGAAGAAATGAGCGCGATCGTTCCAGCAAGCTTCGGTCTGATTCACCAGTCTTAGGTAGGCTTCATTCGCCAGCGCCGTCGCCTGGAGCGTGTGGTCTGAGCGTTCACGCCGAAGAGAACGCGCCGCAAGCCCCCGCAGCTCACCATAG
>JAJDDZ010000117.1 GCA_029260025.1 Phycisphaerae bacterium | reverse complement strand
AGAGCACCGTCGTCAAGGGCGCCGGGCAGTGTCGGAGTGCGTCGGCTTGTTTGCCAGTCAATTCTGCGAATCAGTCGGCAGCGATCGCGCGTGCAACGATGTCGAGCGGATACGGGGGCGATGTAGTCAACCGTCCGTCCTCTACCGGTTGGCCAATGGTGAAGTGATACAATGATTGGTATTTCCTATCCTTGAAGCCAAACAGATCATGGACTTGGTTATCGAAAAAGCATCCGATCCCAGTGCTCCGGATACCTGCCGCCTCGGCTTCGAGATAAAGGACTTGACCGATCATTCCTGCCTCCCAGAAAAGCCGTCGGTAGATCCAGGCGCCATGTGCCTGTAGTGGCCGTTCAAAGTCCGCGATCATACCGAGACTAAAAGCTCCATCAGTCGCTATGTCTTGTCCGCAACTAACTTGGCCCGCTACCGCGCGAACATCGCTTGAGTTCAAGTGATACAAAGGTAGTGTCTCTGGACAGCCGGAGGGTTTCTGCCAACTGAACTCGGGCCGCATGGATACACGGAGCGCCGCAAGCTGGCTGGGCAAGCGCACAAGAAAGTACATTCCCGGCTCTAGGCCCTCCACGAGATGTACAAAAAGACCGAGATGCACGTATGCGGGCAACCCCAACGCGCACCACGGGGCCAGTTGAGAGCGCGGCATTACGCGATCCATCATGAGGTAAAACTGGTCGGCAGTAATGCTCGTGCGCCCGTCCATCGCAACGGCACTCCGCCTCTGGCAGATGATAGCCCTGGCCGATAGAGAGGCTCGCGTTGGGTTGAGAGGACAAGAGGAATCCGTCACACTTGCTGAAGTCGCCGGTGTGGACATTGGTTGCTTGGTGCAGGTGTCGGCGACCGAGTCGATCAACTCCCAGTCTACATGATCTGAACTGAGGCGGTTCGCGGTACCGAACCATTTCCCGCGTACAATTGACCCGGCTACATCGCTTGGAATAGACCGGGGACTGTCGCTTGTTGCAGATCCGATCGCTGGCACGACCGCAATAAGGAGGTCTGCATTTTCGTGCTCGGCGTTTTCAAAATCTTGATCGCGATTCACTCCAAGAAACGAGCCGACGTGATGATCACTCATTTCATCCATCGGTAGTACCTGCCATCCTTGAAGCGCTGCCGATAGGGATAATGCGGCGAGCGCATGTCCGACATCGTGCTGGCAATATCGATACGCCCGCTCACCGTACTTCCAAGCTTCACGCCAGTGTATTGAGGAAAGTCCAACCAGGAAGGTGCCAGTGGGGAAACCGTCGATCAAACGATTCCAATCGTCAGTCGCTATCTCGCATCGTCGCTCAAGGGAGTGGTCCTTGGGCGAGTAATGAAATACACCTGCGGGGTCGGAAAGCCTTTGAATAGAACCAACGGCGAGGTAACCCTCGGTCGGGTGCAGGTTGCCACTCGATGGATTAATCCGAAGCGCCCAGCGGGTGCCTTGGTATTCCTTCCAGGCGGACAAAGCCAACGAGTACTGAAAGAATTCAGAAATAGTCTCGAGGCACACCGCTTGTGGCGCGATTGCTCCCGACTCATACAGAGCATCGTATGACGGTGCGGCGGCCGCTTTAGCTAGCAAAAGGGGCACACATGGCGCGCCGGCATAGCGGCGAAACGGATCAGGCTGTGTCGCCCAATCTAAGTAACCCAGGCTGCGCGCGTATCGATGGGGATGGTGCTTCGTGGCTTCGTGGTAGCGCAGAGCAACCTCAAAATCGTCCATCGTCGTTTCTGCCGGCGTAGTATCCATTAACTCGACCGTCTCGACTTCCTATGGGGCAAGTGACCTGCCCCGTCCATGATAATATCTACCATGTTAGTCTTTCCGCATGCACGGTACCAGCCGGCGGGGATAGCGCAACGAGGGCACAGAGCAAAGGCTACCGGCTAGTGTTGGGGAGACGGAAAGACTAATATAAGATGTCGTACAATGTTCAGTAGCAGGTTAGCTTCCTACTGACGAAAGGAAAAGAATGGCCGATCCTATGCCTGACGAGTTTCAGCGATTCACCATCGAATCGGTTCGCAGAGACGGTGAGATGCTGACCATCGAGTATGGCGGGCATGTTTTCGGAGGGATCGTACGCTGCCTCCTTGCCCGGGACGGTGTCGAAGCTGCACTTGAGCCCGGCAATGACGTATTCGTTCGATACCACTCTGCGGAGACAGGGGCGCCGGGGCAGGTCGCACAAATGATTATCCGACATCCGCGAGCTTCGGGTTGGGCCGAGGTGTTCGCCGACGGTGTATAGTTTGCGATCCAGCATCTCTCGATGGATGTTTACGACTTCTTCGACAAGGAGGAACTATGAGCGAAGTGATGAAACTCAGCACGGATCAGATCTCGGAGGCCGTTGGCGCACTCGGTGGGTGGCAGGTCGTCGACGGGAAACTCCATAGAGAACTTGAGTTCAGAAACTTCGGGGAGGCGTGGGGCTTTATGTCTCGCGTTGCGCTTATCGCCGAGAAGCTGAACCACCATCCGGAGTGGTCCAACGTTTGGAACAAAGTGTGGATCGATTTGAGCACGCATGACGTTGGCGGTTTGAGCAATCGCGATATCGAACTTGCCGACGCAATCAACGGGGTCTCATAGCGGACTGATTCCTATCAACAACGTCGAATGACGACGAAGGCGGTTATCGCTGCATCGAGATGGCCGTATGGATCGGATGATCGCTCTAGGAATCGTAACTCGGGGAGGTTGGTTACAATCTCTAGTTTAGCCGAGAGCGTCGTCCATAGAAGGATTAATGGGAATCCTGGATCAAGCTTGACGCGAGCCGCGAAAGGGGCATACTGACCTTCGGTAGGTATGCGAACGAGACATGTCGAAGTGCTTTGGATCACAATTCCGAATAATACGACCGAATCGTCCTCTGGACCTTTAAGGCCAGGTCAATGGCCGCTTTCGACGCGACTTTGAAAGCAAAACAGAAAGTCGCAGTATGCCATCTTGAGGAATAGATAATGGCCAAAAAACTGTATGTTGGAAATCTTAGCTACGATGTTACCAGTTCGGAACTAGAGACGCTTCTCGCGGCTCATGGGACGGTGCTGAGCGCACAGGTCATCAGTGACCGCGATACTGGTCGAAGCAAAGGGTTTGGGTTTGTTGAGATGGATTCTGCGAGCGAAGCTGACGCTGCGATCGAAGCCCTCAACGGCAAGCAAAGTGGCGATCGTGCGCTGACGGTGAACGAGGCCAAGCCTCGCGAGCCGCGTAGTGGTGGCGGCGGTGGCGGTGGACGCGGCGGCTACGGTGGCGGTGGCGGTGGACGCGACCGTTACTAGGCACTGACAACTTCCGAGATTATAGAAGGCCGTCCCATCAGGGGCGGTCTTTTTTGTGCGCGGTTGGAGTGGTTGCGAATTCTTGACTTCTTAGAGGGATTACTCAGCGGGGCTTGTCTCTCTCGTTTGTTCTGTACTCCCAATAAGTAATCCGTGTCCAGGTCGTATGTCTCTGCCGTCGCGAGACTCGACCACCCGTTCGCTATCTGGGTAGCTGTCTTGGTCTTGCACTCGAAAAGCTCACCCGCGAGCGATTACTTGCGGAATCGGAGGAGACCCTCATTCTTGCTCGAAAATGGAAGCAAGCTCGCCGATATGGACGCACGGCGGTCACAATCGGTTGAGCGAAAGAAACTTCTCACGTCGCCACTGGAACGTGTCAACTGTGATAGACTTTGCTGGAGACCGCTACTCAACCGTCCTGAGGTAATTGTGGAGATGAGAAAATTCTACGAAATGACCACAGCTGCGAAATGTCCTGCTGGCGGCCATTCCGTTCTTGGCGGGAATCCTGACAATGAGTAAGTTCAGTGACGTTGCTGAGTACGAATGTCATTTGAGAATTGTTGGTTCAAGCAAGGAGAAACGAATATGGGCGACAAAGGAAAAAAAGACAAGGGCAAGAAGGAACAGCAGAAAAAAGCACAGCTTAATACGAAGGACAAACGGAAGAAGAAGAAAGACAAGAAGAGCAAATAGATGGCCGGTCCTGTTCAGCGAGGTTTTCTCTGGTACTGATCCAGAGACCGGGTGAGCCATACTGGAGTACTATGACATGGACGTTGGGAATCGGGCCTCGTGGCAAATGAAGAAGCAAACGACACGCGCGATTCATTCGGAGAAGAAATCATCATCCGTGCTATTCGCCAGGACAATCTGGACTTTTTTGTACGAAGCATCGGCGCTTCCGGCCTGGCATACGTCTCGAATCCGGAGCATTGGCTAGACTCTCGACCAACGGGGTAGACGTCCCTCCGGTACCCACAGTTGCGCGGCAGGGTCGGACGAGGAGTTGGCTTTCCTGGCGGACTCCTCGTGATAGATCATTTTGTCGATTCGCACTCTAGGTAAGCGGCACGCAAGTTGGGCAGGTCCTTGCCCGGTTTACTTCCATCCGAGCCTTGTGAGCAACAATCTTCGCAAACTCGAGTTCCTTGGGGATTCGGTCCCCCGTGGTGTCCAAGAATACGAATGCGCATAACTGGCAGTGCTTCAACGAGTTACGGCCGATCGCTTTCGTTGTAGTACCGGCCAAATGAACATATCTCAAGCGTGGCAACGGCTCCTTGTATGCCTGGCAGGTTGGATGAACCGGCATCAGCTCGACGTAGTCGCCTACATCCAGGAGGAGAACAGAGTTCTCAAATCGAAACTCAGGAACAAACGGATTCAGTTCCCATCTCTGCATGAAGCCCAACATATGCGAATAGCGCCGCGGCGAGGGCCGCTTGTTGCCCAGGAATGCTCAGGAAGCTCATCAAGCTGCCAGAAACTGCATTTTCGGGGCCAAGAGGGCACTTGCGGGTTGTAGGATTTGTTGTACTTCCCACTCGGGGAGATCTGTAAGTCGTTTCCTACAAAAGATTTACGTTCAACTTGCGAATGCCCCAAACTCTCCATTCTACCCCGAATTGAACGCGCAAAACGGTAGACTACCGGTTTGCGCGTGTGATTTTCGGCGTCCCGGATCCACCTAAGTCGTTACCAATGAACGACTTGCTTGCATTGGCAAACGGACGACCTAGTGGCTCTCCGCCGCAGGGTTTCCCCTTTGTCTTGCAAGACGGATCATCGAGAGTAATCGTTAGGTCCTTGGCTACTCTTGAAGGTTGATGCAATCCCGCAGTTCGAGCTGAAACTGAGACCGCTGCGCATCTTCGAGGGAGTCGGAGACTTCTGCCAGTGCGGTGGCGTATGCTTCGGCGCCGATCTTGAACCGCTCCACGGAACAATTGGCTCGTGCCACCGCAAGTCTTGTCATGGAGGGCGACTGACCAGCCAGCGATACCATTCGATCAAGAACGTCGATAGCGGAATTGACGTCGGGCAACACACGCCGACCGACAAGCCTCAGAAAATCAGCGTAGAACTTCAGCGATAATTGGTCCAAATGCACCGAATCTAACATAGCCTCTGCGATGTCCACAGTATCTAGGGCATGCTGTCGAGATCGCGACATATCGCCGTTCGAATAATGCGCCCATGCCGCACCATAGTTGGCCCTGAGGGTGTAGCGAAGCAACGTAGGGTTGAAAGGTTCATCGTCTAGGATTGCGTTGAACAGTAAAACGGATCGCTCGTAGCTCGTGCTGGCGCGTTGCCACTCGTGGGATCTACTGAGCCGGTGCGCCTGCTCCAAATAGCACGTGGCTAATCCGTGGCGCCCTTCCATAGCTTCAGGATCTTTCGATACCACGCGTTCCATGAGCCGACGCGCATTTTCAAGATTGATGTCGCCGACGTCGTATTGGCCAAGAGAGATCTGTATCCTGGCGCAAACCAAGTAAGCGACGGCAACGCGTCGGGCGTAGAGTAAGTTGTCAGGGTATTGGCTGAGTAGTTGTTCGCCAATCGGCAGTGCCGTTTCGTTCCACGTCCTCCTGTTGTCCTGCGCATTGGCATTGCTGGAAGCTTCGCCAAGGTGCCGATAGGTCATGAATAATAGGAATTGGGCGTCAGCGGACTCCGGAAAAAGCTCAACGTAGTCTTCTGCCACGCTGAGTTGGCGTTCGAGCATTGTGTAACTCTCATCATCCCGTTCGAGCTCGCGCAACAGTGTACTTCGTCGAGCCAAACTCCACCCGATATCGCTCAGAGAGGATGCTACGTCGGGCGTCGTTTCTGCGATTCGTTCGATAATAAGATTAGCCTTGTCGTATTCCCTCAGCGCATCGTCTAGGTTTCGCAGATCTTTGAGCGAATCGCCAAGGCGAATGTGAGCAAGCGCCGTTTGCCGAGCCCGTTCGGACGTAAAACCACCCGATTCGAGTAGTGCTCTATAGATAGCACGGGCTTCCTGGAAATGTTCTTGTGCTGCATCGGGATCTCCCAGAATCAATGCGATGTCGCCGATCTGAAGATGCGTGCGTGCGAGATCTTCGTCCAGCAGGGGGTCGCCATCGTTCTCATCCAGCAACTCCAGCAGCCTGACGTACGCGCCCTTAAGGATTCGACTACGTGCTTCGCGGGCTGGGGGGATGTCACCCAGTTCTGTGGAAACTTCGTTGACCAGGAACTCCAGGGTTTCTCTGGCAAGCTTGTACTTAGTGGCAGCATTCTCTGTTTGGGCCTCTGCGATGCGTTTTGCCTTTTGTGCGTCGCCAAGCAGGATTGTCGTTGTGATGCCATAGGCCATCAGAACAATCGCGAATAAGACTGCTGCAGCAACGGGAAGCCGATGGCGACGGAGTGTTTTTCGCAGGCAGTACGTAGAAGGCGCTATCTCGCTTAGCTTCGATCGCGTAGCCATCCAGATAGCGGCGGACGTCTAGTGCCAGCTCATTTGCACTCTGGTATCGGCGTTTCTTGTCTTTCTGCAGACATTTGAGAATAATCGTTTCAACTTCGTCGTTGATCGCGGGACGATGATCGCTCGGTTGTTGGGGCCTTTCATGGATGACGCGCTCAAGCATCGCGGGAACCGAACCCTCGAGGTTGAAGGCGTACTCGCCGGTTAAGTTCTTGTAGAGAATCAATCCAAGTGCGTGAACGTCTGCCCGGATATCAACTCCGTCTCTACATCCGCCAGCCTGTTCCGGGGACGTCCAAGCCAGTGAGCCTACAAATGCGCCCGTCTCAGTCAGGGTAGGGAGTTGCTTAGTCGATACGGGTTTTGCCAGCCCAAAGTCCAAGACATGCGGAAGACCTTCCGCGTCCACGAGGATGTTGCTCGGTTTCAGATCCCGATGCACAACGCCGCAGACGTGGGCTTCGCCGACAGCTTCGCAGAGCGAAAGGAATAGTCTCAAGCAGTCATCGATCGACAACCTCTGCTCTAGAACAAAGTCATCGATGGCCTTGCCGCGGATCAACTCCATTACAAGAAAAATGCGACCGTCCTCAATGCCGCCGTCGAACAGGGTGACTACACCCGGATGCCGAAGTCGCGAAAGGATTTCCACTTCCCGCTTGAATCGAAAAATGTCGTCGGCATGTCGGGTCGGGCGATCGTTCATGATTTTAACGGCTACCCGCGTACCGGTTTCGCCTTGGGTTGCTTCGTAGACCGTACCTTGGCCCCCCCGGTGGATGACCTCATGCAAGACGTACCCCGGGATCGCAATGCCGATATGATCCGGTTGTAGCTTGCGCGCGGATTCGACCCGCGCGGCTCCGTCCACCGCTTTCCGGGCATCTGATACAAGGGATCGGATGCGGTGTGCAACTTGTTTGTCTGATGGCACGTTCATTACCACAACCCATGCATAAGCGATTGGACCTGATTTTACCTAACGCTTATTTGCTAAAATACTGTGAGCTCGATCCAAGCAGTTCTGCCAGCCGCTTTCGGGCTCGGCCAGCTATCATGTAGATTGCAGCCTCGGACTTATCCATGGCCTGCCCGACCTCAACGGCGGTCTTCCCTTCCATATCAAAAAGGCGCAGAACCTGTTGGTAGCCCGCTGGAAGCTTGTCTAACGCGTTGTCGATGATCGGCTTGATCTCTATTCGGGCAGCGCCATGGCTCGGCGTCGTAAACGACCCGTCGATACCTGCTAACAGGCTATCATACGATTCATCACTGGTGGCTGGGGCAATGCGTTTCCGAAGAGGTGGGTCTTTCTTCCGTTCTAAACCGCGTATAGCGTCAATGAGATTGTGGTCGGCGATCCGCGTAAGCCACGCCTCGAACGAGTCTGGACCGTTGGGTTGGAAGCTCTTGATCCGCAGGAAAGCTTCAGCAAACGTCACTTGAAGCACGTCCTCAGGGCTTACCATGGAGCGAAATCGGTCGTTTGTTCGACTGGCCACACGGGCATGAAGGCGTGCCCCAAACCGTTCCAAAAGCTTGCTCAAGGCGTCCTCGTCGCCAGCGATCGCGTTCCCGACGAGCTCATCTACATCGATTTGTTCGACCATTTCGCTTGCTCCTTCACCCCACCCGATTGAGTGTAACGAAAAAGAGC
>JAJDDZ010000116.1 GCA_029260025.1 Phycisphaerae bacterium | reverse complement strand
TCTACCTGACTCGCGGGAATCTCGCTGTCTGATGCCATGGCGAGCATTGTGGCGACCTTGCCAGGTTCTTTTCCTGCTGCACGGCGCAGTAGATCGAGCCGGTCGATGTGGGTGAAGTCTACGAGAAGGTCAGCCATGTAGTCCGTTAGACCTGGATCGCACATTCCGACTTCTTCACAGAACGCGTGCTCCACAAGGCCTGCGAACATACGCCGCAATGGGTGTTCTCTTCCGATCGATTCCATAGTCACCTCTCATGACGATCGGACGCTGCCACATCAAAACCGATGCGAAAGACCGATTGCCTCTATGAAATCGTAGAATTGCTATGGACGCGAGGCAAACCCCCTAACGTGCCAGAAATGCCGTTCGAGTGCGCCGGACCGATAAGATCAGGCGAGAGGCGTGCAACACAAGTGCCACTAGACGGCGCTTTGACGATTCACGTCGAAAGTCGACTCATTGTGTGACGCGCCCCGGGGCGACGTTAGTTATTGTCGCCTGATGAACCAGCTGCTGACTGTTTTCCGCCTGCTTTTTTTGCTTCACCTTTTGACCTGGCGCTTGCTCCGCCGTCGTCCTTGCTGGTCTTTGCCTCTTCCGTTTTGGACGCTGGCTTTTTGGTCGCGGGGTTTTTGACGGGCTTGTCAGCTGGTTTCTGTTTGCCCTTTTCGGCGAAGCGCTCGCGCTGCCCTTCTTGAAGAAGACCTTGCAGTCGACCGTCCATCTCACCAAACATAACGTAGACCTGCTTCAGCAATCCGCGTCTTCGCGTTTCTACTTCTGCGATTTTCTTTCGATCGCGTTCCTTTTGTGCGGCGAGTAAATCGTATGTTACCGCTGCTAGTTCATCGAAATTCGTGGCGCGGAATTTTGCGACCTGATCCTTGTATTCAGCCAAAATGGACCGAGCGGCGTTTACTTGCCCCGGGTCCAGTTCGTACTTGGAGATAAACTCGTTGACATAGGCGACGAAGAACATTTCGGTCTCGCCAATCGTCTGGATTGCGGGATCTGGGAGTCCTGCTTGTGGTTTACCGGGGCGAGGTGGACCTGCGCTTGCTTCCTGTGGGCCTGGGAAAATCGACTTGCCGGATGGTTTACCCTCTGCCCAGCTTTCGAAGTTTTCGTTGATCGACTTGAAGGTCTTGCGCATTTCCTTCATGTCGTAGTCGTGCGTCACGCGTTGCTCTGCGGTCAGGTATTCACGCCATTCTTCGTTGGCTCGGATGATCGCTTCCTCGGCGAGTTTCGCCAGTGGCGACGCGCCCTTACCGATTCGCTTGATGTCTTCCTGGTCGGTTGGTGGGTTGTTTCCGAGCTGTGCTTTTAACAAGTCGCGGATTAGTGGCCATACGTTGTCTTCGTGGTCCTGCAGGAACTTGTAGACTTCACGCTTCATCAGCGCCTGAGTCTGTTCTAGCTGCGCAGCATTGAGATTGTATCGCCGACCGATATTGCGGACGGCTGTTTCCATGATCGCATCAACTGTGGCGGAGCTTGTTCGCGCCGCAGCCTTTGCTTTGTCTGACGCCTTCTCTGAGACGGGCGTTTGCTTTTCTATCTTCTCTTGTGCAACCAGACCGGTTGTCATTGCGAAGATCGCAAACGATGTCATCAACATGGGGAGCTTGTTCATCATCTATATCAACCTCGTGAAATTCCTGGCACGTTTCCTTACGCGCCGAGTTCCATCCCTGCGGAGTATTATTACAATTTCCCGACTGTCCAGTTGCATAGATTCGGGGCCCGGAGGTGGTCCTGGGAGTCTTGTCCGGGGGTCTCGCATGTATTCACAAGCTCGTTGGCTGCCGGTGAATGGGTTGAGATGGGTTTGTTTCCTGTCGAATCGGCGATTGTACGCCGTGAAGGGGGAAAA
This sequence comes from Phycisphaerae bacterium, assembly GCA_029260025.1. Lineage (GTDB taxonomy): Bacteria > Planctomycetota > Phycisphaerae > UBA1845 > UBA1845 > JAJRUK01. The sequence continues at coordinate 747 of JAJDDZ010000116.1, read as the reverse complement.
TGGGTTTGTTTGTAGTCTTTTTCTTTCGGCGGGGCTGGGGACATTTGTACGTCGTTTTTGGATGGGGCGGAGGACACGTCCAAACGTCGAAAAGTCCAAACCGGAGGTCGCAACGTGGTCGGGGGTCAGCTTTGTGTCGGGGTTCATCTGTTTTGTCCCGTTCGCGCGGTGGTTCCGCTGTCCTTTCTACTCTAATAACTTGGCGGGTGATCGGTTAAGGAGATTTCTTAAGCGATCAGTTGGTTAGAGGCGGCTAGCGGGGGTTGATGAAGGATTGGGTGTGAATCTTGGCGTCCTTGAGGGTTTAGGATAGTAGCAAAGGCCGCACGCTTGGGTTTGCAGAATCTGCCTCGCTTGTTTTTTTGAATCCAGTTTTGGGAGGGCAGGGAATTTGAGGGCGGGCGCCTGAGGGCTGGGTGGTCGCGTTGGAGGGGCCAGCTGCGTTTGGTTCGCGAGTGAGAGTGGCGACGCAGTTTTGGAGAATGCCAATGTATGGCACTAGCGAGCAGTTGGGTCGATGACCCAACCTACGGCCTGCCCCTCTTTTCCTTTTCGCTCGCCATCTTGCGTAGGCCAGTAAGGGGGTTTGAGTAGGCGTTGATTGGTTCGCGGATCAATGGTTAAGGCAGGTGAACCTTTCGCCTTGGGGGCGAAAGAACCACCTGCCCTTCTATGAAAGCCCGTTGCGGGTCAAGTGTTTCTTTTGCGTTCTTTGGGTGGCCGTTGTGATCCCAATCTTCTATCCGA
>JAJDDZ010000115.1 GCA_029260025.1 Phycisphaerae bacterium | reverse complement strand
AGCAACGACTTCACGATTGATGCTGACCCAGCAACACACCTGCAATTCATGCTTTTCGGGTTTAAGGGTATGTTGGCGCATGTCGCGAGTCTTAGCTGGACCTTGCTGTGCGCTGAGGATGACGCGCCAGACTTCATAGTCTCGGACAACCCTGTAGTATTGCTTGGGGTCGAGCCTAATACTCCACCCGAAGTCATTATGCCACTCTCGCGACGTCTCTTACTTTGGGGCTTTCCCGAAGGCCAACCGATCGCGTTTGAATGCGGAGCTGATGCCAAAATGGTCGCCGTAATGAACGCGACCACGTTATTGAACGCGGACCGATTCGTGTACTCCGCTGACAGAAACATGGTTTGGGACGGAATCGACTTGTTGGGCGAGGATTGAGGCGTAGACACGGAGGATAGCAATGGCACTTTGGCTAGTACGAACTGGAAAACACGGCGAGCATGAAAGACGATTTCTCTCAGACGACAAAGTGTTCCTCTGTTGGGATGAATTCAAGCATGACCTGTCGAAACTGCCCGATAAGGCCGCGCTGTCTGCGTTGCTGCGGTCGGCTCGTCCGGAGTTTTCAGACTCCAGAAACGCAAACTATTCCGGTCAGCTCTGGCCGTTCATTCGCAAGATGAAGCCCGGCGACTGGATAATCGTTCCGAGCAAGAGCAAACCGGTAATTCATATTGCGGAAATCGTCGGACCATATGTATTCGATGCGGCTGCGGACGATCCGTATTTTCACTCTCATTCGGTCAAGTGGGTTGCACAAGACGTTCCGCGGTCGGTTTTCGATCAAGACCTACTCTATTCCTTCGGGGCGTTTATGACCGTCTGCGAGATTCGGCGCAATGACGCTGAGAAGCGTGTACGCGCGCTAGCCGCGAAGAATTGGATGAGAAGTTCAAGTGTCGGTCCCATCATCGAGCCACCGAGCGGCGGCGAAGACCCCGACCTGATCGTCGAAGTGGACCTCGCGCGTCTCGCTAGGGACCAAATCGCAAAACTGATAATCGCGAAGTACAAGGGGCACGGACTGGAACGTCTTGTAGACGCAATCCTCCGCGCCCAGGGCTACACAACATTCCTCAGTCCGCCGGGGCCGGATAAAGGGATCGACATACTAGCCGCACCGGGGGCGCTTGGTTTCGGAACGCCGCGAATCTGCGTGCAGGTGAAATCCGGCGACTCGCCCGTCGATTCTCCAACCCTCAACCAGCTCATCGGCGCGATGCAGAATGTAAAAGCAGAGCAAGGGCTTCTTGTCTCGTGGGGCGGTTTCAAGTCGTCGGTGGAGAAAGAAGAGCCAGCCCAGTTCTTTCGCGTGCGTCTTTGGAATCAAGACAAGCTAATCGAAGAACTGCTAGCAAACTACGACCGACTAGATGAATCCATCCGCGCCGAGCTGCCCCTTATGCGCGTTTGGACGATCGCAGGGCAAGAGGACGATACCTAACGTCCTAATTGTGGCACACCGCTGTAGACAATGATGCTGGTCGGCGTGCCAGACGGTTTGGTTGAGTGATTAGACTATGGCCGAGAACGTACTTCGTATCGATGGAACTAGTAACAGTAATTTCGCATCCGAGCGGATCCTTTGGAACACCCTCAAAGGATTCTCAAGCCGAGTTCTACGCACGATCTACGAACTACAATTCGTTGGCCGACCGCAGGCTGTTGCGACTTTAGACGACGCCAAAGAGATAGTCTTGAGGCCAACCGGGGACGGTCGCATGCGGAGGTTCAAGATGATTCCGATCGTCGCGTTGCTCGCGGAATTCTACGAACAGAGTAGTGGCGACAGCGAGCTTCAAGGCCAGTTATGCGCCGCCGTCAAGTACTTAGATTCGCGGGACTTGATACGCCGTATTGTTCTGCCTGACTCGGAGACTGAGATCGACTCGGGTCTTCCATGCCCTCTCGACGTCGCGCTTGGGGCGGTCCCCTACGTCAGACCCGATGGGATGGTTGTGGCGGGTTTTCTTGATATCCTCACAACGGGGCAGCTTAAGCAGATGGGTCGCTACGGGGGATTGAATGTGATCGACCGGTTGGGGCTCACGGCTCGTTCGCCCTGCGAGATCAGTGGCGTTAGATTAGACGGCACTGTGATTTACGAGGTTCTTCGACGACTGTCTCCCAACGGCGGGTGTCGTTTCAGCGACCCTTGCGTGCAGATGGTATTCGGCTACCCAGCTGCAATGGCCGGGTTTCCTCCTAACGACAACTATGAGGTAACGAAGACGGGAATCGAGGTATTGGAATCGGACGCCGACGAAAAGGCGCTTGAGAATCGAAACACCGTCGAGTCGCTAACGCGGAACAAGAAAAAAGAAACGGGATCGAAGCCGGAGAGACTAAGCGAAACGCAGAAAGACTTTCTCGGCTGGTACAGCGATGGCCATGCGCCAGCTACGATTCAAGAATGGGCGAATATCAAGAAATCGCAGTACTATAACCGGCTCACCGCCATAAAATTGGACTTCCCGAAGCTCTTCGAGAAGGCCGACTACACCCGAAACCAATCCATTCAGCGAGAGAAACAAGCTCGCCAAACTAAGACCACCAGCACGCGAAAATCGGCGCGGCTCGCTGGACTCAAGAAAGCTGACAAAATACCCCACTGACACACCGAAAGAGTCCACCCAAGTCCACCAATTGATAGCGGTGGACTTTTTTTCTTGCGCATTTTCTTGCTCACTCATGTATGCGAGAGCACGGGTTCCGCCTTTCCAGTGTCCACTTTTGACATTGGGGTGGACAGTTTTCGACCAGAGTTGCGAGGCTGTGACGCGCAGCTCAACGCAGGGTCTACCGAAAGGACACAGAAATGCCAACCCAACAAACGACAGCACCGATGGCACTACTGCTTACCGATGTTCAGCTCGCCGGTCGGCTGGCGGTAAGCAGACGGAAAATTCACTCGATGAAAAGTTCGGGGCAACTGCCATGCGAAATCCGCATAGGACGAAGCGTGCGGTGGCGACTCGACGATATCACAGAATGGGTCCGACTTAGCTGTCCGAGTCGAGAGATTTTTGAATCTCAAAACGGAAGGGGCTGCGGTGGGAACAAATGTTGAGCAACAATTCTTGCAACAACTGTGGCTCGATCCGGTTCGCGGTGGCGATGCCGCGGTGCGTGCAGGGCTGGGCGCAGGTGATTTCTCGCCGGGATTCGCTTTTGTATTCGCATATTGCCTGCAACAGGCCGAACTCGGCAAAGCTCCGACGCTTACCGAATGCTTGCGACTCGCTGACGAAGCGAACGCACCTTGCACTCAGTTTGAGCTGGACGAAATTCTGTTTCTATCGCACTCGCGGTGTGATGACGTGGAGCAATACGCCTTGGACGTGGCGGCGGCTGCCGATGCACGCCGGGCCGAAGATTGCAGGCAGCTCACCCGTGAAGGATTGCGGGCTCTTCGTCGGGGGTTGGATTTAAGCAATGAAAGAAGACAAGAAACTCCCCTTCGACCTGACGGCAACTCCCAAGGGCACGCAATCACTAATAGTCAAGGCAAGCATGGACGGCAAGCCCATTACAAACGGACGTTTGACGCTCGGCTCCATTAAATCGCGACAAGAACTTGCGGAAGTGTTTGCGAATGACGCACGGTTGAGAAACGGATCGCTCATTGAGGCGAAAGATATTGTTCTCGCCCTTGAGACGCTAGAGCTTTCTGATCAGCATAAGAAAAGCGAAGACGAAACGCCGACGGTTGAATGCGCATCGCACGTTGACTCTCGGTATATCGTCGAACTCGCTTGGGACGAAGAGAATGAGACGCCGGATTTTATAATTTTCAATCGCGAGACGAAGGCGATCGTGCGTAGCGACGACGTCCAGTTACAGGGCAAACGACTTGTACCCCCTAGGAGCTGGCTGGGTATCGTGACCTTTGGCGGCAAGGTGCCGGGTACGGTATTCGTTCCAACTCACGCAGATGAAATCGGCGACGACGAAGACCGACTTCGTACGGACGTGCTGACTTTTATTGAGCGGTACGTCGAATTGCCGGGGGATGCTGCGAGAATCGCGGCTGAGTTTGTTTTCTTGAGTTGGGTATATGACGGGTTCGATGAGCTGCCATATTTGGCTTTTCGGACAGCGGACGCCGGACGCGGAAAGAGTCGAGCACTCGAAACGGTTGGTATTCTCTGCTATCGCCCTATTCTCGCCGGAGGTGGATCGACGGCGGCTGCGACCTTGCGGCTTATTGACTTGTACAACGGGTCGCTAGTTTGCGACGAATTCGATTCACGGCGAGATTCCGAACTCACGAGTCAAATCGCAAAGATCGTCAACCAAGGGTTTCAGAAAAACAGACCCATCATTAAATGCATCGGTGAAGGCAACGAGCCGAAGCCGTTTCGGTGCTTCGGACCGAAGGTATTCGCGCTGCGGCAGAGTCTAGGTGATGATGCCAGCGAATCACGAACTCTTTCCGTTTACATGCAACAACGAACTAGGAAAGATATTCCGCTCAATCTGCCCCGGGCGAAATTCGATGCTGGGTCGCTCGCCCTGCGCAACCGGCTCTTATGGTGGCGATTCACGCGACTTGGGACGTTCTCAATCGACGCGACGCACGCCGACGAACGGCTCGAAGATCGGGCGAATCAAATCGGGCTGCCGCTCATGGCGGTGGCCGGGGACGCCGGACGCGGGCGGATTGTCGAAGCGCTACTTCAACAACAGGGCACGCTCCAAGAGACTCGGGGCGATACTCTCGCTGGCGAGCTGTTCGGCGTGATTCTAGATACTGTCGAAACGAATGGCGTTGTACGACCGGGAGCGATCGCTATTGAAGCGAATCGGCGACGGGCTCGCGATATGGGTTTCGAGCGAGACGGCGAGCCGGACGTCTCGCGGTTAAAGGGGGCACTCACGGCACAGAAGGTTGGCTGGACAATCAAGGGCGAACTAGAGCTTGTCCGCGACAGGGACAACGTCGGAACGTGCTACAAGCTCACAGAAGCCCGCGGTCGAGAGCTTTGTCATCGTTTTGGGATGGGAACTGAGAGATTGCCACCATTGCAAAATTGCAATGGCAGAGAAAATCGCAATCGATTAAACCGAGCTGACGACACCGAAAACGCGGATCGTGGCGATGGTGGCAATAGTGGCAATGTTCCAGATTCGGGCCGACGCATTGAAAAGCTGGAGTCTGAGAATGCCACCAAGGTAGTGCCGGATGGTTGGGCTCCGGAGCGGTGGGCGGATCGCTTGGAAGAACTAGCGGATAAATGCGAATCCGTGAATCCAGACAAGGCTGCGGAGCACAGAAAGACAGCGGCGGAAATTCGGGCGAAACTTGGCGATACAACGTGATATCGCACTTGACACAGTTATGCCGATAGGGATATCGTGGAAAGCATGAGCAAGAAAAAGACAGACTTGGCGAAAGAGTTTCGAGCTGCGTTTGCGGCGTCGGGAATGACGCGGCTGGCGTTATCGAAGCAGTCGGGTGTGAGTTATTCAGTCGTTCATCGGTTCATCGCCGAAGAGCGAGACCTGACACTCGGGACAGCTTCAAAACTGGCGAATGTGCTCGGGCTTCGGCTCGTGAAAGGATAGGTGGAAGCATGGCTTCAACATACAGGCGCAAAGGATCGACCGGACGCTATCGCGTGAAGTTTCGCGACGCTTGTGGGGGTTGGCGCGACGTTCTTGGTTTCACTGACTCGAAAGCAAGCGAGACGATGGGCACTAAGCTCGAACAACTTGCAGCGGCGAGGGCTGCGGGCGAAACGCCAAAGGCTGACTTGTCGGCGTTTGTGCGCGGGCTGCCCGCTAACTTACAGGCAAAGCTCGCACGCTGGGGCTTGCTCGACGGTGCGGCGTTTGCTGGATCGAAACCGCTTTCGGTGCACTTGGACGACTACAAGGCGGCTCTATTGGCTGGTGTAGCAAGCAACAGGCAAAAAGGCCCAGCTACACACAAGCACGCGGCAACGGCGTGTAGGCGCGTACAGGCGTTGCTAGATGGTATCGGCGCAACATTCTTTGACGATGTACACTCCGAAGATGTTGGGCAGTATCTCGCGGAGCTTCGCACGCTTGGGCTTCGAGCAAACCAAAACGACAAACCGAAACCGCTCTCGGCACAAACGACAAACCATTGGCTACAAAACGCACAGAGTTTCTTCGCTTGGCTCATCCGTGTGAAACGGGCGACTTCAAACCCATTGCATGGTATCCCGAAAATACAAATAACGGACGGCAAGCGAAAATTGAAACGTAGGCCGCTTGAACACGATGAAGCGACGAGACTGCTTGACACCACTCGCGAAGGGCCGACTCGGTTCAAGATGCCCGCCGAAGAACGGTACTGGATCTACCGCGTCGCACTCGAAACGGGTTTGAGAAGCTCTGAACTTCGTGCACTAACGCGAAAGAACTTTGAACTCCACGATGACGAGCCGTTTGTGTGGCTGGGGGCCGACGATACGAAAAACTCCCAAGCGGCTGAATTGCCCTTGCGAGTCGAGACGGTGGCCGGGCTTTCTGTATTTCTCGGTACCAAGCACCCGTCGGCGGCGGTGTTCGCAACCATGCCTTCGGAGTTTGACGTGGCGGATATGCTGCGTGCGGACTTGGTGGTGGCTGGTGTGGACTTCGAGAACGACTCTGGACGGGTGGACTTTCACTCCCTTCGCGGGACTTGCTTGTCGTGGCTGGCTAACGCGGGTGTGCCACCGAAGGTGCTACAAGACTATGCTCGGCACGCGAACGCCGAAACAACAATGAAGCACTACGCCCGTACGCTGCGGGGCTCTCTTGTGGGTGCTGCGGCTCGGCTGCCGGACTTGTCGGGTGCTGGACTGTCTACGGTGAAGGCTACCGGGACGGACAATATGAGCCCAAACCAAACTACACCAAGAACGACACCAAACCGGGTACCAAAACGTGCTTCTGCGTGCAAAAAGGTGCACTCGGCGGGGGGTGTGAATGGGCGTGGCACTCGTGCGATAATAGACTATAGAAATAGTGAAAAGTCGCGCACTGCGTTGCAAGAAAATGAAAGCCACCAGTCGGACTCGAACCGACGACCTGCGGTTTACAAAACCGCTGCTCTGCCAACTGAGCTACGGTGGCGTGTGGCCGTAAGCATATCGACCGATTCGTCTCATGCAAGAACGCTATTGGGAAAGAGAATCGAAAGGGAAATCACTCGACAAGAAAACCGCGATCTCGCAGGCGAGAACGCGGTCAATCGGAGAGGGGGGGAGTATAGAAGTGCATCCTGCCCCACGATCTGCAATCGACGATTTTGCTCGTAAACCTCGCCGGTGGATGGGTTTACGATCGTTCGTTGTCGCACGACTTCGGCGCGCTTCGCATACCTTCGCACATCTCTCATGGGAATATATGGGTAACGCTCATCCTCATCAGAGTTCGAGTAACACCCTCTCCGTCAACGACTACGTCAGTTGGAAACGATGCGCAAGGCGACCGATCAGGAATGTGCGATTCCGGGGGTTTTTGAAATGAAAAATAATTCCAAACAAAAAAAGGACTCTCCGCCTCCGCCGTCGAAAGTAACTTCTGCTCCAAAGGTCAAGTTGACTTCAACATGTCTGAGCGATGCCGAATCTCGGAGATTCGGCGTCGCGGCTGACCTTTTTCTCGCTGATCTGGTCGCGAGGATGCTTCAGGGGCGGAATGGGGAAAAACATTGAGTGGAAAAAACCTACAAAGAAGACGCTATATCGGGCTGTTAAGGTGCAGCACACACGCGCAATCTGATACGAGTATCACAGACCAACGTCGCGTCCTCGAAGCGTACGCCAAGAAACAAGAGCTTGTGTTTGTCGATGAAGTCGTTCTGGGAGGTGTATCGGGATCGCTCCCCGGAGCGCGCGACGACATTGAGAATCTGATCAAGCGTAAGGAGCAGGCAAACGATTTCGAGGTTCTGCTTGTGCAGGACAGCAGTCGCCTCACCCGAGCCGGGATCAAACACGCGCATCACCTTGAGTGGATTCTAAACGCAGCCGGGATTGTGATTGTATACACGACTGGGCGGAACGCGGATGGATGGGTCGGCGATCTCGAAACGAGTTTCAATGCCGGGGTCGATCAAGCGCACGCCAAGTCGATTTCATTCGGATCGGCGCGGGGATCAATGTCATCCATCCTTGATGGTCGTTCGCCCTATTGTCGCCGACCACCGTACGGGATCGACCGACTCTATGTGATGCCCAACGGCGAACACGTCCATGTGGTTCGCAATCTTCCTGATAGACGGCAACTGCTACTCGATCCAAAGACGGGAAAGGTGTTACGAGAACTTGCGGCCAACGACGCGAAGGGCGTTCCGAATCACTATATCAAGCAGAAGCAAGAACGGATCGTCCTTGTGCCCGGCGATAAGCAATGCGTTGCAACCGCGCAACGTATCTACCGGCGACATTACGTGGATGGGCTTGGGACGTTCCGTATCGCCAAGGAGCTTAACGAGGAGGGCATCCCCTCGCCCAACGGCAAGAAATGGAATACGCACACGATCGGCCAGATCCTTCGTAACCCAATCTATCTCGGTCGAGGTATTGCGAATCGGTATACCGCTGCTGTCTACAACATGCGCGGCGACGATGGTCCGGTCCCACGCGAACTTGATCCGAGTGAGCTTTGTAACCGCGCTCGACCAGCGAGAATAACTCGCCCGGCATCCGAGTGGCGTTACCAGGAGCACGCAGAACTTGCTGATCTGATCGAACGCGACGTCCGCGCGATCGCGGCGGAGCGCCAGGAGGCATGCCTACAAAGCCAGGCTGACGGCCATAAGCCAAAGCCAAACCGTGACCGGCATCGCAACAGCAGTTTTTTCTTGAAGGGGATCCTACATTCCAAGCAAGGCAACGAACCGATGACGGGCGCAACGACCGGCAAGGTCGGCTCGAAGAGGCGGTACTATCGCGTAAACCGAGCCTTTGCAATACCGGACGGCGACTCGATCATGCGACGAATGATCCCTGCCGACCAACTCGAAGCAACTATTCTTGATGCAGTTCGGTGGGCGCTTCTGGCGCTACCTGACCTTCGCGATCGCGTCGAGCAACGGGTTCGTGCCGAACTCGATGTTGTAGCCAAGGACAACGCTGGGCTTGAGGAGCTACAGGAAGGACGTGCAACGATCCGCAAGAAGCTCGCGATGATCATCGAGCAGTTCAATCCTGAGATGCAGGAGTTGGTGGCTGATGAGATCGGCGCTCTGAAAGCTCAGCTACATTCAGTGGACCAACGAATCAAAGCTGCTGAGTCGGCTATACCAACCGATGACGCGACAATTGATCGAGTCGTTGACGAGACGGTTACAGCGATTGAGAACCTAGCCGGTACGCTCGGCGATGCGCCACCCGCAACGCTACGGAATCTCCTTTCCGTTTTTGTCACCCGCCTCGAAGTCGATCTTGAAACCCGTGCGTTGGAATTGGAGATAGGGCTACCGAACAGTCTTAGTGCAAGCGATACGGAGATGTGTTTCGTTGGAGATCTTGCATGCAAAACATCCAACGAGACACACCGCAATGCGAGTCTAACGATCGCAGTTTGCAGCTTCGAATGGGTCCACAAGGGGGTGTTGAGCAACCCGGATGATTGCTGTCGCCGGTCGCCGTTGGCTGCGTAGCGGTATCGGATGGATAACGCTGACGTGTTGGGATCCAGAGTGGCAGGTGGTTGCCTTTACTTTGAGTTGAACGCAGTCTGGAAGATTGCGATATCTGCCAAATCCACATCGCCGTCGTCGTTCCAATCGAAATGATCCAAGCATTCCTGAAACGGCGGTTGCGTTCCTGGGCCTGAGACGGTGAGGCATGTTTCAAAAACCGAGAAGTCTGCGAGGTCGGTTCGATCGTCATGGTCGAAGTCTCCGAAATCAAGGGGAGGCGGAGTTCCGGCGGCGAGCGTTCTTGCCGAGTACTCAAGCATCGTCAGCACGTTGCCTTTCCACGTTGTAGGATCCAGATCAACCAAGCCCCCTCGGGAATCCAAGCCGAGCAACATATCGTTCTGATAGGCGAGCGCGATTATGTTGAATCCGGAAAGCCGATGTGCGAAGGATCCTGCTCCGGTATCCGAGTCGATCAAATACACGTCACTGAAGCTGGTGCCGTTATCGCCTGAGCCCGCGTCAATTCCCACAAGGTTGCCATTGGCAAGAAACGTCATCGCGTCGATGTCCGCACCGATTTCGCCGATCACGGTCGCCGACATGCTATTGGGATGAATGCGCAGAAGGCTGTCGAGGGAAACGAAGTCGTCATCTCCTTGCGAATCAATCTCGTCAGCCACGGCGACATAAAGGAAACCATCGCTAGCAAATGCGGACGCCTCGACCTCGGGATACCCGACGTTGCCAGTGAGTGTGGTCATGCCCGTTCGTGAATCAATCTGATATAGGTTTCCGCCTTCATTGAGGAGATGAAGTTCTCCATCCGGTCGATGCGAGAATCCACCGCGTATGAATTCGAATCCAACGTCTCCAACTATGTTGGAATCTCCAAACGGATCGAGCGACAGGAATAATCCTTGCCCGCCACTAACCCCAAAGAGGGGGTTCCCCGGTTCATCGCCAGAACGTCCGAAGGTCGATGTGTTACCTCCAAGGTCAGTGGCCGTCGCTACCACAAAACCGTCGGTCGGGATCACGCCGGCGAATTCAAAGACCCCGCTCTTCACGATGGTCGATCCTAGAAACGTCTCTCCTTCATTGAACTCGTCGGAATAAAGCTCGACGACACTTCCGTCTGCCACATTGGTCGTCCCGGATACCGCATTGGTCGTTGCGATCTCAATCTGCGGCGCTGAGAGCTCTTGGTTCCCGAGGTCGAATAGCCGTATGCCAAGCCACACATTGTCGAAGATCGAGTTCTCCGTGATCGTATTGCCCACCGTCCCGCGGCCATCCACTTTGATGCCGTGTGCGTTATTCCAAGCTAGAACATTTCCCGGGCCGATGGTATTGTCGCGTGCGCTTCCATTTACTCGGATGCCGGTAGACCCATTTGGTATCGGCGCATCTCCAATTGAGTTAGTACCACAGTAGTTTCCAAGAACCTGGTTGAAGTTAGAACCGTCATCTCGAATTGTAATGCCGTTCGCGCGATTGCCCGAACACAAATTTCCGTCGCCCTCTCCGAGTCCACCTATGATGTTGTTGTGACCACCAAACTGAATAAGGATGCCGCTCCAGTAGTTCTGGATTGAAAAGCTACCCGTGATGTCAGTGCCGCATTTGTTGCCAATGATCGAGTTGTCGTGAGCACCGTTTTCGAGAACAAGCCCCTCCGAATTGTTCCCCGAGATGACATTGCCCGGGCCGATGATGTTACTGCTAGCATCGTTTGTGATCATGACGCCGGGCGCTTCGTTCGGGACAGCCACGCTCCCCGTGGCATCGGTTCCGATGAGATTGCCGTGTACCGTATTTGTGGAAGTCCCGGTTCCAGAGATCTTGATCCCAAAGATGGAATTCCCGGAGATCAAATTACCCGGACCAATTCGATTGCCAACAGCGCCGTTATTAACGACAACGCCATGCGATCCGTTCCCCAAATCAGCAACTCCATCAGCAGAAAGTCCAACCAAGTTGTGCGAGATTTCGTTGTTCACGCAAGGTGGACCAAAGTTGCCGAGAAACACTCCAATCGTAGTGTTTCCCGAGACAATATTTCCGGTGACAATTTGATCTGATGCGCCATTAAAGATCCCGATGCCTCCGTGATTAGCCAATGGAGACTGGCCAGACAAGTCCGTCCCGATGAAGTTTTCAAACACAAGATTATTCGTTGTACCTGAGGAGGACAGCCATACGCCAAAGCTGCTATTCCCAGAGATAGTATTCGAAGGACCGACCTGGTTGCCTCCTGCCCCCGACCATATCGCTAAGCCGCCTTCGTCGTTCGCGACTGCGTTTTTTCCTCCTACATCAGTTCCTATCAAGTTACCGGCAATAACATTATCATCTGTCCCAACGCCACTGACGATAATCCCGCGACCACCGTTGCCGGATATAAGATTTCCTTCGCACTTGGCAAGGCCCCCGATACGATTAGCTAACGCCTCGTTTTGTATCCGTACGCCACTGAGAAGGTTGGCGTTTGCTGAGGTCCCATTACGATTCGTGCCTATATAGCATCCTGCAACGACGTTTGAGTGCGAGTTGACGCCGTTTAGCAGTACGCCGTACTTTGAAAATCCTCCTACGACGAATCCATGGACCAAGTTGTTTTCAGATTCAATGACCATTCCGTGTGAGTTACCAGCCAAGGTGCCGTCAAGTTCAATGTCGGGAATGCAATCGCCGTCCATATCGCCATCGATCGTGATGTTGCCACCTGATATCGTTGGAAGCTGCGAGGTTGGCTGAATCGTACCGCCAGCAAACGCGGGATCGAATGTGATCGTTATCCCACCTCCCCGGCTATTAGCCGTGGTGATCGCCTCACGCAATGTCGTTAGTTCATCATCAGGCACACCGGGATCGGCGAGGCTATTTACGACGATGAATTCGCACTTGTCCGGTATGCTGTTGCTGTTGTTGTCTGTACTGAAGCCGGATGAGATGTCGCATTCGTCTGGAACTAAATTGCTATTGCAGTCTTGGCTATTACCACCTTGGTCGGGGTCGAGATCGCAACGGTCAGCAATTCCATTGGCATTACAGTCGCCATCTGAAGGGTCGCAAAGCGGCGTAATAGCTACGAACACATTGTCATCATAGAATTGATTGTCGGCCTGACCAGTTCCCGCGATATTGCTGCCGAGTATGAATGTCCACGGGTTATTCAGGACTTCTGGCGCGAGCTGAAAAGAAGCGATTGGGTCGTCGAAGATGCGGATGTTTAATGTCTTAGCGACAAAATCATAGTCGATCTGCCACTTAGCCCATGTTCCCGGCTCCTGCCACCAAATCGCTCGATTGTCATTTGCACCCAAACGAGCCCATACCCAGCCATCATTAGTCCACATGAGTCCAATGTCAGGGTCGCCCGAAATTGTCATAGTAACAACCCCAGAGGATACTACGCGCGAAACGTAGCGCCAGAGGCGAAATGTGGCATAGGAAAGAGGTCGATACTTTACCGGTATCCGAATTTGTGCATCCATTGATGCGCCAACTCCGTTGCTAACAAGCTGGTTGATGCTTGCGAGACTGTTCGAGCCGGACAACGCCTTCGCGTTCGAGGTCATGATTGACCATTGGCCATCGCAACATGCGGAGCTGTCCCATTGGTATGCTACAGATTTGTACGGAGGAAAGGGCAAGTTGCCGAGAGGCGTTGACTCATGATCCTCGTCGGCGAGAACGATGATCGAGGGAGTTTGTCCAGACACTGAACTTGCAAACGAGAAGCCCATTGCCAAAGCGTATAATATGCAATTCAAGTGCGTTTTTTTCGCAAACATAGTTTTTACTTCCTTTTCAGCCGAATTTCCTAGCGTTACTCAGCTAGGCGGAATTCGATGTTGCCAAATCCGCCTGCGTCATCTTTCCATATGTGCAAGGCAATGCTGCCCGAGCCAGTGGCCCCGGGTAGCTCTTGCAAGATCGTTCCGTCAACGATCAGTAGTACTCGATCCGGGCCGTACTCGACTTCTAGCTCGATGCTTTCGCCGACGCGCGGGATCGGTCCTGGGAAACTACGCCACCGATCTGGAAGGTCTGGTGGGCAGTCATCACAATACCCACGGATCCATGTGTACTTATCATCCATGAGCATAAACAGCGGACCGCCGGGATGATGGTAGCCAATGCCAATGCGAGTACCTTCGTGTGTCGGAATGATCGTTGCGCGAATCGTTCCCGATCCGTACGCGTCGTTCGTCAGGAGGGTTTTGTATTCGTCTGTTCGTTCGACGGTGATAACCCCCTCGTCAACGCTCCAAGACCCGTGATTGGGCTTGTCTTTGTGCCAACCTGACAAGTCTTCGCCGTTAAAAAGGGAAGTCAATTCTTGTTCGGAGCGCTGTGAATGCGCTGGCGTTTGTTCGATTTTGCTACTTAGGAAGATTGCGAATGAGGTTACGAGCGTTGCGACTATGGCGAAGATAACAAGCGCACGATGCAAAACGGATCTTCGCTTCGGCGTACCGGATTCTACGCGAACCAAACAATCATCGAGCGCCATGTCGAACGCTTCTGCCGAACGAAAACGATCAGTCGCTGCCGATGCACATGCTTGCACGATAACGTCGTTGACCTCTGCGATGGCTGCGCGATTGTCGTCGCAAAGAATCGCGTTGGGAATCTGCGGAAACGCTCGCGGCGAACTACCAGTCACGAGACAATAAAGCAATTTGCCGAGCGCATACAGATCAGCCGTCCTATCAATTTGACCGGATGGGGGCATAAAGTCCGGCGTGCCCACAGCCGTCACCTCAGTTGTGTCTACGGTCAATAGCCCAATATCCGCAAGCTTCCATTGGCCGGCTACACGGACAACGTTGCTTGGCTTGACGTCGCGGTGCAAGAACCCGCGATCATGCAAGCATGCCACCGCCGAGAGCAAAACCTTAATGATGGCGATCGCGTTGCTTACTGATAGACGACCCTGTGCATGAACGTATTCATCGAGCGTGAGGGGGCAGTAAGTATCGACGGCGACCGCGTTCTTATGCGATGAATCCTGCGTCGAGGGCGTTGCATCGTCAGCAAGATCCATCACATAGTAGAAGCGAGATTCGTCCTCACCTACATGATGAACTCGGATCAAGTGCAGATGTTCGGGAAGCTTCGTTCGAAGAAACCCAAGCGCTTCTTCCTCCCGGTTACGTCGCGAAATCAGCGCAAGACGTTCCCTATCAATAACTTTGACCGCCACATACTTCCCAACCGCGTCTTTCGCAAGCCAGACGTCAGCATATGCGCCCGCTCCGATACGGCGGATTAGCGAATAATCACCGACCCGGTTTTGGATCGGCTTGTTAACAGTGGTTGGATCATCAGCCATCGATCTCTCCGGCGCGTAAATATCTCGTGCCCAAGGAGTAGAGATTGGATGGCAACCTTATCTTCAATTCACCTTCCCAGTAAATCCACGTTGGAATAATCCGAAGTCGTCCAAATCGGTATCACAATCCAAATCGATGTCACCGAGCGATCTTCCTTCCTCATCTACGACAGCACCGAGAGCTGTGTAATTGCAAACATCGAATTCGTTTTCAACTCCGTCGTTATCGATGTCAGGATCACAAGCATCGCCTATGCCATCGTCGTCGAAATCAACTTGAGTAGGATTACCGACGTCAATGCAGTTGTCGCAGGCGTCGATATGATCATCGTCATCGCTGTTAATCTCGCAGTCGTCTGGGATCTCGTTAGCATTACAGTCATTTGCTTCTAATTGGCATTCGTCAGGCACATCATCCAAGTTGCAGTCTTCGACCAAACCGAATTCAAGTTCAACAAAATCTGGTATGTCGTTCGGCTGACAGTCTGGTTCGCATTCGTCAGGAACGCCATTAAGGTTAAAGTCTGGGCTCTTGCCACTAGCAAGGTCACATTCATCGGGAGTAGAGTTCTCGTTGCAATCAGTACTTCGTGAGAAAGCAATTCCCCACGGGAAATCGATACCGGAAACAATCGATTCTACTCCGGTGCCATCAAGATTCGCTCGTTGTATTTTGGTTATTTGACCTCGGCGAGAATCGGTCCAAAACATCTTGCTCTCGCCTAGGTCGAGTGCGATGGTCGTCGGAGTGTCCAATCCGTCTACCAATACTTCGACCTCTGAACCGTCAAGATTGGCTCGTCGAATTGTGTTGCTCGCCAGTTCAGTCCAATACATCTTTCCACCTAACACATCGACGGCGAGTCCGTTGGATTCATCCTGTGCGATTACGAGTATCTCGGAGTTGGAACCGTCCAAGTTTGACCGATTGATAGTTCCACTCCCGTCGATATTCCCTTTGAGGTCCGTCCAATACAACTTCTCTTGTTGCGTATCTAGTGCGATTCCACGAGCTTGAACCAATCCCTCTGAAACAACAACCTCAATGTTCGAACCATTAAGGTCGGCTCGCTGAATTGTGATCCCACTATCGGTCCAATAGACCTTCCCATTCACCGAGTCCACAGAAATACCACTAACTGCCGTCCCGGCGATGAAGACATCGACATCGCTTCCATCCAGATTGGCCTGCATGATACTAGAGCCACCTTTAGGATGGTCGCCCCAGTACATTTTGCCACCTAGTACATCAACAGTCATACCGCGTGGATGAGAAAGACCTGTTACGAGGATTTCAACGCCTGAGCCGTCGGGGTTGGACCGCTTGATCATCGCAGCTGTTCCATCACTGCTATCACCACCGATGTCCGTCCAGTACACCATGCCAGCAAGTTCGCAGTCATCCAGAATACCGTCGCCGTCACAATCGAAATCGGTTCCATCTTGGATGTCGCAGGAGTCAGGAATTCCGTTGTTGTTGCAGTCGCGACTCGCCCCATCCGCTATTTCGCATTCATCAGCAACCCCGTTCTCGTCGCAGTCGTCTTCGCATACGTCGGGGATCATGTTTCCATTGCAGTCCAACGACTTCGAGATCAGAGCGATTCCTCCGAGGCTAGCGGTCGGGACCATGCCGCTCGCAACTGGCTGTCCGTTAGCATCTAGTTCGAAGGAATAAACACCTCCGTCTCCATGCGATGAGACATAGATTGCGTCCTCACTCACAGCCACGCCTATTGCAATGGGTACGTTAACGAAAACAGGACAACTTGGTTCTCCTGCCGCGCCGAAGGTGCATCGAAAGACTGCATTCGCCTCAATGTCTGCGATGTACAATCGCCCCGCATCGTCGAAAGTCGAAAAATGTAGACGGATCGCACCAGGAATTAAGAACGATCCGTTCTGCGTCGCATCCCCAGAAACAGGGTCGATGAGGAAACGGTGTACCCTGCCTGTATCTTTTGTCACGAATAGTTCACCTGAAGACGAGACCGCTATGTCCAAAACGATGCCTGTATCGCCTGTGGCGAAAGCTCCATTTGGAACTGCGTTACCTGCTGCGTCGAGCAAGAATCGGGAGATAGTTCTATCTCGGTAGTTGGCCGCGAATAATTCTCCAGACGGGCTAAGTCCAACTCCAATAACGATGCTCAGACCGTTTCCTGTAATTGTGTCCTTCAGTACGAATTCTCCAGAAGAGCTCTGCACAAAGTGAGAAATGCTCCCTCCCGACCCACCGTGTCGATTAGCAACGAAGAGCCCCCGTTGAGGATCGAAAGCGACATCTGAGGGGTCGCTCACCGGTCCCGAAGGAATCTGCGATTCGAGAGTCAGTGGACTCTCCCCGTCTAGTCCAAAAAGGAGAACTGGGCCCCATTCGTTGGGAGAATGGCTGATGCCAGGTAGAATAACGGCAACCGCCAACTCGGAGTTTTCGCGAAGCTCGCAAGAATCAGGAACACCATTCTCGTTACAGTCTTGAGGTTCTTGACTCCCGAATTCGTATGCACCCATGTCTACGATAGGTGGATTTCCGTTTCCAGTGTTAGGCGTCGCAGGATCATCGTGGCGACGGGAATTACCGTCGAGATCCAACGAACAGGTATCCACGGCAAAGTTGTTGCCAGCATCGATAGCTGGGGAGCCAGGTGAGAGTCGTAGGTTGTCGTCGAGTGTGCCGACGATGTTGTCCACGCCATCGAGATCAACAAAGAACGGATCCTCATCGATGTTGCCACCTGAGTCGATTCCACCCAGCGGGATGCCTCCCTGAATATTGCTGAAGCTGAACACGACGGTGGAATTGCTGATGGCTAGCTGGTCTCCGCTGCTCCCAGCCTGATTATTCCAAAAAACGCAGTTGGTAAAGCTTGGATTATCGACGTTGACATTATACACGCCTCCGCCGTTTCTCCCTGCGGAATTACCACTGAACGTGCAGTTGACGACCGTAGGATTACTGTGGTCGTGGGCATTAGCCATGCCTCCGCCATCTACTTCGGCTGTGTTTCCACTGAATATGCAGTTTGTCACAACCGGACTACAATTTATGTTATTGCCCATCCCGCCTGCACCTCCGCCGTCGATCTGTGCATTGCCAGTGAACGTGCAGTTCGTGATAATGGGGCTGCTATCCTGATGATTCATTAAGCCCCCGCCATTCGACGACGTGTTCCGGTCGAACAAGCAGTTAGTTATTATCGGGGAGCTAGATACGTTGAACATTCCGCCACCTCCTCCACCGGGAGCAGTATTCTCGGTAAATCTGCAATTGTTTATTGTCGGATTGCTGTCGTGGATGAACATCCCGCCGCCGTGGTGTCCAGCAGGAAAGAACGAAGTATCCCCCGTTCCGCCAGTGACCGTAAAACCGTCAAGAATAGTGCCTGGTCCTTCGCCACTGTCGCAACGAACTACGGGCTTGCCTGTTCCTGGATCTGGAACTGGACCGGCATCGATGATGGTTACATCACGACCTCCAGAGCTACGAAGCGTGATTCCTTTGCCAAGGAAGTCGATCAGCTCGTTGTACGTCCCCGGAGCTACGATGATTTCAGCGCCCGAACACGCAGCGTCGATCGCGGCTTGGATTGTCGAAAAATCCTGAGGAACCTGAAGAATACCGCCAGGAGTAACCGCTTCGCATTCGTCCGGAACACCATTCAGATTGCAGTCGGAGCTTGTTCCGTTTGTGATGTCCGCGCTGTCGGCGAAGCTATTGCCGTTGCAGTCTAGGACACAAATGCTCGGCACGCCTGCGCAGAAGAAACCGTCTTCCACAACGCACAAGGCAGAGCAACCATCACCGTCCGTTGTCTCGCCGTCGTCGCACTCCTCACCTGACGTTATATTGAGAGTACTGTCACCACAGAGTGGCACCGTGCAATCGAAGTCGCATGTAGCCGACTCACCGGCATCGTCACACTCTTCGCCTTGTTCAGTGATTCCGTCTCCGCAAACTGGGCAGAGCGGATCGGGTACCTGATCGTAGGTGAACGTGAAAATCCATGTGGTATGTTTGTCTAGACCTGTCTGACTGGTTGCAGTAGCTTTGACCAGGAACCCGTAATTTGGTCGACCAGTAGTTTGGCAAGCTGATGTAGGATTGTTGTTCAGCCAGTTTTCGATCATTAGTAGAAATTCGGGAGAGGGCGGACCGGACGCGGGGAAAAGAAACTGCGATGAGCTTACTCGTTGTCCTTGCTGGACTGTTGCTCCGATCCCAGCGCTACCCGAAGCGCTTCCAACGATGTTGTTCCATGTTGCTGGCACCATGTTCGACACCCAGTCGACTAGAATTGGCGCAAGCTCTACTCCACCTTCATATTGAAAGTCGTCGCCTTCCCTAGTTTCAAAGGCCGCGTTCGTAACTACAAATCGTTTCCCAAGCTCCCGAGTTGCAGATATGGCTTCAAGATCGAAAAAACGTATTTGGTAGGCCCGGGCTCCCGAGCCGAAACCGAGGTGTCTCCTTCCTGGGAATGCTTCATCTGGATCCCAATAAATAGTAAACCCATCAGGTGTACCTTCGGGACGTCCTACCGACGCGAAGAGTGCAGTTGTATTGCGTGTGAAACGGATGTCGATGGGCTCAGCACTAACATTATGTGGCATGCCAACCAATCCCACCACAAATGTCATCACTGCCAGACGAAAAACATACGGATTCGTTTCCATTTTTTGACTCTTTTCGTTGCTAACCAATTCCCAAAACCTGTTCAACCTTCTCCGATGTACGCAAACTGACCGATGTCCTTACGGCAACTTCAACGCTGCTCCCGTGAACCCCTGCCGAAACAACTCGTAGTCATCGAGGTCTGTGTCGCAGTCCATGTCGATATCGCCGAGCGGTCTGCCGGTTGCATCAACGTCTGAACCAACGCTCGTGAAATCGCAAGCGTCGGGATCATTTACGACGCCGTCGTTGTCGATATCTGGATCACAAATATCCACTAAACCGTCTCCGTCGAAGTCATTCCCGGTTGGCTCACTTGTGCAGCAACCATCAATGCACATTTCAGTTGTACAAATGTCGCCGTCGTCACATTCTTCATTGGAAGTGCAGTCAGGAATATTGGAACAAACCCCAGCCAAACATGTATCCGTCGTACATAAAGCGCCATCATCGCATTCAGGGACAATCGTTCCTGAACCAGCAGGTGTCGTTAACTCGCCCTGCGGACAAGAGGACTCACCGCTATTACAGAAATCTGACCAAGTGAATCTGACAGTGTCTGCCAAGCTGCCAACATCTTCGGGTTGGATCACATATTCGTTTTGGGCAAAACGCACTCGACCATATCCGGAAAGACCGGGAAGACCTCCGACTACGCTCTCAGAGCTACCGATGGTGCATGGAAGAATGCAGTTTGCACCCGTCATGCTATCGCAGGCACCGCCTTGGCTTGTGCAAAAAGCGTTACCGATGACAGAGATGATGGGCAAGTTTCCAATCGTAGGAACCCGAACGATCCCAGCGAAGGCATGAACCTCATCCCACGCTTCAGTCACGACGATCGCATCATCGAAGTCGTCGAGATACTGAACGGTGGCTGTACAGTCTGTTGTATCACCTATGCATCGCGGCGTGCAACCTTTGGTCGCACCGACGCCATGCTCTCCCTCAATTCCAGCCACTTCGACCGCAGCGCTGGATGATGCAGACGCAAGCGAAACTGTCAGCATTGCAACGTAGATCGCATGCTTTGGGATATAAAATCTCAGTAAGAAACGCGATACTAGAATCATGGCTATTCCTTTCGACTTACAGTCGATCTTCTTATAGGCTTGTTTGGATTTTTGTTTTTCTTCATAGCATAATCAATTTCTGAGCGGTCAACGACTGAACATCTTAGGGTGAACTATTCGTTGCTCCTGCGAACCCTCGTTGGAATAACCCAAAGTCATCGAGATCGGTGTCGCAATCCTGGTCAATATCGCCAAGCGATCTTCCTTCTTCGTCTACGGCAGCACCGAGGGCCGTGAAATCGCAAACATCGAATTCGTTCTCAACCCCATCGTTATCGATGTCCGGGTCACAAGCATCGCCTATGCCATCGTCGTCGAAGTCCACCTGATCTCGGTTAGCGACTTCAAAGCAGTTGTCGCAATCATCGATGATAAAATCATCATCGCCATTGCTTTCGCATTCATCCGGTGCTTGGTTCAGATTGCAATCGAGCGACGCAGGAAGGACGGCAAGTCCGCCTAGGCTTGGGGTCGGAATGAATCCATCGAGAACATACTCGCCTTCATCGCTTAGCAAGAAGCGCGAAATTCCGCCGATTGCATGCGATGCAACGAACATTTCCCCTCGTGGACCGAAGTCTACATCGACGGGGTTCTCGACAAAGGTAACAGTAGTGCAAGTCGGTTGCTTGGCTTCGTCGAAGATGCATCGCAAGATCCTGTTAGTATCAAAGGCGGTTAGGAAGAGGTCACCATAAACATCAAATCTCATGAATGCGACGAATCCTGCATCTGGAGCATTGAACGACCCATTCGATGTAGCTTCTCCATTATCGGGATCGATGACGAAACGGTGAACGTCTGCCCCGCTGATACGCGACACAAATAGCTCACCCCAAGGGGCAAATGCGACGCTGTCAGGGACGAAGGATGTCGAGATCATGCCATTGGCAATAGCGTTCCCCGCTGCGTCGAACACAAAACGAGATACGCCGCCACCAATGTTGGCTGCGAACAACTCGCCGTCGGTGCTCACCACAACGTCGTGGACCCGATCAAGCCCATTACCTGTAATCGTTCCGTTTGGGGCAAACCCGGACTCGGGACTCCATAGGAATCGCGAAATGCTACCTCCTGATCCCCCGTGGCGATTTCCAATGAACAGCTCGCCGCGCGCATCGAACGCTGCTCCAGCAGGGTCGCTCACCTGCTCCTTCGGGATGGTTGTCCCGAGCTCAAACGTTGTTGGACCATCAATATCAACAACGAGCACCGGTCCCCACTCTTTCGGAGAATGACTCGGACCTGATGGGAG
Organism: Phycisphaerae bacterium; assembly: GCA_029260025.1. Classification (GTDB taxonomy): domain Bacteria; phylum Planctomycetota; class Phycisphaerae; order UBA1845; family UBA1845; genus JAJRUK01. The sequence continues at coordinate 4,806 of JAJDDZ010000115.1, read as the reverse complement.
AACTGCCGCAACGAGCAATGGGGGCCGTTCCATATCGCATTCGTCGGGGACATCGTTCTGATTACAATCGTCACTGGTTCCGAGTGCAACCTCGATGAAGTCCGGAATTCCGTTCGCTTGGCAATCTGGCTCACATTCATCCGGAATTGAGTTGGCATTGAAGTCGGCGCTCGTGTCGTTTGTGAGGTCGCACTCGTCAGGAACGCCGTTCGCGTTGCAGTCGGGAAGTCGATCGTTCGGAATGCCATCCCCGTCACAATCGGGCCCGCTGTATTCTACGAAATAACCAACGATTGGGGCTCCGTCACCGTTGTTGTTTGCATCACCCCACTCGCCAGCCCGAACAACATCCCAAGGTCCTAAACCAAAGACTGCAAAGTTTTCACCACTTCCAGTCGGGTCACGGCCAGCCCAGTTTGCGAAATCGAACGGCGGCGTCACAACCCCGTTAACGTTTCCTTGCCAGAATTGAATTCCAAGCTCTGGTCCTTCGACCCATCGCCACTCACCCTCGACTATTGAATCACTCGCTCCTATCCATCCGAAGGTCCCCGTGCCATTTTCAGAGAAGTCGCGGACGAAGTCGTTTTCTGCGATGCTTGTGCTTGTGAACAAGTGCCCTGGATTACCCAGATAGGTTCTACTCGCCGCCGCAATTCTTGCATCGGCCCATGTAATCAGCGGAGCTTCCACGAATTCGTAATAATGACCATTGCCGCCTTCTGCGGCTCGCCACTCAAGTGGCTGCGCAATTTCGAATAAGGAAACTTCGTGGATTGTAGCGCGAAACTGGCTTGGTTCTGATCCAGTTCCGGTACCAGCAAGTCCGAAGCTATCGAATATGAGTGGCGCGTCAGGCACAAGTCCTCTATCGATGTGTCCGAGGTATATAGATGCATCCATTCCTCGATACACATCGATGATAAAGCGATGTCCCGGCCCATCGAGGGTAGCTTCGATATAATATGTTTCGCCATAGGAAAATGGAATACCGGCAACGGGATCAAAGCTGCTACCACTGAATTGTGGACCGATGACCTGCGAGTTCCTTGCAAAGTCTACTGTCGCATGCCCTACGCCGACTCCAAAAACGTCCAGCAGCCCAATCTTGGCAGAGAGGTTACTACCATCAGTTGCGCTCAGTGGTGTCATCACTAGGCTAAATCTTGTGACGCCTGTTCCAGCATCGAGCGGGCCGTCTTCGAGAATGGCAAATCGATGATCGATTGTAGGAGTCCCATGAATTGGACGTACAAAAGTTGCATCGATCGACTGCGTCGAAGGATCGTAGACAAATACGGTATCTCCATTTCCCGTAGTTTGATCCAGTCGTCCGACACCCGTTTCAAACGATTCCGTCCACTGCTCTGCTCGTAGCGTTGCTCCAACCAAGAGGGATGCCAATACAATAACTTGCCAGCGCATTTAACTATGCTCCTTTCCGAGCGTCGTGACTATTGTCGTGATAGACACCATCACGAACGCGACTGTGTCTAACTGTCATTTCCCAACGTCGTCCCCAAGCTGCCCAACACGTCCGAAACGATCCGCTCCTCATCATCTTCAGGGAGACGAATCGCCTGCGAATCTTTGACCGTTTCGACGATCTCAGCTTCGCCTTTTACTTCTTCGAGAATCGCGCGAAGGCCGGCGGATGCTTCTAGCGCAGCTTCGACGCGCCGGGTTATCGTTGGCGTCAGAGCGCCGGCGACGTATTGTTCCAGTTTCTTACGATCAATTGTGCCTGCCATGATTACTAGTCCTCGCTTTTTTCTTTCTCCAACCAATATCGCATGCGCTGAACGACGCGGCTCTTCGCGGTGTACACCGAGCCCTCGCGGATCTTCAAAAAACTGGCGACGTCGCCCACGCGCCATTCCTCTAACACGTATAGCTGAAATGCTTGATAGGTTTTCGGTTCGACTTCGTTGCGGACGCGGTCGAGGCAAACCTGCACTAGGTTGCGACGCCAATCCCGCTCCCAAAGTTGCTCAGCCGCCAAACTCTCCGGATCATCGAGCGGCAGTTGTCCGTTTCCATGGGCGCGATCGTCTATACTTTGCGTAGGACGACGAGCAACCTTACGCAGATGGTCGGCAATTTTTCGCTGTGCGATGGTCCGCAGGTAAGCGCGGAAGGTTCCTCTTGATCGATCGTAATCAAAGCGGGGCATCGCCCGGAACACTTCCAAGACGACGTCTTGAACCACATCCTCGCAATCGCGCGGCGGCAGTCCGCACTTACTGCCAAACCAGTAAATCAATCGCCAATACTGCTCAAAAAACTCGCGCCAACTGTGGCTATCGCGAGCATCTCGGAGACGAATCAGTAGTGATGGCGGTGTCGTTGGCATTCAATTTTTCCGAAGGTGATCGTTTCCGACCTATCCTGATACTATGACTACTAACCTTCCCCCGACCGACTATACGAGTAAAGAGCGAATTTCTAACACGAAATCCGAAAAATATTTGAAAAAGTGACTATTGCGAGCTACCCTCAGCCGCATATCCGCAAACAGGCTTGTTGGCGCGCCCGCTCACGAGCGCAGTCAAGCTCCACAACTCGACTAGCTTATTCGCCATCTTGCGATCTGGTGTTTTCCGAATCAATTCCCAAACGCCGCAGAAAAACTTTCCATTCTTCTTTGTCGAAGCCGAATTTGATCCGCTCGGCGTCGTTGTTGATCAAGGAGGTTTGGCTATTACTCAGCACCGGTGGCGACCGCACCGTCGAGGTAGTATCTGCCTCCATCAGCCGATCAAAATTACGAAACATGTTCTTGAGCATGTCGCTTCTGATATGAGGAGACAAAGTCATCGTGGCCTTGGATCGGCGACGATTTCCCGCATCAAGCATCGCTACGTTCGACAAAATATAACCAAACAGGAGCGTAGGTAGCTTGATAGGAACGCACCCGGATCCGCCAAAAGGACAACGAAGTGGATACACAAGCTCGATGTCCGTCTTGCCCCAGCGGAGCTTGGGAAACAGCAATTTGATGTTCATGTCAGATCGTCCGCAACGTCGGCATGCGTTTGGTGGAACAAAATGGCTGACAATGTAGTCAGGTAGAATCAATCTCGTGGCCACAATGCGCCTCCAATTAGGCTACTCAGAAAAATCTACGGTCCCGTACAAGGCCCTGCTGAATCAACAAACAATGAAACTATGAGAAGTTCAAAAGCGTCGCCTGCGTTTAGGTTTTCGATTCCGCTGCCCTGCGATGGATGAACGTTCAGCTTTCAGGTGTTCAAAATCGTGAGGGTACTTTCGCATGAATTGATAGAGCGATCCGTGGCCAAGTCGCATCATTTCTGTTGCTCCTGGGTAGTTGCCGCCGTTATGCTTCAGGAGTTCTCTTGCCGTGTCGATGTGCTGAGTTCGAACGGGCCCTCGCGGAGCGGTCAGTTTTGTTGAACCGTTCTTGCGCGGACCTTGGGCTTCGTGATCTTCTTCCGATCGCCGTCCCGGCTGACGCCTGCCAGTCACTTTGAGGCGCTCGGCGAGCAATGGCAGCTTGGCCACTGCGGTCAAAACAAGCTGCTGGACTCGCTGTCGAGTTCCCACGCCAACGTATCTCGCCATTTCATCATACGTCATCCCCGCCGCGCTAAGTCCGATCACTACACGGTAACGTTCAACTTTCGTTTTTTGATCAATCATCATAAAATCTCCAAAAAAGTTTTGCGCGTTCTTGCGCTACCATTGACTCTTGTAACAATGTTCAGCTGCCACCTAATGGTCAGCCTCAGTACCTTCTTCCGATTTCTTTTCTGACTCCGTCGTAACTGCTGCAAACTCCGGAAGAAAATCCTCTAGTAGATCGCTGTATCCCGATTTCATTGCAGTTGCAGTAACCGTGATCAAGCGATGGATGTCAGCCCCAACTCCGCGCACAACTTCGGGGGAAGCCCCGGATACGGCGAGCTTTCCAAGTGTTTGGAGTAGCTCCGCTCTGCAGTATGCAGAAAGCAGTGGTTCGGTTTCGACAAAGATCAGCTTTTCATCTGGTGACATGTCGATCGCTGCTTCAACAGCTCTGCCCAACACATCTTGATTAATGAGGATGGCGTCCAAGTTTTCGCCAGATGTTTCTTTTTCATGAGCCATGAACCACCTCCCCACAGCACGACGCAATAGCCATGCCATCACTTCCACCAGCTTGAAGTGCAAGTGGGCGGACATTCGATTCAATAGGATCCACAAACGTCCACGCCGAAACGAGTCGAACACGACGCCGCTCGCCAAAGAGGTCGTCGCACTCAATATCCCACCGATCCTTTAGCACCTCAGCAGTTGCAAGACGTCGTTCATCAGAAATATTGATACGACTCCGATTCGGAGACCGCACTAGCATGAACGCCTCGATTACGCGACGAACGCTGAAGCCTCGCGACTGTGACCCAAGACGCGATTCGTTAATGAATCGTGCTGCCCTAGGGTCGGCAATGCGTAGTTCGACACGATCGCCGTCTCTTTTTGCCAATGCGAACCCCATCGATGCGAGGCGGACGACAGCATCCCGTTCGGCAATCGGTGCACCAACGAACTGGCTTAGCTCGGTAATCTCAAACCACTGCGCATTCTGTTCGTATGCGCGTGCTAGTCTGAATGCCGGGCTGTCAGCCGTCGCAGCAACCACTTTTTCAAATGCAGGTCCCTCATTTTCCACAGCCATGAACCAGGCGCTATCGGCTATCCGACTTCGGCAACGTTTGTACTGACCGACGGTAAAACTGCAGTTTTTGCCATAAACAGCTTTGATCCATTCCTCTCTAATTTTTGCTTGCACACCTTTCATTCTTG
>JAJDDZ010000114.1 GCA_029260025.1 Phycisphaerae bacterium | reverse complement strand
GTCAGCGCCTTGCGGTTACACTCTGTCATTGAAAGGCCTCCGTGCCATGTCGAGTAGGGTCTTGGTAAACACTACTATACAGGCAAAGAGGCCTTCTCTATGCGCAATCCCATAAAGTCTCGTGCAATATCCGGGCTAGGGACAATAAGATGATCTCGAAGACGAAGCTAATTGCCCGAGTTCGCAGCGAGAAAATCTGCGTCGGTGGCCACCTGCACAATCCTCCGCCGCTTGGCCATCTGTCACCATGCCAACTCCCGCATATCCGCGACCGTGTCGGTCTCGTCCACGATTTCCACACCAAGCAGCGATTCCGGCAAATCCTCTAAGGTTACGATACCTGACATGCCTCCATACTCGTCCACAACCAGCGCAATATGTTGTTTATCCTTGTTGAAGGCCTCCATGGCGATGCCAACCGCCGCCAACTCCGGCAAAATCGTAATGGGCTTGGCTAACTCCTTGAGGAGGCTGGTACCCTCATTGGCCGAATGGGCCACTCGAATTGCGAAACGCGAAACATACCCTGTCACGTACTCAGGATCAATTCCATACACGGGGATCCGGGAGAAGCGAATGGGGTCGTATTCCGCGAGTACCTGCCGAACAGTCAATTCCCCATCGAGGGAGAATACGACGGTGCGGGGCGTCAGTACCTCACTGAGCCGGATTGTTGATAAGGCAACTAAGTTGGAGGCGATCTGGTATTCGCGTCTGCCCAAAGCTCCGCTAGCCCGCCCGAGACGAATGGTCGCCAGTAACTCCGCCCGGTTAATTCGTTCCTCATGTCGTCGGTATGCTATGACTCGATTTACACGCTCCAGTAGGACAATCACTGGAAGACACACAATGATCATCAGGCGAATCGTCATCGCGGCCGGAAGCGCCAACGATTTTGCGTGAACCGCGCCCAATGTCTTCGGAGTGATTTCGCTAACGACCAGAACAAGAAGCGTCATGCCTGCGCTGGCTATGCCGACCGCGTTTTTTCCAAACACGACGGCAGCCTGTGCCCCGACGCGACCGCGCGTTCCGACAACGACCAGATCAGTTTCAAAATCCACTATGAACTGGACGATGCCGTCCGATTCACGCGCGTTCTCCCCCACGTCCGTCTCGACATGCAGCGTACGCATCTCGCTCTCGAACGGCTCCAAAGCTACCTGCACACGCTCTTTCAATGCGTCCGAGTGGTGCTGTTCGTCCTCCAGTGATGGTTGTCGAACATAGTTGACCCCTTTCCACGGCGCGGAGAACACGTGAAGTAGGCGCAACGACGCTTCATCCTGTTGGGCCACACGTATCGCCTGTTCGATGACTCGGTGGGACGACTCCGAAAAATCTACACAGGCGACGACTTTCTTACAAGGGTCCTTCATGATCCGCGCGGACGAGTAGCACCTTCGCGGCTGCCTCTGCCTCGATCGAACCTGATTGAACCAGACTAACCACGAACTTGCAGTTCTGGTCTTCGCCGCCGCGCGGCCCGTCGATGTTCTCCGGGGTCGCGCTGACGCGTCGGATTCGACCAGCGAATCGGGCGAGCGCAAAACGAAGACGACGCTCCAGTTGTTCTTCAAGGATTGGAGTCAACTGTCCGTGCCTCGCTCGAATGTCTACAAGCTCCGCGCTCTCCTTTCTAGTTGGCGGCTCGACTTGCCGCCGCTCATTAGTTATATACGACGCAAATGCACCAATAGATATATAGAAAAGAAATCGTTGACACATAGACTAGAACGATGTATTCTGACGGCATGCAATGGCTGAACTACCATCACTTGTTGTACTTCTGGGTCGTGGCCAAGGAAGGAACGATCGCGGCGGCGTGCACGGAGCTGAACCTGGCCCAGCCGACGATATCGGCACAGATTCGAGCGCTGGAGCGCTCGCTCGGTGAGAAGCTATTCACGCGCGTCGGACGCAACCTTGCTCTTACCGACACGGGACGGGTGGTGTACCGATTCGCCGACGAGATTTTTTCGCTGGGACGCGACCTGTTGGACACAGTTCATGGCAGGCCAACGGGCAGACCTCTACGGTTTAACGTCGGCGTGGCTGACGTGCTCCCCAAGCTGGTGGCGTATCGGCTTCTGGAACCTGCTTTGCATCTGTCGGAGCAAATTCAGCTTGTGTGTCACGAGGGTAGCCCGCCGGAGTTGCTCACGAGATTGGCGGTTTACGAATTGGATCTGGTATTGTCCGACAGCCCGATTGGCCCCGACGTCAAGGTTCGTGCATTTAACCACTTGCTGGGCGAGTGCGGCGTGTCGATCTTTGGAACAAAGGACCTCGCCGCCAAGTACCGGCGTCCGTTTCCCGAGTCGCTCGACGGCGCACCATTCATCTTCCCCACGGCCAACACATCGCTTCGGCGCGCGATGGAGCATTGGTTCGATGCCGAAGACATCCGCCCGTCGGTGCTGGGCGAATTTGAGGATAGCGCCCTACTAAAAGTGTTCGGCCAAGCTGGGGTCGGGTTGTTCGCGGCGCCGACCGTGATTGAAAAGGAAGTCCAGCGTCAGTATGGCGTCAAAGTGGTGGGTCGGCTGGATTCCGTGCGGGAACAGTTCTACGCGATCTCGGTTGAGAAAAAGGTTAAGCACCCAGCGGTCCTCGCCATCGCGGAGGAAGCTCGGCAGAAATTGTTTGGCTGACTGGAGGTTGAATCAACTCATGATTCCCAGCATATTGGCTGCCGTCTCGGATACCGACCAGGCGATCGTCACGGACTTAGTCGTGATTCTGGTGAGTGCAGCGGTCGTTGCAATTGTCATGCAGCCAACGCGGCTCGCTGCGATCCCCGCCTACCTGATCGCCGGAGCTTTCATCGGCCCACGCGCCCTCGGATTGGTCCCTTCAACTGAAGGATTGGGCGCGATCTCGCATCTTGCGATTATCCTTCTTCTGTTCGGGATCGGACTTGAGCTTCACCTTTCCGTTCTCAATCACCGGCTGGCGCGCATGATCGCAGCGGGTTTCGGATCCTGCCTGCTTTCTATCGCCGCCGGGTGGCCTATCGCAATTTGGTTTGGGTTAACGCCTCCGGCAGCGCTCGCCGTTTCCATGGCGCTGGCACTGTCCTCAACCGCGCTGGTGATGCGGATCATTGCAGAGCGTCGCGAGCTTCGTCGAATGCGCGGGCGCTTGGCCCTCTCGATTCTGGTGATCCAAGATATGATCGTCCTTGGGATGTTAGCTGCCATCCCGGCACTGGCCGCGTGGGCGGGCACCGACTTTCAGTCGGCTGCGGACATAAGCGGTCGGTTGGCCACTGATGGCGGTACGATGCAATTCGTATTCGACGCCATAATGCGGGTCGGTGGCGTGGCCGTTCTCATCGTCCTTGGCCGGGTGATCCTGCCGAGAGTTCTTCGCGAGTCATCCAAGGGGCGATCGCTAGAAGTGATGACCCTAGCCGGCGTCGCGTCCGCGCTTCTTGCCGCCGTAGTGGCGCAGGGCATAGGGTTCAGTCTGGAGATGGGCGCGTTCCTGGCCGGTTTCATGCTCGCCGGAACACCATTTCGTCATCAACTCAGCGGGCAGATCGGGCCACTACGTGACATCTTCATCGCCGTGTTCTTCACCACGCTCGGCATGAAGTTGGACCCAAGTATCCTCGCCGAGTGGTGGTGGGTCATCCTCGCGGGCGCAGCCCTGATGTTGGTACTCAAGTCCGCCCTGATCACCGGCGTCTGTTGGTCTCTAGGCGCCACCGCGAGCATCGCCATCGCGGTTGGTTTTTCGCTTGCCCAAGCCGGGGAGTTCAGCCTGATCGTACTCGACACGGCGCATGGAAAGGGAATCATTGACGATGCCACGATGGCGACTGCCATAGCCATCGTAGTAATATCGTTGATCTTGACTCCAGCGCAGATCGAACTCGGCGACCGTCTCGCTCGCTTGGTTTCGAGCATAGGGACTGCCCCGTGGATTAGGTCAGCGCCTCTTCGCGACCCGAGTCACACGCAACCGCACCTCTTGGACGGTGCGAGGCATGTCATCATTGCCGGATACGGTCCTATCGGGATCCTCATTTCTTTGGAACTCGAACGCGTCGGAATCAACTACACGGTCGTCGAACTCAACCCCGCAACCGTACAAGAGCAATCTGGTCGGGGTAGACGGGTTGTATTCGGTGATGTCGGCAACCTTGAGGTGCTGGAGTCGGCAGGAATTGGAAATGCTCACGCCCTTGTCTTGACCATACCAGACGAAGAGGCCGTTCTGCGCACTTGCGCCGTGGCGCGACGGCGAGCACCGGACGTATTCATTGCAGCAAGAACCCGAGTCGTTAGCAAACGAGCGGGCCTCTTGGAGGTCGGAGCCAATTCGGTCACGGTTGACGAATCCTCTGCGGCGACCGAGATGCTGCGCGCGGTTATGGGTTGCCTTAATCCAGGAGCAAGGGAGGAGCCGACGGTTAGACAACTGGAAACCGGCATGCCCCCCGATTCGGAGAGCTGCAATGAAGACGAATAGATCTACAAATCCTATTCGCCGATTTCTGGAGCTGCAAGCAGCCGGGGGTATTCTCCTTCTGGCCGCCAGCGTCGTGGCACTTATTTTTGCCAACATTCCAGGTCTCGCAGATTGGTACCAGTATTTCCTCGAAGTCCCGATCGAGATCAAGCTCGGAGGTCTCGAACTGAACAAGAACGTGCTCTTGGTCATCAATGACGGCTTGATGGCCATCTTCTTCTTGCTTGTGGGGCTAGAGATCAAACGCGAGGCCCTTGAAGGGGAACTGGCGAGTCCGAGTCGACTTGCGCTGCCTGCGCTTGCTGCCTTGGGGGGCGTCGCGCTCCCCGGCGCCATCTACGCGTGGATGACCTGGGGCGATCCCGTGGCCACCAAGGGTTGGGCCATTCCGGCGGCAACCGACATCGCGTTTTCGCTGGGCGTTCTGTCATTACTTGGCAATCGCGTCCCGCTGTCACTCAAAGTTTTCTTGACGACCGTGGCAGTCGTCGATGACCTTGCTGCGATCGTTATTATTGCGCTTCTATACACAAGTCAGCTATCCGTGACCGCCCTACTGCTTGGGATCGGAGGGCTTGTGGTTCTCGTAATTCTCAATCGACTCAAAGTAAGACACTTGGGCGCCTATTTCTTGGTCGGAGCAATCATGTGGGTCTGCGTTCTCAAGTCCGGCGTGCATGCAACGCTCGCGGGCGTCGCGCTCGGTCTCGCCATTCCGTTAAGAGTGAAGAACGATCACGGCGAGTCCTTGTTGCGACATTTGGAGCACATCCTGCATCCGTGGGTTGTGTTCCTAATCTTACCGCTGTTTGCGTTTGCAAACGCAGGGGTTAGTTTCAACGGCATTTCGTCCGAGACCTTGTTCGGCTCGGTTACGTTCGGTATTGCGGGAGGCCTATGCCTCGGAAAGCCCATCGGCGTGTTCGGTTGCTCGGTACTCACTGTCTGGACCGGTGTGGCCAAGTTGCCGCACGGCGTCACATGGCCAATGATATTCGCAGTCGGTCTGCTCGCTGGGATTGGCTTTACGATGAGTTTGTTCATCGGGATGCTCGCCTTTGAGGGTCAAGGAAGTCAGTATGCCGTCGCGACCAGAGCGGGGGTATTCGCGGCGTCGATGATCTCTGCTGTCGCGGGGTTCCTGGCGTTGCGGATGGTACTTCCTCGGCGCGCCAATGCGAACGACAATACTTCGACGATCGATGGGAACGGTGCTTGAGAATAGAACCCGTGCCGATCTCGACGGATACCTGTTGAGATCGACGACACCGCTGGCGCTATATGCCGTAGTAATGGAAGAAGGTCTTATGTGATGTCTGACACTGTTTTGCTGATTACGAAAGACCGAGTTATCGCAGAGAAAGTGCGCCATGCGTGTCGTGAACTGGACGCGAACTTGACACATCTCCGCGCGCTGAAAAACGCTGTGGTCGAACTCACGGCTGCGGCTCCGGATCTGGTCCTCTGCGATTACGCCACATTTGAGATTGTGCGAGAACAGCTCCCGCGAGCCTGCGTCCTGTTGTATACCGAGCCTGCTGACAGCGAGCAGGCTATCGAGGCCATCAAACGAGGTGCTCTGGACTACCTGGTTACACCGATCGAGACGAAGATCCTGGCGCAGCACATTGAAGAGGCGCTTCGCATCAGTCGCGACATTCACATACCGGCGGTTTATGAGGAACCGACCGATGACCTTGCCGTTGAGCGAATCATTGGACAATCACCAGCAATGAGAGAGGTGTACAAGCTGATCGGGCGCGTCGCCCCGCGAGATGTGAACGTACTGATCACCGGCGAAAGCGGCACCGGAAAGGAGTTGATTGCTCGGGCGATTCTGCACCACAGCCCTCGCAAGGATCAGCCATTCCTAGCGGTCAATTGTGCTGCCATTCCGGAGACGTTGATTGAGAGCGAGCTGTTTGGGCACGAAAAAGGGGCGTTTACTGGCGCGGCGCTTCGGCGTATCGGCAAGTTTGAACAGTGTGATGGCGGCACGCTTTTCCTTGATGAAGTTGGCGACATCCCTCTTGCCACCCAAGCCAAACTGCTACGCGTCTTGCAAGACAATTCGTTCCAGCGCCTCGGTGGAACCGATTTGATTACCAGTGACGTGCGGATTGTTGGTGCCACACATCAGCCCCTCGAGACTCTGATCGAACAAAAAAGATTTCGCCAAGACCTTTACTTTAGGTTGAAGGTTGCGAGTATCGACGTGCCGCCCCTTAGGGATCGCGAGGTCGATGCTGTGTTGCTCGCCCATCAATTTGTGCGCCGCTACAACCGAAGCCTCGGCGCAAACATTCGTTCGTTTTCACCGGATGTGCTTCCCGTGCTACTCAAATATTCTTGGCCGGGAAACGTACGCGAGCTTGAGAATGCAATCAAAGCTGCCCTCGTCGTTGCCCGCGGCTCCGTCTTTCGACTTGAGTTTCTTCCTGAGCATATTCGACAGTGTACCGAGCTTAGTCCCGCCGATTTATCGAGCACCAAGCGCATAACGGCTGGCTCACCTAATGACGAAGCGCGATCGATCGCTGAGAAGCTTGCCTCCCAACCAGTCTTGGGTGGCAAGCTGCACGAGACCGCAATCGTCATGATCGAGCGCGAGATCATTCGTGTTTGCCTTGGACGTACCAATGGCCAACTCGCGCCGGCAGCAAAGATGCTGGGTATCAGTCGCACCACACTCCGCAAGAGAATTGCCCAATACGGCATCCGCACGACGATGTCCGTTGAAATCGATGCCTGAGGCGATAGCTGTCTCAGCAGACGCCAATCTGGCCACTTACTGACCAACATGCTCATGCCGTGGACAGGTTGCGGCTTCTGATTTGGATCACGCGAAGAAACGCAAAATCTTCCCTTATAAAGACTTACGACACTTCGACGAGTTAATATTTCCTTGGCACGCGTTTTGCGATGTGCCACACGGACAGAGCGAGCGACGTAGGTGCAAGGGGATGGCTAGTCACGATATTGGCGCGGCCAGCCTGAACTTTCCAGAAGGAGATATCAATCATGAAAGTGCGAAGCAAGACTTCACGGGCAAAGAGGCGGCAAGAAATACTGCGCGAGTTGGCCGCCGATGAGGTGGTCTGTGTTGCGGTTGAGCAAGGACACTCGCGAGCAACGGAAGCCATCGACGCATTGCAACGGATTCAGGACGGCACTTACGGAATCTGCGCGGACTGTCGCAAGAGGATTCCGGCAGCGCGCCTTCAAGTCAAGCCAGAAGCTATTCGATGCGTCGCCTGTCAGGCCGATTACGAACAGCGCTCGACCGCCGGTCCAGGGGGTTGGCGTGATGTTGCCAAACGATCGGCCTAATGGCACCCGCTTGATCGGGGGTACACTACGATGGTTGGTTTGATTCGGTGGAAACCTTGTCGGGGAGACAAGCCACCATATCCCCATGAGGCTGGAGGTTCAGAGCGACCCGGGATCACGCCCCAGAATGTCGATGCCGTTGTGGTAACCGCTCGCCAGCGGGCCGACGAAACGCAAAGGGGCCGACGACCGAACATTCGACAATATCAGGACTGCGTTTTGATGCGGGAAGGGCAAGGAAGATGATTGTCAGACGTACCGCTTCAAGGTGACCGAGGAGTTTGTCGTAGCGGGCGGCAGGCACAGGGTCGCCTGCCGCCCGGTCAATCGAGATCCCCACACGTTGCCCGGTCTCGGTTACGCCCTCTGTGCGTTTCCGGGCAGAGCTTCGGTGACAGCCTCTTCGCCACGGCTCCGCGGGGCATTAGGCAGGCTTTGTTCCACCGGTCATGGGTACTGGTAGCGCGTGATCATCGATGGTATGTTTGCGAATATGAAACTAACCTTTCTCGGCGCCGCGCGACAGGTTACGGGCTCCTGCTACCTGCTGGAAGCCGGAAGGCTTCGGTTGCTCATCGACTGCGGGTTGTATCAGGAGCGTTCCTTTCTCTCACGCAATTGGGAACCCCTGCCAATCGCGGCGCGTAGTATTGACTACTTGTTGCTAACGCATGCCCACTTGGACCACTCGGGGCTCATCCCCAAACTAGTCCGGGACGGTTTCGCCAAGCGAATTCTGTCGACGCCCGCTTCAAGGGATCTGGCGGAGATCATTCTGATGGACGCCGCCCATATTCAAGAAGAGGATGCCGAGTTCAAGAAACGGCGTCACGGACGCGAGGGGCGCAAGGGACCCCATGCTGTAGCGCCCTTGTACACCGCTCGCGACGCTCGAGCCGCGATCAAGCTCTTCCAGACGGTACGATACAACGAACCGAAACGACTCAACGAGCACGTGACGGTCACTTTCCATGACGCAGGCCACATCCTGGGCTCAGCCATGTTGGAACTGACGATCGACGAGAACGGAAAGAGTCAGACACTAATTTTTTCTGGTGATATCGGCCAGCAAGATAAGCCGATCATCCGTGACCCGTCGGTCTTCGATCATGCGGACTATGTCGTGATGGAATCAACCTACGGCGACCGAAATCACGATGGCGTGGGAAAGACGATCGAGGATCAGCTCTGCGAGGCGATCAATCGAACCGTCGCCGCCGGAGGGAACATCGTGATTCCGACCTTCGCCGTGGAACGAGCCCAAGAGCTGATGTATTACCTTGGCCGCCTCGTTCGTGCCGATCGTATCCCACACCTGTTGGCCTTTCTCGACAGCCCCATGGCCGTGGATGTGACCGAGGTTTTCAGACGGCACCAGGAATGCATGGACGAAGAAGCGCAACGCGTGCTGGCGTCCGGCGAGCGGCTTTTCCAGTTCCCCGGGCTCAGCATGGTGCGCGACGTACGAGAGTCCAAGGCGATCAACCGGATCCGGGGTTCGTGCATTATCATGGCAGGCTCGGGTATGTGCACGGCCGGGCGCATTAAACATCACCTTGTCAGAAACATCTCGCGCCCGGAGAGCACGATCCTCATCGTCGGCTATCAAGCAAGCGGAACACTCGGGCGTCAGCTTGTTGACCGGGTTCCAGTTGTACGCATCCTCGGCGCCAAGCATGACGTCCGCGCCCACATCGAAGAGATCCATGGCCTATCCGCGCATGCGGATCAGCGCGGACTTCTATCGTGGCTTAGTCATCTCCAATCCAAGCCGCGCTGTGTCTTTCTAACACACGGCGAGGCGGCGGCCGCCGACGAACTCGCTCGGCAGATCCAGTCAAAATGGGGTTGGCGTGCGGAGGTTCCAAGCCACGGCGATGAACATCAGCTTCGCTAGAGCAACCTGCTTTCGCAGATTCTTTCAACCGCTGCACGTTCGAGTTGAGAGTTTCGGTGCAGCGTTCGTCTAGGAACGCCGCCTCACCGTGTCCGGAGTCACGCTGAGCAGTCAAGAGCGTTTATGCGTCGAGAAGCCGTGCAAGATGAAGAGCGACGCAATCGGAAAGGGCGTCGAGGTGATAACCGCCTTCCAGAACGCTCACGAGCTTTCCACCGCAATGCCTCTTTGCGACATCGATGAGTTGGTCGCTCATCCATCCGAAGAGCGGAGTCTCCAGTTCGAGCGGGGCAAGCGGGTCGAGTCGGTGAGCGTCGAAGCCGGCGGAGATGAGCACAAACTGGGGATCGAAATCCAGGACGGCAGGCAGGATGGGATCGTCGAACGCGCGCTGCCATTCTATATCGCTGCTCGGTGGCAACATGGGGAGGTTGATCGTGAGCCCTTCGCCAGCGCCCCGACCACGCTCGCTTGCAAGGCCGCTGCCGGGGTAGACGATGCGCGGATGCCCGTGGAGGCTGACAAACAGTACCCGGGGATCCGCCTCGAAGGAGTGCTGCGTTCCGTTTCCATGATGGACGTCCCAATCGAGGATGAGGACACGCGACAGGCCATGGTCGTCGAGTAGGTGTCGGGCCGCAATCGCGATGTTGTTGAACAGGCAGAAACCCATGGACAGGTCACACTCCGCATGATGCCCAGGTGGACGCACGGCGCAAAAGGCGTTGTCAACCCGTCCTGCCATCACGTCATCCACCGCATTGATAACAGTGCCTGCGGCGAGTCGAGCGATCTCGTAGCTTTCAGCGCATATCCCGCTGTCCGGCGTGTCGATATACGGCAGTCCGTCTTCACAGGCTCGCTTGAGCCGATCGAGATAGGAGTCTTCGTGGATTCGACGAACCAGCTTCATATTAACAGGTGACGCGCCGACGGTCGTGCATGCCTGGGTCATTCCCCGTGCGACCAGCTTGGCTGCGATGGCTTGAAGTCGTTGCGGTCGCTCAGGATGACCGGCCCCGGTAAGATGGCGCTGAAATCGGTCGTCCTGCGCTAAACCTGTCGTGGCCATAATCGTATCCCCTGACTTGGAGACGGTCGTGCATCAACGGCTGTTGCAACGATAACCTCACTCCTCCGACATTGCAAAGTGACCACAGATCACCGATACGATGCCCGGTCTTTGTCATGGTCCGCCAGGCGGAAGGCCATGGCCTGGCACTTTCTCGTATAGAAGCCAGTAGGCGATTGGGATGACGAACATGGTAAAGACCGTCGAGGCAAATAGGCCGAAGATGAGCGACCACGCTAATCCAGAAAAAATAGGGTCAAGGGCAATCGGCGCCGCTGAGAGCATGGCGGTCCCGGCGGTCAGCAGGATCGGTCGAAGACGCACGACGCGGCTCTCCATGATTGCATCGAATAGCGTCCGCCCTCGAGCCAACGAGATATGGATGAAGTCGACCAGAATAATCGAATCGCGCGTAACGATGCCCGCCAGCGCGATCATTCCGATCATCCCTGTAGCTGTGAAAAATATCGGATCGGCGTAGCCGCCGACCTGTCCGCCAGCGATGACATTCAATAACCAAAAGCCCGGCATGATACCGAGAATGCTCAGCGGAATGGCCAGCATGACGACCACCGGAATCACAAAGGAACCGGTCTGACTAACAAGCAGGATATAGATGGCGATCAATGCGGCGCCGAACGCAATTCCTAGATCGCGGAACACGTCTAAGGTGATCTTCCATTCACCCTCGCCCGCAAAATCCACGCGGAAGCCTTGCGGAACATACCACGCGATTCCGCTTCCCCTCGTGAAGAACGTGCGGTCATCGACCGGCCGGGGCTCGGCGTTGCTGACCCAGCCACCGCCAATATGAGCTACATTTTGGTCTGCCGAATCTTCGTTCTCATGGCGATCGGCCGTCATGTCAATCACTGCATCCGCCGGCGGTCGCCCGGCCGTCTCAGCGAAGACATACACGAGCCTGTGGAGGTTCTTGTGGAAAATTGTTTTTTGCACGAGCGATGATTCCCATCTCCCGAGCTCTGCAAGCGATACGAGTTCCGCACCATGCCCCTTCACGTGTATTCGAGATAGGTCCGTCGTGCTGGATCGATTCGGGCGCGGGAGCCTTAACTCGATGCGAAGTGGGTTGCGCTCGTTGGGGAGATGAACAATTCCCGCTGTGCTGCCGGTCAAAGCAACGCGCAGCGTGTCCACCACATCAGCAACACTCACTCCGTGAATTGCGGCCTTCTCCTTATCCGTGACGAAGACCAACCTGGGCGAATCGGCGTCCACTGAGTCATCTACATCCACGACTCCAGGCTCGGCGGTCATACGAGTGCGAACAATGCCAGCGGCTTCGATGATATCCTCATACGAGTGGTCGGGGCGACCATAGATCTCAGCCACCACGCCGGCAAGTACCGGTGGTCCAGGAGGCGTCTCCACGATCTTGAGGTTGGCCGCGTGATTCGCTGCAATTCGCGTCAGATCATCGCGAATCCTAAGGCCTATGGCGTGGCTCTGTTGACGACGGCTCTTTTTCCCGACCAGATTAATCCGCACTTCCGCGACGTTCGGTCCTTTTCGAAGGTAGTAGTGTCGAACCATTCCATTGAAATCCATCGGAGAGCCGACGCCGACGTACGACGTAACATCTGTTACCTCCGGGACGTGTTGAAGATAATCCTCCATTTCCCTAACCGCGGCGTCGGATCGCTCCAGCGTGGCGCCCTCATCGAAATCAAGTACCAATAGCAACTCGTTCTTGTTGTCGAAGGGAAGCATCTTTAGAGGCACATGGCGGGTGGCAGCGAGCCCCCCTGCAAAGAAGGTCAGTGCGCCCATGGTCGCCAGGAACCCCCACGCCAGCCTTCGAGACCGAAGAAGCGGCGCCATCAACGGGTAGAACAGTCGATACAGTAACGAGCTTCGAACCTTGCCATAGTCGTGAGGATCCTCTACCCCATTCTTCACTTCCGCCGAACCGTGCTCATGCTTTAGAACGTGGTAGGCAAGCCAAGGCGTGATCGTAAATGCCACCACCATTGACATGACCATCGCGACAGGAACATTCAGCGCCATGGGGCCCATGTACGGACCCATCATTCCGGTGATGAACGACAAGGGCAGGAAAGAGACCATCACCGCCAGGGTGGCCGTAATCAGCGGTAGTCGGATTTCAGAGACGGCATTGAGCACAATGCTTCGTGTCGCGCGCCCGTGCAACTTGAAATGCCGCGAGATGTTCTCGACGTCCACGATCGGGTCATCAACCAGTAGTCCCATCGATAGGATCAACGCGAACAGCGTGACGCGGTTGATGGTAAAGCCAAAGAGCAAGTTGACGGCCAACGTCAGACCGAAAACCACTGGAACGGCCACGGCGACGATAAGTGCTTCGCGCCAGCCCATGCCGAGCGTCAGGAGCGCGACTACGATAAAAACGGCCACGGCGAGCGCCTCGATCAGTTCGTTCACTTTCTCGTCGGCAGTGAGCCCGTAGTTCCGCGTGACCACGACGTCGATATCATCAGGAACGATTTCGTTTTTCAATTTCTCGGCGGCTGAAAGGACGTCCTCTGCCACCGTGACGGCATTGGTTCCGGTCTTCTTCGCCATGGCGATCGTTACAGCGGACTGCGGCTCGCTCGAGGTTTGATTAGTGGCGGCCTTGCCAAGCACCGTCCCCGGAAATCCACGGTGCGATTCAAAACCGCGAGCGGGTCCCCAGCCGTGCCTGACAAATTGGGTGATTTCCTCCGGCCCATCGACGATGTTACACACATCCTTAAGGAAGACGGGCCGATCCCCGTGAACAGAAACGACCAGTTCGCGGAGCTCTTCGGGTATCAACACAGCCTGCCCGGCTTCCACACGGAAGGTCTTGTCCTCGCGAGCGAACCCCCCCACGATCCCGGAAGTGTTGGTGACCCGGATGGCGCGTTCGATCTCGATGGGCGAAACGCCAAAGGCTTGCATGCGATCGGGATCGAGGTAGACATACACCGTTCGAGATAAGCCGCCAACGATGTAGGTCCTGGACAAGTTCTCGACTTCGGAAAGACGCCGCGACATCTCCTCGGCTACACGCCGAAGCGTGTAGGCATCCGAGGTGGCGCTGGTCAGCGTAAGCGTGACGACCGGTACGTCGTCGATCTCGACGGGTTTGACGACCCAGCCCGTCACACCCGGTGGAACGATATCAATGTTTTCGTCGATCCGCTTGAACAGCTTTACGAGGCTGCGTTCTCGATCTTCGCCCACGTAAAAGCGTACGGTTATGATAGCCTGCTCGTCTCTAGACATCGAATAGACGTACTCGACGCCGTCGATCTCGAAGAGGAGCTTCTCGAGGGGCGTGGCGACAAGCTGCTCGACTTCCTCTGCCGAGTACCCGGGAAAGTTCACGTACACATCCGCGAGAGGAACGATGATTTGTGGGTCTTCCTCGCGCGGCGTGATCAGCAGCGCCGTCACACCAACCGCTGCTGCCAACAATACCAGTATGATCGAGAGGTTTGAACGTAGAAATGCGCCAACAATGGCATTCGTGAAACCGTGCGGAGCTCCATTATGCGGTTCGTGCCCTACCGATTGCATGGCTAGGATCCACCTTCCGCGCGATCGATCCCGACGGCGACACGCTCACCGGCTCGAAGACCGGACAGTACCTCGATCTCGTCTCCGAAGGGTCGCCCAAGCTGTACGGCGCGGCGGTGGAGTGTGTCATCACTAGCAACATCGACAACAGTGAGTTGACCAATTTGTCGCACGGCCGAGCGCGGCACAACAACGACCTCTTCGTCATCGAGCGGAATCAACAATCGGCCAAACATGCCTGAGTAAATGCCAGGCGGGCACGGACCAGTTACCTTGACGGAAAACGTCCGACTCTTTGACTCGGCTTCCGGGACGATTTCACTTACCCGTCCCTCGCATGTTTTGTTGAGCGCATCGACTTGAACGCCGATGCTCTGGCCAACCGCAAGCCGACGAGTCAGGGATTCTCGCACACTGGCGACCAGCTGCATGCGGGTTGGATCGTAAAGCGTGAGCAATACCTTCCCCGGCGTCACCATGTCGCCCGCCTCGACTTTTTTGTCCACTACGACTCCGGTGATTGGGGAACGTATGGTGGCGTAAGCGAGAACCGTCCTGGCTTCTGCCGTGGATTGCTCCGCCCGAACGAGCTCCGCTTCGGCAGATTTCAGTGCCGTTTGCGCTCGATTCCATTCGATTGGGGACGCGGCATCCTGCTCGGCGAGCCCGCGAATCCGGTCGTGCTCAATCACAGCCTGATCCCGCGCAGCCTGGCTCCCGTTCTCGGTCGCTTGGGCTTGCTCCAGACGGGCAATCAGATCCGTGTCATCGAGCCGGACCAGCACCTGGTCCTCGACAACGCGTTGGCCCGCAGTGATGCCGACCTCGAGTACCTTCGCGAGCAACTTCGACGCCACAGCCGACTCGTGTACGGCGCGGATGGTACCTACGGATGACTCGATGCGTGGCACACTGATCTTTCGCACTGCAAGGATTGGCGTGCTCCCGAGATGACGACCTGCGGCGACATTTGTTTCATCATTGCCGACGGTATCGTCGATCTTCCGATGAAATGCACCTCCGAGCCACAAGAGAAGAAAGACCACGATGATCGAAAACGCGAAACCCGTCGCGGTCTTGATGAGAATCGCCATCCATGGCGGGGTGGAGTTTTCAATCTTCATTGGACACCTGATTCGCTTCGGCGAATAACGCCGTCTTCCATTTCGTAAACTGAATCGAACACGTCGAGAGCGCGATGATCGTGCGTCACAACGACGACGCCTGTTCCGTGTTCGTGTGCCAGCTTCCGGAAGAGCTCCATGACCTGCCGTCCGAGTCGACCGTCAAGAGCCGCCGTTGGCTCATCCGCAAGGATGATGCTCGGTTGATTGGCCAGAGCACGCGCGACGGCAACGCGCTGCTGCTGCCCGCCGGACAGTGTTGCGGGATAGTGGTCGGCGCGATCGGCCACACCGAGGTAATCCAGCAACTCCATCGCTCGTTCGCGCGCCGCCGCTGCGGGCCAGGCGTTGATTTCAAGCGCGATCCGCACGTTCTCGATGGCCGACAGAAACGGGATCAGATTGGATTTCTGGAACACGAACCCGATGAACTTGCGTCGAAAGGAACGGGCATCCCTCAGCGCCACGGGTCCGTCCACGACCAACTCTCCGCCGATGCGGATCTGGCCAGCGGATGGCGGATTGATGAGCCCGATGGCTGTCAGAAACGTGGACTTGCCGGATCCGCTGGGACCCAGCAGCGCTGCCACTTCGCCGCGACGGATCGTGACATCGGCGTTGCTCATGGCGACGACTTCCGTGTTGCCGCTGCCGTAGACCTTTGTAAGGCCCTTCGTTTCGATGGCAAAGCCGTTACGCATGAGAGTTACCCGGAAAGTGCCTCGTTGGGTTCTACGCGCACGGCTTTCCAGATCCCAAGCGCACTGGAAAGAACCGAAATCACCAGGACGATCAGCGCGAGCTGTACGAGATCATTGTTCGTAAGAATTACCCGGCGCGGAAAGCCAGGGAATATTCGTAGCCCGGCGACGTAGGCGATGCCATAGCCGACAATTCCGAGCAGCAGCGCCTGCTGAAGAATCATTCCAAGGATTCTACGGTTTGGGGCACCGATGAGCTTCAGTAAGGCTATGTCATGCAGCTTGTCGAGGGTGAGCGTATATAGGATCAGCGCCATGATGATGGCAGCGATGATCGTCAGAAGCACGCGGAATAGGCCAATCTGTCGACGAACTTTTTCAACAGGTCCCCTCAGGAGGAGATCACGTTGTCCGTCGGCGGTGTAGACCGATACGTCGCTCCAGCCAGCCACGACGGCGGCGACAGATTGTTGTGTCGTGCCGGGTAGCACGTTGACCATGACGGCACTGATCTGGCGCGGACCTATCGCTGGAATCTCCCGCGGCGCCATGAACGCGGTCTCGGCCAATGCAGGCTGCTTTCGACCGAGTTCGCTCAGCGTTCCGCGAGCGTAGCGGGCCTGGCGCTCGAGGCGCACCGCTTCGCCGGGCACTTCGAATTGGATGTCGAGCGCATCGGCCACAGTGAAGAACGCCAGCCCATCACCTGAGGATCCTATCATGTTCTCCGTGATTCCGACGACCGTGTAGTTTTCTTTGCCGAGGCGAATTTGCTCCCCCAGTGGCATCCCCAACCTCGCGTCCGCGATCATTTCGAAGTGGTTTTGAGCCAGAGCTCTGCCGGCGATAAGCGGCAGCGATTCACCTTTGTCCGTTGGCCAGCTAAGCCCAACGACTGCAATGCGAATCGGTTTCCCCTCACGTTCGCGCTGAATCGTGTGGTAGACGAACTCCCTCGCCGTCTCGACGCCAGGGACCGCCAGCGCGCGATGGACGAGATTGGCGGGAACCCGTGAGACCTCGGCGAAAGGTCCGCGCGTATTGCGTTGCACAATCCATAGGTCAGCGTCGGACTCATCGACGAGTAGGGTCGCATCCTCAATGATACCGCGATAGATTCCGCCCATGCCCATCACGATCATGAGGAGCATGCCCACGCCCACAGTGGTGAGAGCGAACCGACCGAAGTTGTGTCGAATGTCTTTAACCGCAAGATTCATGGCGCTGGCTCAACTTTTCGTCCGTCGCGGAGTGTAGCTTTTGGATTGGCGGGGATCAAAACCGTGTCCCCCACCCGAAGCCCTTCGATCACTTCGAAGGAATCTCGGCTTCGCAGACCTGTCTTGACAGGACGCCACGCCGCATGCCCCTGCTCCTCTATGTGGACACCGACGGTTGCGCCGCGCAGCAAGAGGTACTTCGCGGGTAAGACGACCACGTCTGTTTTGCGCTCCGTTTCGATGAACACTTCAGCTCGTTGACCGACGGCCCAGTTTTCCGGAAGTTCCAGCACGCGCACATCGACAACGAATTCGCGAGTCTCACGATCAGCCTCCCGACCGAGCCGTGAAACCGTACCGGGGTAGGCTCGCTCGGGCTGTGACCGGAAAACCACACGCGCGGGTTGCTCCGTTTGGAGACGCGTCATTTCCGTCTCGTCCACCCACGCGGTGATCCAAAGCTCATCGGTTGAGATCAGGGTTAGCACTGGGCTCCCCGGAACGACAACATCTCCGGCGTCACGAAACCGCCGAACAATAAGACCATCGAAGGGCGCCGCGATCTGGGTATCCGCCAAGCGGGCCTGATGATAGAGGTGGGTCTTCTGTTGTGTGATAAGCTCGTGTTGACCTTCCACGATGGCAGCTTGGGCACGAGCCAGTTCTGCCTGTGCAATGCTTCGCGCTTCCGTAGCCCGTTCGAACTCAACGCTCGCTGCCGTGTCGTGCTCGTAGAGTTTGATCGTCCGCTTGTAGTCGAAACTAGCCTGATGCAATACAGCGACGGCACGATCCTTGTCGGCGCTCAAGCGGTCAAGTCCGGCGACGGCGACGGCGACGCTTGCGGTGGCGATTTCGACCTGCTGGAGCAGTTCTGCATCGTCAAGCCTCACCAGCGGCTGACCGGCGTTCGCAACGTCGCCTTCGTCCACCAGAACATTGGCCACCCGTCCTGAAATCTTCGGGCTGACCGTTGCCTTGACCCTGGCTTCAAGTGTGCCCGTGCCCATCGTCTCTGTTACAATGGTCCCACGACGAACCTCGTAAGAGGTCACTGCGACCGGCGCGAACAAGATCGCGTACAATGCAATACATCCCACCAGTACCAAAAGAACGTAGACCGTCCGACGCCCCGTGCGTCGCATGCGCTCTGCGCGAGGTGGACTGCCGCGTTGATCCTCGGTTTGGCTTTCGGTTGTCTTGTACATTCAAGATCCTGTCTTCTGCAGGTGTTCGATTGCGCGGATGACTTCCGGCACGTACGTGAATGAAGGCCCGCCTTGCATCATCACCGCAACGCCCGCCGCTTCGAGAATCTGCTCACCCGTCGCCCCGGCGGCCAAACACTTTTCTACGTGCATGTTAATGCAAGGTGAGCACCGGACCGATAGGCCGATGGCGAGCGCGATGAGCTCTTTTTCACGTACGGAAAGAGCACCTTCTTTCATGATTGCCTGGAACATACCGCCGAAGCCTCGGGCGATGTTGGGCGCCATTTCCTTCACTTTTTGCTGATCCGCTCCCCACTGGTCAAAGAATGCGGCAACGTTACTTGGCATATTTACTTCCTTTCTGTTCAATGGATGACTGCCAATACCACTCTCGTTAAGCAATGGCTTCTTCATTTTCCCGCGCCAGCACCATAGCGCCTTTCGACGCAGTCAATAATGCTCGACAACCCGGGGTCTTCAATACGGTAAAACGTGCAGCGACCTTCTCGC
>JAJDDZ010000113.1 GCA_029260025.1 Phycisphaerae bacterium | reverse complement strand
TCGAATCCCACCTAGCTCTTTGCAAAACCTCTCGAGTGATTCGAGTTCTTCTTCGAAACGCGCACTAGAAACGAGCGATACGACGCCTGAGGGTTCGTCCTCTCGGGCTCGCTCAATCAGCCCGTTCCAGTCGAGGCGATCGAGTTGCGCATCAATAAAAGTTGGTCTGTATCCGGCTTCGCGGATCGCGCCAGAGAGAAGTATCAAGTCGATGTTGGGGAAAGGCGCGTTCTGGGCTTCGTCCTTTTCGCGCAAGCTCCCACGACGACAGAAATCCGCCGAACTGGGCGGGTCGAGTAACAAAAATGAGCGACGCTGTTCCATTTCAACCTGCCTTTGGGTCCTCAGCGGACGAACCGGTCTCGTCGGCTGCGCGCATAACGCAGCTCTACACAGAGGTATCGTCGGTGGGTCTGAGGGATCTCTTTAGATATCGGGCGTAGCTCAACTTCGAGCGACGCGTCCGATAAGCCCCGGGAGCGATCAAATTTTGGGCTTGAGAGTCTTCGACCTACCCTGTGCATGCTGATAAGGGGGTTTTAAACAGGTCAATTGAATGCCGGGGCCGGCTTCGCCTCGCAAGTACTCTGGCGCGTTTCGACTCCTCGACCAACCGAATCCCGAGACTTGTCGCACGCCAACGGACCGTTGTTCACAAAAAAGCGTTGTATCCGGGAGTTTCGCTCGGTATAATAATGTTAGAATTGAGTTTCTTATCTGCTTGCGAACGCAATTGCGGGGCAGTATGAAGGAGTGTGCATCTTCCCAACGAGATGTATCGCAAAACCAAGCGGGTTGGACGGGCGCGTCCTGCTCCTAAACGCGCACTACATGGCCCTTCGCGTGGTGAGTGCGCGGCGCGCTTTTCTACTCCTTTGCAAACGCGACCGACAGAACAACCCTGTTGCCGAAGTCCTAAACGTCGAAGACGGGCGTTACACCTCTTACGATTTTGCCGACTGGACGGAGCTCAGCGCCTTCCGCCACGAATTTGAAGCCCACAAACACGACTGGGTGAGAACCGTGCGCTCGCATGTGGCTGTCCCCCGAATTGTCCGAGTTCTCACCTTCGCTCGACTTCCCCGCCAGAATGTGAAGTTCAACAGGCGTAACTTGTTCGCACGCGATGAGAATACCTGTCAATATTGCGGGAAGATCTTCAACTCGTCGAAGCTGAGCTTGGACCATGTGCTACCGCGATCGCAGGGCGGCGGCGCGAGCTGGGAAAACATTGTCTGCGCCTGCACGTCCTGTAACGTGCGGAAAGGCGGACGCACTCCAAAGCAAGCACACATGCACCTCATCCGCGAACCGATTAAGCCCAAGCGAAACCCGGCGGTGTCCGTCACGCTGTCCGACGATCGCTACGCCTCGTGGCGACAATTCTTGGACGCTGCCTACTGGGACGTCGAGCTAAAGTAGGTTGATTCAATATCGAGCGCGCTTCCGCCGAAGAAACATAGAGTATTGCCCTAGGGGACTCTTCCCACTCATGGTAGATTCGCAAACACTAGGCAGGCGCTACTTCGGACGGACCGATTGTTATGTCGGGATGCGCGCGCTATTGTAATATGAATACCAATATTCCGATATCAACAACATCGGGGGCCGCCGTCTTTCGCCAAGTTCGCGAAACCCTCGATGAACCGACTCCCGAGATCGACCGGCGAGTCCGGGTGCGACACCCATGGCGAGCGACCTTGACTGCTTGGGTCATGGACGAACCTGAAGGAGATCGCGGGGTTCGCGAAATTCAGGTCGAGACGATCGACATCTCCACGACAGGGTTCGGTTTTTCGTTCCGGCAGTTCATCCACGTGGGGGCGATGCTGCGAACCAGGCTCGACGTTCTCCCGGGCAAGCCCATTGTAGACGGAATCATCGCTCATTGCCGACTCGCGGATGACTCGCGCCACATCTTTGGCGTTCAGTTCGTAAAGGGCGTCTAGCGGCGCGACAGGGAGTACAGACTACCTTCGACGACAGGAAAACAGACTTTCAGGATGCGGTGAGAGCAATCTCACATTCCTTGAAACAACTAAAACCAGGCTGACGGGGCAATCGGGGGCTTAGTCAGACTGAACAGGTTGTTGGGTAAACGATCGGCGCAAGCATCAGTGCGATGCCAACCCAGCGACACCTTCCCCGCGAGGTCGCCAGCATGAACGATAAAAACGTCCGCCCGCAGGACGCATTAGCGACCGAGTTCCGAAGTTCCGAAGAATTTCTCGCACAACTGAAGTGTCTCGAACGCAGACGGCATCTCCGAAAAGAATGGCCCGAAAAACTGCTGCTGCGAATCCTTGAGATAGACGGGGAACTTGCAGACATGATACCCGTGAGAGTGATCGCGTTCGATATCGCTCCAGGAGGTTTCGGGTTTCGAGCCCCTCAAGTACTTCCGATCGCCACGATCTTTGAGACGCAGCTCGACGCACTTCCAGGATGTCCGACGATCCGCGCCGAGATCATGCGACGCGAACACGTTCGAGGTTCGATTCATTCATACGGCGCTCGGTTCCTCAGGCGACGGCAATAGGATGACGGCGGGGCGTCCCTCGCCCCTCTGGTCGCACCCACTCACCCGCCGCCTTGCCGCCCTCACCGCAAACATCTACGATATACCACGTTTGAGAGTCGAAGGCGGTGCATATCGACGAAAGAGTCTGTCGCGCACCTATTCACCCGACCCGGACCGGAGTCTTCTAGATGAGTGACGTAACGACAGCGGATCGACCCGCGATCCTGGGCGGACGAAAAGCCGTAATAATGAACGCCGCAAGAGTCGCCGAAGCAAACCGCTGGCCCATCATCACCGACGAAGAAGTCGGCGCCGTTGCAGAAATTCTCCGATCCGGCGAGCTCTCGATCAATCCCATCGCCCAGGAATTAGAGAACGACTACCGCCAGTTCCTCGGCGTCAAACATGCCCTCGCATGCTGCAACGGAACGTCTGGAATATTCGCAGCACTCCACGCATTCAATTTGCAACCCGGAGACGAAGTCATTGTACCATCGGCAACCTATTGGGCTTCGGTCATGCCCGTACTCTGGTGCGGCGCGGTCCCTATATTCTGCGAAACTGAATCCGAACAGCTTGGCCTTGACCCCGACGACGTCGAGAAAAACATTACCCCAAGAACCAAAGCGATAGTCATCGTCCATCTCTGGGGAATCCCCTCAAGAATGGACCGCCTTCTGAATATCGCAAAACGACACAACCTGAAAGTCTTTGAAGACGCCTCGCACGCCCACGGCGCAAAATGGCAGGGTCGCTATTGCGGAACCCTCGGCGACGCAGCCGTCTTCAGCTTGCAAACCAACAAACTCGCACCCGCAGGAGAAGGCGGAATTCTCGTTACTAACGACGACTCGATTTACGAACACGCTCAATGCTTGGGGCATTTCGAGAGAATTCTCCCAATGAAAACACCCGCCAGAAGGTTTGCCGGAACCGGATTCGGAATGAAGTATCGAATCTCCCCGATGTCGGCCGCCATCGCCCGCATACAACTCAAGCACTTCCCAGAAAGGAACGCCCGCCGCACCGAAAACCTCGAATACTTATCGCGCCAGATCAAACCCCTCGGGCTCAACACGTTCCTCGCACCCAACGGGATTGACCGAGTTTACTTCCTCTATCTTGTTCAAAACATTGAATCCAAGACTGGTCTGACCACCGTTCAGCTAGTCAAAGCGCTCCAGGCAGAGGGCTGCGAAGTTGTCGGACCGCGATACCCCTTATTGCACCAGCAACCGGTTTTCACGGAAGACAAATTCATCGAAATCGCACGATTACAGCATCTTCCGCGAGAATCGCTACCGACTTACGATCCGAATACTCTTCCCAAGACCGTTGCAGCAAACGAAGAAATCCTTCAGTTGCCCTCGTTTCCATCTGCCGATCGGGAACTGCTGGACCAATACGCAAGCGCTTTCCGAAAGGTAATAGGAGCAGCAAACGAGATAGCTTCTATGGGCGACTGATAACCCTAGCTCGGTAGACCGCCGTCACCGAGATGAATCTTCATGAATACACTTCGGGTTCACAAGAGCAAACCGATAAAGGTCGACTGCTTAGTATTGGGCGGCGGGATCACAGGAGCGGGCGTTGCGCGCGACGCCGCGATGCGCGGACTCAGAACGATGATCGTCGATTCACACGACTTCGCTTCGGGAACATCTCACGTTACCTCAAAGTTGATCCACGGCGGACTGCGATATCTTGAGCATTTCCAGTTCCGTCTTGTATGGGAGGGACTTGTAGAACGAGACCGGCTCTTGAATCGCATCGCCCCAAACCTGGTATCGCCGCTGAGGTTTGTGATCCCCTACGAGACTCACCAGTTTGCGCGATGGCTGTGTACGATCGTCGGCGTTCAAATCTACGGACTCATCGAACGCCGTCGCGGAGGGCGTCGGTCACTGGTAATGAGCGCGTCCCTTCTCGCCCGCCTGTTCCCAAAACTCATCCCCCATCGCTTCGGCGTGTGCTTTTGGGACGCACAGGCCAACGACGCCCGCATGGTTGTTTCAACACTTCGCACAGCAAAAGCTGCCGGCGCGACGCTTCAGAACTATACGAGGATTGAGAGTGCGGAATTCGATGGAGAGCGCTGGCTAATAACACTATGCGCCGAAAATCAAACTGACCCAATCGAAGTACACGCAAGGATCTTGGTCAACGCGACGGGCCCGTGGTCGCCAAAGACAGCTAAGATTCTCAAGACAGACGCGATGGATCTCATGTGGATCAAGGGGACGCATATTCTCATTGACCGCGACCCAGCTTTTGGTAGCGACGCAATAATCATACGCAGCATCCGCGACGGCCGATCACTCTGGGCGATTCCATGGCGCACCAAGATCATCGTTGGAACGACCGAATCGCATTACGACGGCGACCTCCGCGACATCAGACCGAGCAAATGGGAAATCGAGGACCTATTCGAAAGTTTCAAGAAGTTTTTCCCAGGCTTGGAAATGACCACGGAGAACATCACAGGAGCGTACGCCGGAGTGCGTCCCATCGTGACCCAAGATGGGGAATCTGAGAACGAGCTTTCGAGAAAACACGAAGTCGCGACCAACACGACGCGGAATCTGATAACAATTACGGGCGGCAAGTTAACAACATTTCGGGCGATGGCGGAAAAGAGCGTAGATAAGATCGTCGAGCTCCTGGATCGCCCGGAGGTCCCAACCGGACTTCGCCAGCGTCTCCGCACGCAGCCACTTTGGCCCGCCACTTCGCATGAAGACCGCGATAATACCCAGGGCGAACTCCTCAAGCTATTAGGTAACCAGCCAATCGAAAGTGAAATCATCGAGCACTGGATTCGACTCTACGGATCGCAGGCAATAGCGGTCGCTGAGAAGGCCTCCGAAAACCCGTTGCTCGCTCGAAGACTCTTCGAAGGCCTGCCGTATTGCGCCGCGGAGCTCCTCTACCTCTGCGAAACGGAGTGGGTCTCACATCTGCTCGACCTGGTTAAGCGGCGTACGTCGATGTATTTCCTAGCGGGTCGCCAGACACTTGCGGTCATCGAGGGACTCCTCCCGCAAATCGCGACGACAATGGGCTGGGACCAAGAGCGCGCGGAAGACGAAATCGTGGCCGTCCGTGCAGAATTCGATGCCGACAGCAACGCCATCCGGGACTACGCCTCGAAACTCGACGAAACCAACATCGCGGCCTGCGCATAGGCGCGATCGATCATTTTGGATCACCATCGAAGCTAGTTTACGGCATACTTCGTAGGATTGCCCTTGAACATTTCAAGCTGCTTGGTGGCAGGGAAGAGATAGCGCTTCCCTTCGTAATCGACGGCAATATCAGGATTGCCCCTGACATCCGTGCCAAGCTCGACCCTGCAAACCGCACAGTATCCGCCCATCGCTAAATCAGCGTCGGCGTACTTGGCAGGATTCGCGACCGAACATCTTCTGCTGCTGCTCGCCGGGAAACAGATAGGTCTTGCCGTCGAAAATGGACGAAAACTCCGCGTCTCCTTCGACAAGCTTGCCCATCTTGATGATGCACACGGGGCAGTTCCCGTCCAGCGCCGGTGCGGGCTCCGCTCCAAGAGTAATACTAGATCCGACATAACTCTTCAGCCACGTGCAACGAATCAATTTGGTAGCGGCGGTATTGTGCCGGTGGTGAGGTAGGTTTTGAGGGCGCTGGCGATGGTTTCGGTTGGGTTTAATTCACGAAGTCGCAACGTTCGGTAGACGCTCATCAAGA
>JAJDDZ010000112.1 GCA_029260025.1 Phycisphaerae bacterium | reverse complement strand
CCTCGACTGAGGTTCCGACGCTGTCTGGGATATTCGCCGTATTTGCCAGGATGGTCATGGTTCCCAGGTCGTTGTCGATTGCTACTGGGGCGTCGCCGTTTAAGGTTGCGAAGTAGAAGAGCTCGGCACCGAGGGGCTCTCCGGTCAGGGTCACGAAGCCAGCCAAGGTCACCGTCTCGCCGACCACCAAGGTGTCTGAAAATACCAAAGTGACCGTCGCGGTCTGGACTGAGACGGACTCAGTTAGATTGGTCGCACCTTCGTAGGTAACGGTCGGACCCGAGTTAATCGTACGGCAAACGCCGGCCACGAAGTCTAGATCGGTCGTAACCTCTACGGCTGGTGCGGTGAAGGTCGCGCTCTGCGGATCGTCGCCTGCGCCTACGTCTACGACTGGGGTGTTTTCTGGCGCTTGTCGCCATGTCGCACGCCATTCGCCGAAGACTGGTCCACTGCCGGCGATGAGTCCATTGATATCGCTCGCCAGTGTTAGTTCGACGACGTCGCCGGGGATGGCTGCACCACTGCTGGTGGTTGGATCGCCGGTAAAGGTGACTTCAAGGCCCGTGTCGAAGTTATTGACAGTTACGTTTACGAAGTCCGATGCGGCGGAGAAGCCTTCTGCTGTTCCTGTCGCGGTGAAGGTGTAGATCGCTGGGAGACCTGCTGGTTCGGCTGGAGCGTTGAAGGTTAGCGGGTCGGCTGCACCGTCGATTCCAAGCGCCGGACCACCGGTCTGTGTCCAGGTGACCGTTGCGCTAGCGGGGGTTGTGGTTGCGTCTAAGGTTACCGACTGACATGGGCTGACGATCTGATTGCCGCCTGCTTCGATTGTCACTGGGTCTGGTGTTGTGCCGCCGGTATCGCACGAGGCGTCGTCTGTGTCGCAGACGTCACCAATGCCGTCGTCGTCACAGTCTGCCTGGTTGTTGTTGGCGACTGCGTCGCAGTTGTCGCAAAGGTCACCGATTGTGTCGCTGTCGCCGTCTGCTTGATCGGCGTTGGCGTCATCGACGCAGTTGTCGCACACGTCGCCCACGCCATCGGTGTCGGCGTCAGCTTGGTCGGCGTTTGACTTGGCTGGACAGTTGTCATTGTTGTCGTCAACGCCGTCGGTGTCGCCGTCGCCTTCGCAGGCGTCGCCTGTTCCGTCAGCGTCCGCATCTGCTTGATCTGCATTGGCAGCGCCTGGGCAGTTGTCGCATACGTCGCCGATTGTGTCGCTGTCGCCATCTGCCTGGTCTGCGTTTGCGTCGGCGGGACAGTTGTCCTCGATGTCAGCTACGTCGTCGCCGTCGCCATCTTCTTGACCTGGGTTTGGACGACCGGGTGCGTTGTCGCATGCGTCGCCGAATCCATCTTCGTCGGTATCAACTTGGTCTGCGTTTGCGATTGTGAGACAGTTGTCGGTGTCGTCATCGACTCCGTCGCCGTCGCGATCGCCCTCACATGCGTCGCCAACATCGTCGGCGTCTGCATCTGCCTGGTCTTCGTTGGCGGTGTTTTGACAGTTGTCACATGCGTCGCCTACGCCGTCTTCGTCAGCGTCCTCTTGCTCCGCATTTGCGACTGTTGGGCAGTTGTCGCCCTCTTCAACTCCGTCGCCGTCTGCGTCTGTAAGATCGGGATCGCAGGCGTCGCCTAGGCCGTCCTCGTCAGTGTCTGCCTGGTCGGCGTTGGCTGTCATTGGGCAGTTGTCTGCTGTGTCGACGACGCCGTCGCTGTCTGTATCCAGGCCTGCGCCTGCGCCTGCACATCCTTCGCCTAGATTTCCGCATCCGACGCTAACGATCAAAGTTAAGACCGCCAAAACGCTCCAAAACCGCATAATTTGTCCCCTCATAGCCAGTTGCTTTTCTATCATGATTACCTCGAAACGGTTGTCAGTTTCGCCAAAATTACCAAAGGGGGGCACGTTACCGAACCAGGGCCGGTTTCGCAACCCAAAATCACAGGAATAACACCGAATTCGGATGGTCCATGCGCGGAAATACCGCTTGCGGAGCATGGGGCCGTTTCGGACTACTCTCTATAACGTATCGGTTCCCCTGGACGTTTCCCTACGGTGATTGTGGCGTTTCCTACGTGTCCGAGGAAGAATTTCACAGGGTCCGATCATCCTAGGCTTGATGAGGCTAGAATCGGGTTATCCGGCTAGAGAGGCGAGGTATGCCTCCAAATCTGCTAGTTCGGTGGCTGATAGGTCGGCCTGAACGGGGTGGGTATGCTCCCCTGTCAGGTGTGATTCCAGGTCTGAGGACGAGCTTTCAATTAGACCGGGAGCGCTGAGTGCACAACCACCGCTCGCGTCGTCGCAATGACATCCGGCGCACCCGTTGTCAGTGTAGACGGTTTGGCCGGTTACGGGGTCGGCGACTGGATCGGTTCCGTCGTCTACGGGAGGGTCGTCGGCGGGGATATCGTCGTGGTCGTCAGCATCGGGGTCTGTTTCGGCGGGATCGGGTTCTTGTTGGTCTGCGGCGTCTGCGAGATCGTTGGCGATGTCTGTTAGTGCGACGTCCAGGGCTGACCGCCCTACCGCTGAAAATGCCTGGAATAAGATTTCGCTGAATCCGGATCCGCAGCCCAGGGTAAGCCACGCCAGCGAGACGGCTAGCAGCCCGACAACGTAAGCTCTTGCACGACAATATGTTGCTTTGTTCATCTTTGTCTCATCCGTTTGCGGATTTTATGTAGTATTGATTCCGCATGGTCGTTCGCTATTCGGTTTCGACCGGTTCTATGGGTTTCATGTACTTTTCGTAACCCAGTTTCAATAGGACTCCCTCGCCGAAGTGCGGGTCGTGGCAATTTGTGCATTTCTCGACGTTGGCGACTGTGTGGGCGTCCTCGGTTAGGTCTTCTGGTCCGTCGTGGCACTCGATGCAAGTTTCAAGGATCGGTTGACGCAGGAGGCCTGCTATCTGACTTCGGTGCATTTCGTGACATGTGCTGCATTCGCCGGCGACGGGTGCGTGTCCAATTTCTTGAGTGGCGAATTCAGTGTGGCAGGTTCTGCATGCGTCTGTCAAGTCTTCTCGCGGTACCATCTGATTCGATGCGTCGTGACATGCGGCGCAGTCGCGAGTGAGCACTGGATTGTGGACGACGGCAAAACGGGCCGGGGGAAGCACGAAAGCGATTGGTGCGGCGACGCTTGCGGTCTGCCTGGATTCGTTCGTGGATACCGAGTTTTTCTTCACTGAGGGGATTTCGAAGAAAAAGTTCATGAGTCGGTGGCGCGATTGGGCATTGCATCCGATCGTGATGGCTAGACCGAGAGAGCAGAGGGTCGCAAGACGTGCGAGCCTTTTGGTGGTCGTTTTCACAGGATTTATCCCGCGCCAAGACATGCGAGAACGATACGCCCGTTGGGAGGAAAGATCAATCTTTTTCTTCTCCGTTTTGAGAGAATCTATGGGTTGGAAATTCACATGGGTATCACCTCTAGAATTCTGTTGCGATGGGGACTGGTATCGCGTATATGTAGTTGCGGAGTCGTCGGGAGCGCGGAAACTGTTGACGAACCTGCTCTACAGTTAACTGTCCAGGGAAAACGCAAGGAAGCAATTTGCCCATGCGTCATGCGGTAAGGAAACGAGCCTACCTGCTACTTGTCAGCGCGGGCATCGCTGCGCTCGCGGGGGTTGCTTTGGGCGATCCGCCAGTTGACTCCGAGGCAACTCCTCCCGCCCGACTTCTTACGCTTGACCATGTCGATGGGTTTCTTGAATTCGAGGCGGACCTGTCTCGTACGCGCGTTGATCAGCCGAGTGGGGAGTTCCTTCGTCCCCAACGATCGCAGAAGAATCGGGAGAGCGTTTTCGAGGAGCGGATCGGGATTTCGCTTGCTGGGACGGTGGTTGATCCGAGGTTTATTACGTTTGCGGGGGAGTTTAGCTTTGCGCTGACGCAGAGTCGTTTTGTTGAAGATATCGATTCTTTTGATCGGACGGATAACGACCACGGTCATCTTCTTCAGTATGACCTTCGGGCTGATTTTTTTCGTGGGAAGCGGATCGGTGGGTCTCTCTATGGGCGGCGACTTGATGATCGTATCGATCGGCGGTTTCAACCTACGCTGAACGAACGTCGGACTGGGTTTGGGACTAGCTGGGCTTTTTCTGATGATACGCATCCGGCGGAGCTTTCTTACGATTATCTTGAGACGGACCGGACCGGGAATACGCGGTCGCGTGACGACGAGCACTATACCGAGAGCACGCTGCGGTTTTCTCAAGATTGGAATTTCGACGAGTATCATCGGTTGAAATACTCGGTGGAACACGGGAAGAC
This sequence comes from Phycisphaerae bacterium, assembly GCA_029260025.1. GTDB lineage: Bacteria > Planctomycetota > Phycisphaerae > UBA1845 > UBA1845 > JAJRUK01. The sequence continues at coordinate 14,332 of JAJDDZ010000112.1, read as the reverse complement.
CAAGCAGGAGTATCAAGGTTCTGTTCGACCTTTTGAGACGACTCGGGATGTTCTTCGGTTTGAGCATGAGGTGGCGTTTGGGGCTGATCATAAGGATGAGCTTCGGACGGTTGTTCACTGGCAGGAGGAAAGCGGCGACTTCGCTCGCGATTTTTTTGAAATCGGCCCGCGACTGAGGGTTCATCATAGCGATACGCTGCAGACACAGTATCAATATCAATTCAATCGGGAGCGGTACGAAGGACTCGACATTGAGACGCAGCGGGTTGATTACGTTCTTACGCATCAGCTTTATACGAACCTGACGACGACCGTGAACTTGTTCGGTCTTTATGAAGACGTTGAGGATGACGTTCAGACTACGCAGTATGGGTCTTCGGTTGATTGGCAGTACAACAGGCGAAATCCCTATGGTCACTTTTACGCGAACCTGTCGCTTGCCTACGACACACAGGATACGAGCGGGGGGAACGGGGAGCGGGTTGCCCTGAACGAGGCGCATGTTTTACGCGATCCGGTCGCGGCGACTCTTCGGAATCGGAACGTGATTCCGTTTTCTATCATTGTGACGGATACGAGTAATCGTCGGTTGTATCGGGCGGGGGTTGACTATTATTTCATCTATCAGGGGAATGCGGTTCGGATTGCTCGGATACGGACGGGGCAGATTGCTGACGGGGATACGATCCTTGTTGATTATCTTTATAACACGCCGGCTGGGGGGACGCTTGATACTGTTCGGGTCGATTTTAACTTAGAGCAGCGATTTACTTTCGGGCTGAAGCCTTATTATCGACTGTCCTATCGTAATCAGGAAGACAACACGTCGACTGGTTTTTTTAGTCGTGCTGATCGGACGGATCATCATCGTTTGGGAGTCAGCTATGACCGGGACCGGTACTCTGTTGGTACGGAGTATGAGATTTTCGATGATACGATTGATCCTTATGATGCTTATCATGTTAACGGGTTGATCCATCTTATTCGTACTCCGGATCAGTCTTTTGATGCATCTGCTCGTTTTTCGCATTTGTTTTTTGAGGGCGGGATCGACAAGCGCGATGTAGTGATGGTTGATCTTGAGCTTGACCATCGATGGCGACTTACGGATGCGACTTCTGTTATTCAGCGACTTGCTTATCGACTTGAGAATGATTCGACGGCTGGTCGTACGCATGGTTGGGATGCAACTGCTGGGGTTGAGTATGTGGTTGGAGACCTGCGCAGCGAATTGACTTTCGAGTACAACCGTCTTGATCTGCCTGAATCGGAAGAGGATGATTTTGGACTTTATATCCGGGTGCGAAGGGAGCTGCCGAATGTTTTCGCGCGTCGCTAACTTTGTGATCGGTGTTGGGTTGGTTTGCCAGCTTGGCGGAAGTGGTTGCGCGCGGCCTGCCGGGGAACTTTTTCCGCGAATGACTTCGCCTCGGGTTTGGCCTGCTGCACCGGATACTCCTCGGATCCAGTTTCTTGGTGCGCTATCGGGCAGTGGCGACTTGAATGCTGGTGAGTCTGGTTCTGAAGCTTTTGCATCGTTGTTGCGTGGGCCTCGTCCTCCGATTCGATTTTCGACGCCGAGCGCGATTGCGGTTAGCGGGAGTTCTTTGGTCGCGGTAGCCGATGGCGGTGCTGCGGCGGTTCATATTGTTGATCTTGGGACGCGCGAGCATACGTTGGTGAGCGGTTGGGGTGACGAGCGATTTGCGATGCCGGTTGGCGCGACCTGGGTCGGTCGGCGGTTGTTTATCACGGATGCCAAGCGACATGAGGTCGTTGAGCTTTCTGCTACTGGGGACTTTGTGCGGCGGTTTGGGACTGATGAGCTGATGCGTCCGGTGGGGATTGCCTTTGCGGAATCGATTGGGACGCTTTATGTAGTTGACGGGGGTGCGCATCATTTGAGCTTGTTTGAACTTGGTGGGACTCTCTTGAAAACGGTCGGTCGGCGTGGGGAGAAGCCGGGGGAGTTTAATTATCCGTCTCATTTATCCGTGCGCGGGGATCGAATTGTCGTCGCAGACAGCGGGAATTTTCGTGTGCAAGTTTTGGACCTTGACGGGAACGCAATTCGGACGATCGGGCAAAAAGGTAACGGTGCTGGCGATTTTGCGCTTCCTAAGGGTGTTGCGATTGATGGCGAGGGGCGCGTTTTTGTTGTTGATGCACAGTTCGAAAATGTTCAGGTGTTCGATGATGCTGGGCAACTTCTGATGGCGTTCGGGCGTGAGGGGCGATCTTTGGGGGACTTTTGGTTGCCGGCGGGACTTACGATTGATGCGCAGGATCGGATTTGGGTGGCTGATGGTGGTAATCGGCGAGTTCAGCTTTTTTCGCAAGTGAGAGGGTCGTCATGATGACACGGCGATTGAAATTTTCTGCGATTTTCGCTGGGCTTGGCGTTTGTGCGACGGTCTGGATTGGTGTGGATCGAGCTTTTGCTGATGATACGGTCGTGAACTCTAAGCATGACTTGTCGGCGCATGGGCCTGGTCCTATTCGTGCGGTTGGTGAGACTGAAGTTTGTATTTTCTGTCATACACCGCATAACGGTGCTCCGGAGACGCCTCTTTGGAATCGGACGAATCCGCGGACGCATTATCGAATCTATGAGAGCTCTACGACGGATGCGCGGATCGATCAGCCTACTGGGCCTTCTAAGATGTGTCTGAGTTGTCATGACGGGTCGATGGCGCTTGGGAATGTTTTATCGCGACCTGCGACGCATCCGATTGTGATGACGGCTCGAACGATTCCACCGGGCACTAGCGATTTGACGAACGATCTTTCTGACGATCACCCGATCGGGTTTCGTTATGATCGGGCGCTATCCAATAAGGATCGTCAGATTAATCCGCCTGAGGTTGTTTCTAGGGACTTGCCGCTTGGTGTGCATGGTGAGATGCATTGCACGACTTGTCATGATCCGCATGACAACGAGCTTGGCGATTTTTTGCGTGTTTCGGATCAGATGTCGGCGATTTGCGTTAGCTGTCATAATCTTGACGGGTGGTCGCATGGGTCGCATGCGACGAATCGGAAGCGGACGCCGGATCGGGTTGTTGATCCTGGCGAGCGATTGAAATACAGCTCGGTTCGTGACAACGGGTGTATGAATTGTCATAAGATTCACTCTGCGCGGGGGCGGGAGCGTCTTCTTCGTAGTCATCGGGAAGAAGAAAACTGCTTAAACTGTCATAGCGGCGGAGTTGCTTCGTTTAATATTGCGGCTGATGTTGGGAAACGGTCTGGGCATCTTGGGAAGCTGCGGACGGGGGTTCATGATCCTGAAGAGTCGGCGTTTACGATGCGGCGACATTCGGAGTGTGTTGATTGTCATAATCCTCATGCGGCGCAGCCTGACTCTGTTGGTCTTGTGCGGGGAACTCTTGGTCAGACTGTCAAAGGGCCTAACCGACACGTTAAGGGGATTACGCTCGCGGGAACGGACATAGACAACTCTACTTTCCTTTACGAGATTTGTTTTAAGTGTCATGGGGACAGTGTTGCACGGACTCGGCGGGGAGATAGCCGGCAGGTTACGCAGTCGAATACTCGGTTGGAATTTCAGACGTCGAATCCTTCTTTTCATCCGGTGGCTGGTCCAAGGCGTAACCCGGACGTTGTTAGTTTGATTGCTCCGCTTCGAGTTGGGAGCGTGGTTTCTTGTGCGGACTGTCATAATAGCGACAACGCTCGTGCGATGGGTGGGTCTGGGGCGAATGGGCCTCATGGTTCGATTTATGAGCCGTTATTGGTTCGCAATTATGACACGGCTGACTTTACTGCGGAGAGCGCGAGTGCTTACGCTCTTTGTTATGGTTGTCATAGTCGGGATAGCCTTTTGAATGATGATAGTTTTCCTCTTCATCGGCGACATGTTGTTGATCTTCGGACACCTTGTAGCGCTTGTCACGATGCGCACGGGATCAATCGGAGTCAGGGGAATTCGACGAATCATGGGAGTCTGATTAACTTTGATCTTTCGATTGTTAGCACGGCGGATACGCCAGCGGGTCGGCGGATTGAGTATGCCGACAATGGCCGGTTTGCTGGTAGCTGTACGCTTACGTGCCACGGGGTGACGCACTTTAACTTCCCTTATCTCAACGCTGCGCGCGGGGGGACGACTGCTCGGGCGCGGAACCTATTGGGAGGGATTGGGCGATGATGCGACGTTTTTTGATTCCAATTTTTCCGGTGGGTATTGCGTTGATTCTTTCTGGTTTTGCGCGTGGTGGGGTCGAGGGATCTAAGCATGATTTTTCGCAGAAGGCGTGGAGCAAGGATGATTCCTGCGGGGCTTGTCATACGCCGCAGCGGGTGGAGACTCCTGAGGTGAAGCCTCTCTGGGATCCGGGGGCGGATTTGATGGCGCGGTTTGGGACGTCGGTCGTAACGCGGGATCGGGCGGGGAGCGGGACGACGTCTTGTCTCCGTTGTCACGACGGTACTGTTGCGTCTTCGAATATTTCTTCGGCGCAGCGGGCGGAGTTTGTTAATAAGACTCGGAGCAGTCGATTTGCTCCGGCGCATGGTAGCAGCAATCATCCGGTTGGCGTCGATTATCCGATGCTTGATCGTTCATTCAAGCCGGTTAGCACGGTGACGGGAAAGGGGTCCGTTTCGCTACCGGGCGGGAAGGTTGAATGTTTGTCTTGTCATGATCCGCATAACGGATCGGGGCAGGAGTACTTTCTGGTTACTAGCAATGCTCGGAGCGCGCTTTGTTTGACGTGTCATCGAAAATGAAAAAGAACCGGGATACTATTTCTACAGTTTGGATCAGGTTCGGTGGGTTGATTCTTTTTGGAGGCGTTGTCGCGTTTGGTGGTGGTTGCGCTAGTGGGCGGATTACTGCGGATGCGGTTTATTTTCCTTCGTCTGGGACGTCGGCGCGGGTTTGCCATCTGAAATCGTTTAACCGAATTGATGATGTCGTGGCGATTGAACCTACTTTCGTTGAGATGATTCGTGGGGAGCGATTTGCATCGCGGGTGGAGAGTCCGGGGGGTATCGCGGCGCACGGGAATCAGCTCTACATTTGCGATACGGAGCAGGCCGTCGTTCATGTTTGGGATCTTTCCACGGGCCATACCGATCGACTTGGTCAAACTGGCGAGGTTTTGCTTGGGACTCCGGTTGATGTGGCTGTGGGTGCGGACGGAACGGTTTTCGTGGCTGACACTGGGCGGGGAGAGGTTGTGGTGTTTGGTCGCGATGGGTCAGGCCCTTCGCGATTACGGACTTCGGGCGGTGGTTTGTTCAGGCCTGTGTCGGTTGCGTGGTCTTTGGGGAAGCTCCTGGTCTGTGACCTTGAGAGTGCTTCTATTGTTGTTTTTGATGTTGGTACGGGGTCTGTCGCGGCGACGTTTACACTTTCTGATAAGACCGGTGATGCTGTGATGCCTATGGGGGTCGCGGTTGGATCGGCGGGCGAGATTCTTGTAACTGATGCGATGGGTGGTCGGGTGATTGTTCTGTCTGAGGCTGGGGAGCTCGTTCGGACGATGAGTCAGCGCGGGGATCGGATTGGCGATATGGGTCATCCGAAGCATCTTGATATGAGTGACGACGGGACGGTTTTTGTTGCGGATGCGGAGTTTGCTCGGGTTCATCTTTATAACGGTGCGGGCGAGTTGCTTATGTTGTTGGGGGGGGCGGGCGATCGAATTGGCGGGACGCCAATGCCTTTTGGGGTTGCGGTGGTTGACGATTCGAGCGCTCTGCGGCGACTTGTGCCGGTGGACTTTGGTGCGAAGTATTTTGTGGCAGTGACGAATTCGCTGGGGTCTAAGCGGGTTAGTTTGTTTGCGGTTGGCGAAGGTCGGTAGATCTGTTTTGTCGATTGTCGTGGGGTCCGCGAGAGTTGGAGCCTCGCGGTTCAGGGGGTTACTCGAAAACGGGCGACGGAACTGGCGTTCCGCCGCCCGCTTTGTTTTTTGGTGCTTGTTCTTTGCCACGTCAGACAGTACGTTTGCCGCGCGACTATATTATTCGCTGCTTTATTCTTTGCGCTGCTTTAGTGGAAAGTGTTCGTGGACGCCGTCGATTAGGCGCTGCTTATAGTCGAACTTGAAGTTTGCTTTGTCGACGGTTGGGCTCTTTTCGTTGTGACACTGCGTGCAGGTTGTTTCGTCGATCTTGTTCATTCCTGCGGCGTGCATTTCGTCGCTGGTGTAGGTGCTCTTTGATTTCATGACCTCGGTATGCTTTTCGACGTAGGCGTCACCAGGGCCGTGACATGTCTCGCAGCCAATGCCTGCAGTGTACTTTGCGTTTTTGACCGATTTCTTGTCCGCTGGGTCTGGGACTGCGTAACCGCCTGGTTTTCCAAAACCGACGGTGTGGCACTCTAGGCAGGACCCGTCGGTGGTGTAATCTTTGGCGGGATCGAGCCCGAACTTTTCTTTAATTTCGGAGGCGTTGCCTGGTTTGAGAGAGTCGATCGCTTTGGCGTGCTTTTTAGTATTCCAGCTCTTGTATTGCTTCATGTGACACATTTTGCACTTGTTTGTTCCGACGTAACTGGCTTGGTCTCCTTCAAGAGCGGAAATCGAAAGTACCGCTGCTGAGGCTGAAACGGCTGTGGTATCACCTGCTGCTGCCGATTCTCGGCAGACCTGCCAGGTGGCTGCGACGCCGATGATGAAAACTGCGATAGCTGAATAAGATGTTCTGAACTTCATGGTCAATTCCTTACTTTAGATTCCCGAGGGGCTGGTCCTAACTCCACAATTGGTCGGCCTACTCCTTAGGTCATACCGAGTCGTCGCCTGAGACGCAATCCTCTGATTGTAGATCGGGGCAACTTTTGTGCCAAACTGGAGCACATTGGGCTGTGTGGCACGCAAGTTGCCGACTGGATTTGAAGTGGGCGGAGTGTCCAGCTTTTGGATCATATCCAGCGGCATAAGAGCGCTCTTGGAAGATGGAGGCAAGTCGTACTCATATAATCCCGCTCCCATCCTAACATTCGCAGACTGACGCCGAAATGGCGGCCGATTCTCAACCGGACTCTACAAAGCTGTGCTGACGGGCCGATGGGAGGGGTGGGCTGTCTTCGGGCCGAAGCAGTATATCGGAATGCAACAGAACCATAATCGACGAAACCGTAATCAAGGGAACTTGGCCATGACTCATGTGCCCTATGAACGAAATCGCCAGGGGATCGCTGTAACGATCTTGGTCTGTGCGACTGCTTTTACGGCGACCCGCCCTGGACTCGCGGACGAGAAGGCTGACTGCACGACGTGCCACAAAGAACAGGCGACGCTGCTGCTGACCTCGATCCACGGCACGCTTGCCTGCCAGGAATGCCACGGCGGGCCGAGCAACTATATGCTTGGTGCGGACGACATGGCCCGGTATACGCGGGCGACTGCGCCTGGGGAGATCCGGACGGCGTTTGGGCATGGCGATGCGTTTACGGGGAAGGCCACACGGGCTGATGTTCCTAATCTTTGCGGGAAATGCCATTCTGACATCGAGCGGATGAATCCTTATGGAATGCGGACTGATCAGCTTTCGGCGTACTGGACAAGTGGACACGGTAAGCATCTGAAGGAGACGGGGGACGACCGGGTGGCAGTTTGTATCGATTGCCACGGTTCTCACGACATCTTCAAGGCGACCGAAGTCACGAGTAGGACGAATCCGGCGAATATTCCGGCCACTTGCGGAGAATGCCACGGGAACTCGGAATTGATGAGCGAGTTCGACTTGCCTACCGAGGTCGTTGACGAATATCGCCAGAGCGTTCACGGAACTTTGCTGTTCGAGCAGGGTGACCTTGGGGCACCGACCTGTGCGACTTGTCACGGAAGTCATGGGGCTGCGCCCCCAGGGTTTGCAAGCGTTCGGACTGTTTGCGGTCAGTGTCACCAGCATGCATCTCAGAACTTCGCGACCAGCATTCACGCTAGCCAGGAAGAGCATAAGGGATGTGTTCAGTGTCACGGCGGCGGTCCGACGGCCAATTTTCATCTCATCGAGCGTATCACGAAGCCCACGGGCGTCTTGATTGATCGGTATAAGCATCTGATGTCGATTGATCCGGAAGCGAGTGCCGAAGACGTTGCACACGCCATCAACCCGGACCCCAGACGGATTATTAACCACGCCATCGACTCTTGTACCGATTGTCACGAAGATCTTGAGGACGATGAGAGTCTTCCTAAGCTCTTCGCGTTGATTGATTCGATTGCTGCGGCTGAGAAGAAGTATGTGGAGACTGCTGCGTATCTCGACAAGGTCGGACAGGGTGTGATCTTGGTTGAGAATGAGCGTTTTAAGTTTGAAGAAGCTCGGACGCATCTGATCGCGCTCGCTCCTTTGCAGCATACGCTCGATATCGACAAGGTTTCTGCGAAGGTCGCTGAGCTTGACAAGGTTTGCGACGAAGTGAATACGGATTTGCAGGGTCTTGAGGCTGATTTGGACCGTCGTTATGCGGCGCTTGGTCCTATGTGGGCGTTTTGCATTGTTTTCTCGATAGCGATTTACGCGAAGTTCAAACAACTCAAGAAACGTTACGTTGCGCCGCTGCCATAGCGGGCATTTGATCGGAGAGATAACGTGAAAGAACAGTCTACCGACCCCACTCGACGCGGGTTTCTCGATGTTTTTATTGGGATTTGCTCGGCGATCATGGGTGCATTCGTTGCGATTCCTGGACTGATGTATCTGTGGCCCGCTGCTAAGGGTGGCGCAGGCGAAGAGGTCGAAGTCAAGGGCGCGAAGAATCTGAGTGCGGGTGAGTCTAATATCCTTCAGGTTAAGGGGAAGGCTGTCCTTGTTGTTCGTACGAATTCTGGGTTTGAAGCTTACTCTGCGATCTGTCCGCATCTTGGATGTTTGGTGAAATGGGAAGGGGTTAAGAGGGAATTTCTTTGTCCTTGTCATGCGGCGGTCTTTGATAGCAAGGGTCAGGTTCTGTCTGGTCCATCTCCGGGCCCGCTTTCGCCTTATAAGGTGAAGGAAGTCGGGGAGAAGGTTTTTGTTTCGGCTGTTTAGTGTGCGGCGACGGTTTGATTCTCAACACGCAGGAAACGTGCCCATGAACGCTCCGGGATGGATGCAACGGTATCTTAATAGCCGCTACAACATGGAGGTTGCTAATACCTTCGTTGATAAGCAGATGCATAAGCGTCTGCCTCCTCATACGGGGTGGCTTCACATTTTTGGCAGCTTGTCGCTTCTTTTGTTCATTAGCCAGACGATTACTGGGATCTTGCTGTTGATCTACTATCGTCCGACTCCGGACGAGGCTCACGAGTCAATCAAATACATCACAACGCAGGCGCATTTTGGTTGGCTATATCGCCAGGTTCATGCGTGGGGTGCGACGCTGATGATTCTTGGTCTGACGCTACATATGATCCGAACTTATTTCATGGGGTCGTATAAGAAACCTCGGGAGTTAACTTGGATCACGGGCGTCATGATCTTCGTGTTGACGACCGTCTTTGGGTTTACTGGTTATCTTCTGCCTTGGAATCAGATTGCGTTTTGGGCGACGACGGTTGGGACCGAGTCGGCTGCGAAGGTTCCTTATATTGGTGGGTGGTTGCAGTATAGCTTGCGGGGTGGGGATGCGGTGACTGGCGAGACCCTTTCAAGATTCTTTGTTGTGCATGTGATCATTTTGCCTTGGGTTTTGACGGGTTTGATCGCGGTACACCTGTTCTTGATGCGTGCGACGAATCTTGCGACGATGGAGCGAGTGGGCGAAGAGAAAAAGACGCCGGAAGAGTGTGGGATTCCTTTCTTTCCTGTTCATGTCGCGAAAGAAGGGGTTATTGCGGTTCTTTTGATCGCGGTACTGGTTACGCTTTCGGTGCTGTCGCCTTGGGAGATTGGTTTGCCGGCGGATCCGCTGAACACGCCGCCGCATATCAAACCTGAATGGTACTTTTTGCCGAGCTATCAGTTGTTGAAGTATTTCCAGGGGCCTTATGGTGCTTTCATGGGGATTATTGCTTGCTCGGTTCCGTTTGGTCTGCTGCTACTCTGGCCTATGCTTGATCGGGGGAAAGAACGTCATCCGAGGAAGCGGCCTCTTGCTGTTGGACTTGGTTTGATTGGATTGATCGGGGCGCTGAGTCTGGGATATTTGGGTCATGTTTCTGGGCTGGAGAAGTCTTACTTCGGTGCCCGTTATCACTTCAGCGAGAAGGGTTGGCCTACTCGGGTTGCGGATGATGCTCCGCCGGCGGATAACGGGGGGCATTAGATATGACGGTTGGTAGCCGCCCTACCGTTGCGGTTTTGAATCGTCGATATTGACGGATATGAACTGGTGAAGGCAGGTCAGCCTTTCGCATTGCGGCGAAAGAATGACCTGCCTTACCTTTTTTCTGCCTGCAGATTGTGCAAGGACTCGTTCTTGTCTGCCAGTCCGGTTGCCAACGGGCGCGTCTCGGTGATGGCCTAGTTGAGTTCGAAGATGTTGTCTACTGCTGCGTTGAAGAAGATGGCGGTGATTTCTGCTGCTACGTCCTTGGTGCCGGCGGCGATTGCTTCGAATACGCCGTTGCTCTGACACCCTACTAGCTGAAAGCATAGGCCCATTGAGGTGATGGCTGCGAATCGTTTGATACGGTTGGTCATTTTCTTATCTCCTTTTGGTTCTTGTATCGTTTTTCTTGCCTTGGTGGCGTCCTTGGGGCCCCCCGTCCGAGCGGGCTGAAGCCCTGGGCTCTGTTTTTTGATCCGTGCTCTAGAACGCCAGTTGTACTCGCCACTGGAAGACGTTTACTTCGCCGGCGTCGCGGGAGCGACTCGCCACGTCGGACCAGACGTAGTTCCATGCCATGCGAAGATTGGGGTTGAGGTACCAGTTTACGCCGAAGGTCACGTCGTTGAGCCGGCCTCCGAAGACATTGTGATCGTTTAGGTTTAGATGGGAGTAGCGGGCTGCGAGTTCCCATGCACCGGCTCCACCGTCGTAGCTGAAGTTTTCTAGCGGTTTGATTTTGTCGAAGGTTCCGCTCGACTTCTTGTAGGGGCGGTGCTCGCCGGTTAGGAAGTAGCTAGCTTGGACTGAAGCTCCCCAGAATTGTGGATCGTCCAGGAAATGTGATCGACTTTCGACGATTGAGGTTGCCCACTCCGCTTGCAAGGAGAATGGGCCATCTACGACGGCGATCTCTGCCTGGAGAATGTCGGCGTATTCGGCGGCGAAGTTGCCGGTGTCAACCAGTCTTGGCGACAAGTGTGCCTCTGGTCTCTGCCGGTAGCGTAGCATGTCGCCTTCGTAGTTTTGATGGGAGTAGGCGGCGCCAACGTGGACGAGCTTCTTGCCGCCGTCTTCGTAGACGGGAATTGCGGTCATGCGACCGGTCACATTGAGCGAACGACCGGCGACGCCGTCTCCGAAGCTATCGCTCTGGCGAAACAAGCCGAGTGCCCAGGTGGCTCGCTCATCGTTGAAGGTGTTGTGGAACATGATTCCCGTGTTTCTTCCGGGTGAGAACGTGTTTACCAGACTTCGCTCCATGAAGGTGATGTACTTACTGCTGGTAAGCTCTTCGATGCTGAAAGGTTCTTTGAAATGACCGATCCGGACATTGCCAAGACCATTGGGGAGGTTCTTGAAGCCGACATATACATCTTTGAAGTCGACGTCGCCGCCGGCGAAATCATACTGGGCTTTGAACTCGATGTTGTCGTAAATCTGTCCTGAGAAGTAGATGCGGGCGCGACGGAACTCAGCACTGTTGCCGAAATTGACGCCGAGGCGTCGTTCCAGGCGACTGGTCTCTACGAAATAGGCTGCATCTGACTGGATTCGCCCGCCGATTTTTAGCTTTACGGAGTCGTCGAATGAGTCGAAGCGGAGGCCCTCTTTCCAGTAGGATCGAAGTGAGAGGTCGTTGGATGCCCACTTCTTGATTCGTTCCCACTCTTTTGAGTCGGGGGATACTGGTCTTTCTTGCTCGATCTTCTGGACGTTTTGCTCGAGCTTATCGACACGGGTCTGTGTTGATCCTTCCATCTCTGCTAGGCGGGACTCTAGCTTGTCGACTTTATCGGCGAGGTCATGGACTAGCTTTTCGAGCTGTCTCTCTCGTTCGGAAGGTTCCTGTGCGGTTGCGGTCGAGACGACGGAACAGCTTGTGATGACGGTTATCAGGGTTAAGGCGAGAGGTTTTTGTAACTTCACTTTGCTACTCTCCATCGGTTCGAGTCGCTTGCAAGATTCGACGCGCGATCGGCCGCGATTGCGACTTTCGTGGGCGGGATCGTAGCCGGGTAGTTTGGCTCGATCAATAAAGGTTCGGTGAAGATTAGGTAAAGATGCGGGGTTTTTTCTCGACCCGCGACATGGCTGCCTGTGACTTGCGATGTGCGTTCTTCGGAAATTCCTTTTGGACAAAGGAGTTACGTCGCGGGCGGGACTAAGGATGGGTATCGGTATTGGTTTGGTTTCTAGCTCGATTAATCGGTCAGAGTTAGTTGGGGGTTACCGGGAGGGGGATGGAACCGTCACTGCGCGGGAGCGGGTCTGGTGGTGCGATTGTGACGCGTCGCTTCGTTAGAGACGCGTCGCCGCGCTCAACGCGCGCAGCGAAGGCTACCGTTTCTTCGTAGAGGGCGTCCAGCATTTCTGATTCATTTACGGTGCGGGTTTGCTCACCTTGGATGTAGATTATTCCCTTGCCTTTTCCTGCAAAGATGGCGACGTCTGCGCCTTCTGCTTCGCCGGGGCCGTTGACGACGCAGCCCATGACGGCGACCTTGACGGGGGTCTTTATGGTTGCGAGTTTCTTTCTTACGTCGGCGACCAATTTGATGAGGTCAATTTCTATGCGGCCACAGGTTGGGCAGGCGATTAGCTCTGGTTCAACGCGGTTTCGCAAATCGAGGGAGCAGAGTAGTTCTTTTGCGTCTTCAACTTCGTGGATCGGATCGGCGGCGTAGGAGATGCGGATGGTGTCGCCGATTCCCATGGCTAGGAGGGAGCCGATTGCGGCGATTGAACGGATGCGTCCTGTTTCGGGTGGTCCTGCGTGGGTCACGCCGAGGTGAAGGGGGAAGTCGAAGCGTTCGCTTATGGCGCGATAGGCGTCGATGACTAACGTTGCGTCGATGGACTTGGCTGCGAGTACTACGTTGTGGAAATCATTCTGGTCGAAGATCCGCATGTAGTCGTCAAGGGTTTCGAGCATTAGGCGGACGAGATTGTTGTGGGGGTCTTGGTCGAGGTTTGCTTTCTGGGCGGCCCGAACGTCTTTGTTTTTTCGTTCGACGACACTACCCTCGTTTACGCCAACGCGGATGGGTATGCTTCGCTCTTTGCAGGCAGCGATGACGCGGTCGACCTGTTTGCGGTCGGTGATGTTTCCGGGGTTGAGACGAATTTTGTGGACGCCTGCCTCGACTGCCTCCAGGGCCCGCTCAAAGTGAAAATGTACGTCGGCGACTATGGGAACTGGTGATTGTTCCAAAATCGGGCGCAGGGCCTTTGTGTCTCGTTTTTCTGGTACTGCGACGCGGACGATGTCGCAGCCTGCTTCTGCGAGGGCTCTGATCTGGGCGACGGTTTTGTCTATCTCGTATGTGTAAGTGCTTGTCATTGACTGGATTGCGATGGGTGCGCCGCCGCCAATGGTGACGGCACCGACTTTGACTTGTCTTGTTTTTCTTTGTTGTATCATTTCGGGGACAGCGTACCGCGATCCGACGTCTGACGCACCCCCCAAGTCGCACTTGAATTGACGGGGACCATTCGAGAAGCGATATCTGAGGGATTTCTTATCGGGCAGATATTGCTTGACTAAAGTTAGGGTTGGTGGTCTGCTTTGCACTGTTGGAAACCGCGTTCTCAGCGTCGCTGGTGGGGATGGGGTGTTTTGGGGAGGCGTCCATGCCGTCGGCATCCGAGAACCGGATGGGTAGTTGCTCAAGCCTCCCCTGATTGCTTGTCGTTATTCGTGTAATCACCGTGGGCGGCTTTTTTTGCGTTCGGGTGTTCGGTGTCCTTCGTGTCCGAGACAAGGGCGCTGGGATAGACTAATTCTGAGCTTACGGCGCACGGGTGCGATGTGACGCACTTGAACGTGTCGGGAATACACCTAAGGAGATGAGTTGATGTTGAAATTGAAGGGAACCTTGGTTCTTGCAAGCTGCCTGGCCGCGATGACGGCAATTACTGGTTGTGCGTCTGGGGAGCGTGCGACTGTCTCGTTTAGCTATGCGGTGGAAGCTGATAGAGGTCTTCCGCCGGGAATGGACACGATAGCGATTATGCCCGCGAAGGTGAGCGCGAATACGGATCCGAAATGGTCGGATATGTCTGTGGTTGTTTTGCAATCCCTGATAAACGAAT
>JAJDDZ010000111.1 GCA_029260025.1 Phycisphaerae bacterium | reverse complement strand
GGGTCTGTTTGGGATTTCTTGATTTCTAGAATTCGATCTAGCAGGCGATTGGTTGCTAAAGACCAGTTGGACTGCTGGGTTGTGGATGAGCCTCCTCGGATTGCGGTTTCGGGGGTTAGTAACTGTGGGGCTGATTCGGCGATGGAGGCGAGGTAGGGGCCAACCTGTTGGTCAAGGACGAGGAGGGCGATGCTGACGTCTGCGTCTGTGCGGAGGAGGCGTCCGTAGATGTAAAGATCGCCGGTTTCGAAATCGTTCCATAATGCGAGGTAGTCGGCGACCTGCGAACCTCGGGCGTGACGGGTTATGCCATCGACCAAGAAGAATACGCCCTGGTCGGCGACGACCTGGATGTTGGGGCCTATTGGGGCTGCCTGGGTTGGGGTAATGGCGAGGGCGGAAGCGGCTGCCATTATGGCGATCGCGCCGAGTTTGGAGATGGGGTGTGGTGCTTGGCGAATGGGCCGTACGTCGAGTTTTACTGCACGAGATGACCGACGAGACAGATGAAACACAGCGACTTCCCTCCTTACGGTTCCCCTTAATCCCAAACCGCGAGCACAACACACGAATTGCTTTAGTAACACCAGACGGGCGAGAAGCTTGGAAAATGCGACCCCGTCAGACACATGTCTCCCGATCCTAGCAAATTGATTACGTGCTAGTCAAGGAAAAAGTACTCTGTATGGGAATAATTTACGGTATGTCGATCAGGAGCGTTGACGGAGAGTACAGATGCCGGTTCAATTCGACGTTGTCATTGCCCATCTCGCGAGACCTCCGGTACAAATACATGAAGAGATGTGTAAGGCATTCTCTTGCTTCTGCGAAACGATCGGATTTGGCACGCGGCGTGCGTAGGGCACTTATTGCGACGTGGTTTGCGGTTTGAAATCGACTGGGGTAGCCCATTCTATGGGGTGCAGCTTCTCGGTGGCCCACAACTTCTCACGTTGGTCAGGTAATATGTCGTCGTAAATCCTAGAAGGTTTTCCGCTACTCGTGCCAAGTTCGGATGCCTTTGAAATGCCGGACAACCGCATTTTCATGAATATGAGCAATCAAGACCTAATTGCTATCCAATCCTTAATTAGCTTCGTCGCCTGACAATCATCTTCGTTGTACAACACGCTGTCGTCCAAATACTGCCGATTCCCCGTATCCAGCCAAAGCCGATACCAGAGCATACTCTGGGTCGCACTCGACCTAGGATTCCGATACTTGAACCCAAGCCACTTCGACACAGGCTTGAGCCCATATCCTTCGACTGGCAACACGAATGCCTTCTTCAACACTCGATGAAGATCAATGAAATGATCCATCAGATCATCCTTCATGATCGTTTGGTCGGGGTACTTGCCAAACAGCTTGGCGACTCTTGTCCGCTCATACGAGTGGTAGTGGTAGATCGATCGGTGCTAGTTGCTCTCGAAGATCGTCTCCGGTCGTACTTGTCGGATAGCGAAACGCTTGCGATGACTTATCAGCTTCGTTCAATTCATTTAGGCATCGATCCACAACTCTGCCGGTTTCGTCCTCAGATCGCTTCATTCCTTCTGCGTCATCAATCAGTCGCTTAGCTTCTTGCCACAGACTCCCCAGGGAATGTGACCGGAGCAGACCAGCATTGGGTTCTTCGCCTGCTAGCGTGGTGTATACAGTCAACAACGACTTGAGCGACAACTCGACAAAATGCCTGAAGCAATAAAGCATCGGGTAATAGAGGCTGGCGTGTTTGCTATCCGAAGGCTCCGTCGCAAGAAGGAGTGCAGCCGCATAGTAGCCCTCCCGGTAGTAGAAATCGGCTTCCGGTTTCATAGATTCAAGGATCTGGTGAAAATCGAGCGACGCACTTGGCGGAGGGCTTTTCGCTTCGTTTCGTTTCTCGAAAATCTTGTCTGACTCCTTGGGCCACGGAAATCTAACTGTTGAGGGCCTCCCGCTTCCAATGCTATCTTCTCCACTGCTCGGGTTTCTTAGCATCGTGATCCGCTCCTTTTCTTTGCCCCATTTTTTGCGAGTAGCATCCGGTACCGCTTCCGACGTTGGGTTTCGACGTGCGGAGGTCGGAAAGGCATCGTGTCTACATAACTCTTGGCAAAATCAGCCTTCTCCGCGCCTTGTCGCCGCCGTTCATATTCATGAATGAGTGAACCCGCAACTGCCTCACTCAATGGCGTCCGTGATGTACGGAATCGGCTCGCAAACCGCCCCATCCAAGTTGTCCGATCAACGGAGCGAATAACGGGCATCAATCCTGGAAAATCAGTTTCGCCGTCGTTGTCGATCAACAGAGGAGCACTGTCGTATCGAAACGGCTTGTGACCACGACCCCAAAGAAGCTCGCAGACGCTCGTATGACGCTTAACCTTGATCGGAGGCGTCAACAGTACCAACTTCGTCCCCAGGTTTCCGCCCTGAGCAAAGGCTATGCGAACCCCTTTCAGTTCATGGATACGGAGCGGATTCATCAGGTTCTTTGAGTGACATCCCGTACATCCGAAACTCCCGAATTCATAAAACGGATCATCACGACGCTCGCTTGGATCATTCTTTGGTTTACGAAGCTGCACGATGATGACTTTGTCGGTTTTCTTTTCCCAAAAATCTGATTCTGTCAGTGGAATTTCCTGCTTCAGAAACCACTTGTAGAATCGCTTGGGATTAAGGAAGGTCGGAGGTACAGCACTCCGTTGGATATAACCATTCTTGACGCTCAGATCGCCCCAAGTCTTAAGAAGACTAGATTTGACGCGATATGCCCTGTCTCGAAAATCTCCGATCGGTATGTACTTCGTAAGTAGCCCTGAGAGCCCTGGCTTTCCCCAGATGACAATGTCATCTTTGCCGCGTTTGACCTTGCGAGTGTGAGCATTCTGATTCCACCGCTCGTGGGGAATGCCTTCCACGTCGAGGATTTCGTCCACGACCATCAAGCCAATGATGCCGTAGATTAGACGCTTGTCTTGGCGACGCATCGACTTCATTCCTGCGTAGAAGACGAGGAGATCGCCTTCAACAAGTTTGCGAAGCATCGAGTTTTTGCTGGCTTTGTTTCCGTAAGTCAGTTGCTCAAAATCTGGATCAAGGTGCATCGGTCCTTTTAGGAGTTGCTCGCCAGGGAATCGCAGATCCTGCTCCAGGTCATATTCGAAGCGACTGACGAATGACCTCAATGAAGGAATCACTTCGTCATAGAATCTCCCGCCGTTGTCGTGGAACTTGAGTTTCGTGTTGTTTTCAGGAATTGGGACGAATACGAATTCACGAGACTTAGGATCAGCTGGAGCGTTCCATCCCCCATAGGAGTGATCGATTCCGATTCGAATAAGAACAGCGTTTTGCGGGGGTTGGACCTTGCTCCTCCTTTGATCAAGATCCCAAACGCCATCTCTTCGGACGATCAAGACGTTGTGGCTTACTTTGTAATTGCATTTTGGACAGATGGAGCTTGAAGCTCGGTCAAGATACTCGTCATCGAAGTCGTCGAGTTCAAGGTTGATCGACGCCCGATACCAATCTTCGTACTGGTGACTGCATTTGGGACAGATCACTTGGATTACTGTAATAGGAGATGTCACGACTCAGATACTAGGTCAGGTGCCCCGGCTTCGCAAAGTTGGTTGGACAGACGGAACTGACTGACCAGCCAAACAGCGATCGTGCTGACGCAAGGCGACGGCGTGGCGGATGGAAACGCAGGCTTGCTGCGGTTGCGACCTTGATGGTATCCTACCGTTGATGACCGATTCTGAGACCACAAGATGACGTACCGATACTTTTGGACATCGTCTCCGAGTATCCTTTGGACACACTTACTCGATGGGAGCGAACATGAATGCAAACGTCAACGGCATGAACATGGTCTACACAGACGAAGGCAGTGGTCCAACGCTGGTTCTTATCCACGGCTTTCCACTGAATCGAGCTACCTGGCAGAAGCAATTGGATGCGTTTCGTGCCTCCTATCGAATCATCGCACCAGATCTGCGAGGTCTCGGTGAAAGCGAAGCAGGAAGTGGTGCGATCACAATGGCTCAATTCGCAGAAGATACCCACGAATTGCTCAAACAGGTCGGAACATCGCCGGTCGTCTTGGTCGGCCACTCCATGGGAGGCTATGTCGCGCTTGCTTTCGCTCATCAGTTTCCTCAGATGCTTCACGGTCTCGTGCTGGTTGCAACGCGATCAGGCAATGATACCCCTGAGGCAGCTGCGGCCCGTCGCTCCACTGCCGACAAAGTAAGGGCTGAGGGATCGAAGGTCGTCGTAGACGCGATGGCGACCAAGATGCTCTCTCCGAACAACAGCGACCCAGAAATGGCTGAACAAGTCCGAGGTTTCATGGCTCCGTCGAAACCGGAGGGTGTGATTGGAGCCCTGCTCGGCATGGCGGAGCGGCCCGACGCGACGGATATGCTCGCAAGTATCAAGGTTCCGACCCTCGTCGTCACCGGAGCAGACGACACATTAATTCCTCCGAGAGAATCGGAAAAGTTGGCCGAGGCGATCCGGGGCTCGTCATTGAAAGTAATCCCTGACGCGGGACATCTCGTTGCATTCGAACGGCCGGGAGCATTTAATCGCGTACTAACGGAGTGGCTGAATGAACTGAAGCTAACTTCATGAATTGACGCGACGCCACCTCGTTCACCGTGATGAATACGTTTCCAAGGACAAGAACGACGAAGCTGATCGAATTAGCGAACGGGTGCCTCAACAAGGCGTTACGGCACGGCACCGCAACTAGATCGATTGCGAAATTCCCAAGGGGGATCAACACAAATAGTTTGATATTTCATAGTTACTCTTCTTTCTGCGCGGGGAATTAGCCCACGCGATTTTTGAAACCGAAAATTGACCGGACCCGGTAGCGGCAATCCGCTATTTAATCGTCAGAGGTGTTCAATCCACGACGAGACGGCCAACACAGCCGTCACTCAAAACTAACGCTATTGCTGCACTCAATTCATTTCTTCCATTCCTCCTGGCGTAAGCGACCGTGCGAACGCGGCCAACTGCCCAAGCGAACCGTCGCCTTCTGCATCAGGGCATCTCTCAAGAAGTTTTTGAAAATGAAAGTGGTTCGAGACGCTTCCGCCGCCTGTGACAATGAGGGAATGATCGGCGAAAACGTAAATCCTCCAGCGATCATCGCGATCGCCGGGATCAACGAATTTCTTGATGGCGTGATCACATTTGCCTTCAACCAACCGCCATTCGTCACGATTTTCTGGAGCCTCATGGATCAAACTGAGCCAAAGCCTCTTTGATTCGCAATCACTCCCAGTAATCTCATCTATCTTGATTTCTAGCGCGTCCACCTCTGCCAAGGCTCGGTCATCGGGGTCCTCGCCTAGTCGTAGTTGGATTTCTTCAAGCTCTTTGTGATACAGCTCGTACTTTGTCCACGCTTGATCTAGATTCACCTTTGTTACCATTGACGTTTTCTCCATATTCAATACTTACTAGTCAGCGGATCACACGACCCGCTGCTTCAAATTACAAATCTCAGACACTCTCATTGAGTCGATCGTCTTCCCGGTTCGTTCGTGCCCAATTTCGCATGCATTCCCCTTGCTCACTCTCATACCGCACCACATTTGGAAAACTGTTTGGGTTCCCAGTGAAGTTCTCGCTCAACTCCCATGAGCCCGCCCAAAACGGAAACGCTTTCTAATTCACGTATTGAAAAGTAGGTCCATTTTGCAAATTTTGGGATTCCACGGTTGGCGAAGCCGAACATTCGTCCCGTCTCTGGGTCGTACTCCGCAACCCACCAATCGCAATCCATACAGAAGTAATGAATGTAGATCGTCGGGTCTGATCCCCTTGCGGAGACACCTCCGATGGCTGGAATCCTGCGGGCGATTTCCCGCGTCGGCTCCAGCTTCATGAGCACGCCTGCGCCGCTGCGCCCTTTGCTTCTTTTCTTTACTGCCATTTTCAATTTTCCTTACTCTTAAAAGTTTATTTTGCACACCGCGACGTGCGGCGTACTCTATTAAGTCAAACTCAGTCGGAAGCTCGTTGGCCTCTTCGAACCAATCTACATAAGACAAACTGCTCATCTCATCGATCCCGGTGATCGCAGGTTTCAACTTTGATCGATGGTTGATACTCATAAGGCAACGGGCTCCCGTGAAATCATGAGCGGCATGACCTGTACGTCTGTAAGGAGAAGGACTGGTGTCGTTAGTTGCCATTTAGCTTTCTTATGCCAAGGAAACTCGACGCCAAGCCGCGCCACGATTCTCTCGGCGGTAGATCGGTCGAAGCCCATGCAGCAGACGACGGGCTCGCCGTTGGGGCCAACCCGACGCGTCACGTCGGCAACTAGCGATCGCCCATTACAATCTGCAACATCTTGCGCTACGTCGAAGACGCGATCATCTGAAACGTCAAACGCAATTACGTACTCACCATCCGGTTGAGCCCTCAATCCTTCAGTCATACTCATTTTAGATTTCCTTTTCACTCAGTTTCTCCAGAACGCGAATCGCACAATACGATCCACCTTTTCCATGTGAGGCCACGCGGTACCCCGCGATGGTTACCTCACTAAATCAGATTTTCCGAACACTTACCGGCGAATAATCTTTTCTTCGCCTCAAATGGGTGACCAATGAATCACCCGTAATACGCACGTATCGCACGCCAATTGGCTTCACTTCAACGAGCAAACCATCCTTGCGGGCCCGATCGATCGTCCAAAGTGAAACCCCCAAAATCCTTGCTGTTTCTTGCCGCGTGTATGTTCCGTTAGCATCGATCAACAAGTTTGTAGCAACGCCGTTGCGATGGCGAAGCAGTTCACTTAGCCGCTTGTCAAGTGATTCAAGCAACGATACGTCGGTTGTCGGCGGTTCTAGTTGTCCTTGGTCTTGCATCATGTCATGCTGATCTATCGAGTCATGGCGAATTTTGGGTACCTGCACCTATCCGGTGCGAATCTAGAGCGCACCCGTCAACGCTACGTTGGCTGGTAAGCGAAATGCAACCATCACGTATTTGCGTACTGTATCTATTGTTAAATAAAGTAATTCTCGGAGGTTCGTGAATAATGAAC
>JAJDDZ010000012.1 GCA_029260025.1 Phycisphaerae bacterium | reverse complement strand
CTTGTGTACAACTCGAAATCGTGGCGTGGGGGTAGGGGGCCGTGTGCGCCGACGTCGCCAAATCGAAGTAATCTTCAAACCAACGCTCGACAAATCACGCTCGATACAAACTCACAAAGCCTGATGAAATATGCGGGCTAGCGTTTATTCCGAGCTCTTTGCAGGCAAAGGGATTGCGGACTTGCTGGCTTCCGCATGTGGATTCCCTCATCCTATCGTCGTGCTAGACGGAGGATGATAAGGGCATCGTAAGAACCCTTCGGACATCCATCGTCACGTTCGCCGGCGACAGAACAGGATTTGCGATAGAGAACATGGCGCTTCGGCAGCAACTTGCGGCTTTGAAGTAAAAGTCCAGACGTCCACGGTTGCGAAAGCGTGATCGGGTCTTCTGGGCAGTCCTTTCCCGAAGCTGGACGAACTGGCGCTCCGCAATTCTCATCGTTCAGCCGGACACCGTTGTTCGATGGCATCGACAAGGCTTCAAGATGTTCTGGCGATGCAAATCTCAAACAGGCAAAGTCGGCCGACCGAGGATCGACGCCGAAATTCGCCGCATGTCGAGAGAGAATCCGCGATGGGGCGTCCCACGCATTCAGTCAGAACTCGCTAAGTTAGGTCACACTGTCGTCGAAGCAACGGTGCGTAGGTATCGGATTCGGCATCGCAATCCGCCATCGCAAAATCTGCGGACCTTCCTGGACAATCATCTGCGCGACATCGTTGCGGTCGATTTCTTCGTCGTTCCGACGGCCACGTTCCGCATACTTTTCACATTTGTCGTGTTGCGTCACGACCGACGGCACCTCGTTCATTTCAATGTCACGGCCCATACGACGGCTGAAGGGACGGCGCAGCAGATCATCGGAGCATTCCCCAAACTTCATGGAAGCCCGTGTGGCGGGAACTCGCGCTCGAAAGTACAGAATGTCGTGGGAAGCTGCACCACACAAAACGCATGATTGGATCGATGTGTAGAGAATGCCTAGATCACGTCATCATTCTCAACAAACGCCTTCTCAAACGGATTCTCCGTGCGTACTTTGAGTATTATCACGGGTCCCAGCTGTCTTCCCCAGGATGGCATTTCCGGGAGAAACACAGGCGTAATTGACGCATCACCTTGGTTGACGCGCTGATTTCTCCTTCCAGACTTCGCCCCTTCTCCGGCGGGCCGAAGTATCACCGTCGTCCACTGAACGATTCGAATTCAGGAAACTGTCCGGGACCACACTCTCCAAATGAAGACCTTCTGGACCCGCGTCCCAGAGGTGTATCGCGGATTGGTTTGGCGTATCCGTAGGGTTCAGCGCCTTCTGGTCTTGCGACGATGAATCAAGTTGCATCATTGCTAGAGGCGCTGGCACTGGACAAGGTGCGCTGTTGGAACCCACAAAGTCGTTCTCGCCGAAGGCCGCTCCGTGCGAGTGACAGGTCTGACACGCGTTACAGTACTCATGCCAGCTATAAGAGGCCACCCAGTTCGCGTGGCAGGCGACGCATAGGCTCGTACCGCTCCCCCAATCGACCGTCAAACCGCTAACAGTTACCGTGACATCTCGAATTGTGCCGGTCGTTTCAAACGGAGGACCATTAAACCCGCCAGTCCGCGTTCCGTCGTCGATGAACGCCGTTCCATCGACGGCATCTCGAATCATGTAGGGATTTCCGGCCACATTCGTTGGCGTGGCCGAGCCGTGCGAATCGTGGCAAACCGAACACGCCAGATTCGCGCCAGGAGCACCTGAATAGCCGTCCCAGGTTCGCTTGGAATCGGGCCCGTGCGCAGAGTGAGTCCAAGAGTAGTCTACATACCAGGGCGCTGGAACGTAATCACATGAGTCGATGCCTCGCAAACTTGAGCAGTTGGACGTCAAGCATGCCCCACCAAGAACCGTCGTCCAGTCGACACCCAGCGTTATCCACCGCGGGTCTGTCACATCGACCACCGGTCCAAACACGCCGGGGGGAAAGCCGGGATCGAGCGGTCCGACGCCGCCGCCATGACATGACAGGCAGAATGCATCGCCAGTACCCGCCCACGCAATCGTCGTATCAAACGGATCAGCCATAGGCTGTGACGCCGACGCGTTGTGTGCCCCATGGCAATTGATACATTCGAGTTTGGCACCGCTAAAGAGCTGGTCAGAATCACTGATGTCATGGTGGCTGTTGCCGGGTCGGAGCGTCCCCTCATCTCCAAAGCAGAAATCGCCATACATTTCTTCCCACTGCAATGTGCCGCTGAACTTTGAATCCACGTCCGGCGGTGCGTTTCCGTTTCCGAACGGATCAAACGGGCTGGCGAGGCGCGAAGCGCCGTCTGCATCATGACACGAGGCACAGAAGTCGGACAAGTCCGGGTCGAAGGCGAGATCCTCCGGAACGACGAAGCTGTAGAGGTTCCCACTGTCCCCGTCGAGTAATTCGACGTAACCGTTCATATGCGTCGTCACATCATGGCAAACCGTACATGAGCCGCTATCTAACACGGCGCCATAGTGTGCGTGCGCATCTCCCGCTGGGAACTCACCCACGATGGCCCTCCGTCCGCCGGTCGGAACTCCGTCGCCGTTATCCTGAGGGCTAGCATGGCAGGACGTGCAGTCACCACCAACCGGCAAGAACCCAGCCTCGTGTGGGTGGCAGTCCGTGCATGTCATTCCATCGTTGTGGGCAGCGCCGGTTCCGTCGTATGTGTGGTAGCTCGTCTGCGTATGGCAAACCTGACAGATCCCATCGTTGGCATTCGGATCCCCGTCATCGAAGCTGTTGGCCCCGGTTCTTGCCGTCAATGACACCGGAAAAACCACACCAAGAGTTGCGTTCGCAATGACAGGCGCAATGAGCGACAGATTATCACTACTCACGTTGTGCATGTCGTGACATTCGACGCACGTTGGCTGCCAATCGCCAACGGGAGTATGGCCAATATGGTCCAAGTGACATTGTCGGCACATAGCACCATTCGTGTTATCAGTGCGAAGGTAGGGTGGGCCAGCTTGATTGGTGTGCTGATCGTGGCAAGTAGCGCACTTGATACTTCCCTCATCAAGATAAGCCGCCAGAGCACTTCCCGGCGGTGGACCCACGGAACCAAAGTCTCCGTTGACAGCGGACACACCCCAAGCATGCGTACGACCTGAACGACCAGCAAGACCCTCTTTGTCTAGTTCGTGGAGCGGTTTCTGCATGCCTTGCCCCCCACCTACGTGGCAAGAGAAGCATAGTGACTGTTGACCCTCGGTTAGCGCCGGGTTGCCGCCCGGTTGTCCAGGAACCCCGTGGCATCGCCCGCATATAACCGATGAATCCACGATCATGTGCGGTCCGTCGAAACCGCCAGTGGTAGCAACATTCGGCAGAGGAGCGCCTAGAGCAAGTGGCCCAAGCTCCGACCTGCGCATAGGCGACTTGAATCGAGCTCCATTGCCCAACCTGCTACGAACATCCGACTGATTTCCCGCGTCATAGACTGAGTGGTTTGTGCCCGCGGGAGACGGACCGGCTTCAACATTCTGCCAACTCGCCGTGCCCATCGCTCCCAGTGTGGGCGTGAGGTAGATCTCAACGCTCGAAGTGTTTGTGCTAACGACGTACAGTTTTGTGTCGTCATTGCTTAGCGCAAGTCCGCCAGGCGAGCGTAGGTCGCCTGGGGCTGTTCCGTAATCGACCACCTTGCCAAGTTCTGTACCGAACGGATCAAACAATCTGACTGTGCTCATGAAGGCATCGGCCACGTAGATGTTTCCGGACGCGTCGACTGCAATCCCCAGGGTACGAGGCATCCAACCCTCATCTCCTCCGCCAACCAGGAACTTGATCCGGTAGCCAAACCGTTGGGTGAAGATCCCTGCCT
>JAJDDZ010000110.1 GCA_029260025.1 Phycisphaerae bacterium | reverse complement strand
GGTGTCCTTCGGAGCGACTGCTGGGCTGTTCCGCACCGCGACCCTGACCGGTGGCATAAAGCTCCAGTCGATCGCTGGGTCCCTCTCTCAGGAACCGTGTTCGCTGAACGTGATCGGCGAAGGTGGATACAGGTACTTGTTGTATCGCCACGTCCAGGAGACCATGCCGCTATACAGTTCACCGAAGATCGTTTCCATGCTGAGTGTGCAAAGAAGGATATCGAGATTCTCGACTGCGATCCGGAGTCCAGCGCATGAGCCCACCTACGTCGAGGTCCAACGATCACTACCTGATTGACGGTGCTGGCTCACCAACGCCTGATTTTGGCAAGCCTTCAAAGCTGCGTATGGACGTAAGCGCGCCTTTGCAACAGCACACTATGCTGTTTAGCCGCGCTATCGCTGTTGGATACGCATATTCGGAGCGGCCTGTATCGATAGCGGATCTACGCACGCCCTTGGCAATTCGCATCAAGGAGGCAGAACGTGTTCACGTAGGGACTAGCAAGAACGCGACAGAATTGTCGAACCACGATAGCAGGTTGCCGGGAACATGGTCAGAGCGAACGGAGGGAGACCATGCGATCGACCTTCTAGTTGAACCCTGGCCGGTTAGGAAAGTCGAGTGCGACTCCGACGTCTCGGGAATCTTGGGTTTGCGCTCATCCTGGGGTATCCCAAATGCTGAGCGACAGCATTCGGCTTTTGAGCGTACTGTGGCCGACGCTCAAACTTGGGCACTGCACGAGGCGATCAAGCGGGCGAACACGTATCAAGGGGATTGTGTGATTCTCCTACAGGGACCTTTGCTACCAAAATTAAGGGGCCGGCTGTATTATCGACTTTTGGATCCAGTCCGGACACCTATCTTCGTGGTGACTTCCAATCCAACCTGGGCGCATCGCCTCGTTAAGCGTGTCAGGAAGCACGTCTCACGAACGAAACAACCAACTTGGGTTGGCCCGTTCCCCGATCCAACAATTGACTCTGGGACACGGTGCTTTGTGCTTCATTCATATTCGGGTTTGGTTCACGTCAGTGTGCCTGCAAACATGTTACCATCCGGTCAAGCCAAGAACTACTGGGAGAAATGCAAGTGGAAACTGGCCAACCTCTTCGAGAGCGGTGTCACGCCATGCGGCGAGCACGCCCAAGTTGATTTACCTGAGCCACTCTCGTCAGCAATCGCAGAAGCCACTGCAGCGACTGAACCAATATCCTTGCGAGAACTCGCGGCCGCGTTCATGTCAGAATACCATGCTGATCCTGCTTCAAAGCATCTACCGCCGGAGCAATTCAAGCTTGTGACCAAGCTTCTGGGGGCCGCTCCCGATAGTATGGCGGCAACGTGGAGGCCTGTTGCGGACGAACATTGCGCTTCAATGGAGAAACGAATCTGCGACCCGCGGTATGCCAAAATACTACAAAAACTAGGCCTGCACTTGCGAGGCGAGGCATGAACGCCTCGCGGCCGAAGACTACGATACTATGAACATAAGCAAGAATGCGGATGCGCGATGGAACGAGTGGAAGGATTATGCGAGCAGGATTCTCGTCTCGGATCGACTAACTAGCCCAAGTCCTTCTGACGCTGTTCGACTACTCACCGACTTCGGCGCTGGACTGCACTCACTGCGCCTTATTCGCAGCACGCTGAAACAGTTAGGAGTGAATGTACGTCCGCGAGGATCATCCAGAGCTCTCAATGGGCAAGGTCGTTTTACGGTTAGAACGCGAGAAGGCTTGCTCTTTAGATCTGATTATTCAGAAGTAGACATCAACGCCACAGGCGCAAGAGGGGCGTTTGTCGCCGCCCATGAACTGGCACACGTTGTCCTCTACACGTTTATTACTTCTGGTAATACGTGTGCGTCGTTCAGGAGCAGATACGAAGACTACGATGAAGCGGAGCTTTTCTGCGATGAATTTGCTAGGCTTGCCGTTGGCATCGCAAGGGACGTGGAGGATCGACCGCCCGCCAGTCTCTTGTTAGAGCTCAATCGCACGATGGACACATGGGGCGTCCTAGGCGAGGAGGCGAACAGCATTTCCCGGTCAACCGGAATGCTCTTAACGTTTCCGCACATTCTGCGCTTAGCCCGACTGAACCAAAAAACGCACGGTCAGGAATGGTCAATAAGTAGAACAATTGCATGGCTAAACAAGAGCGAGTTTCTCGACGCTGCGGAAGCCGGCATCGTTGTGATGCGAATCTTGCCGAATCGTAAGACGCAACTGACACCAGCGCTTCGCATTTGGAGTGTGTCCCTGCCGGCATGGGCCTACGTTCCGGTGAATCAACGGGTCTATCACCGAGGCTTTCTCCACGCCCAGGAAGCCTATGATCGGATCGGTAACCGCAAGGTGTGGCCCTGCAGGGAAACTCTCCATGTCAAGGAGAACACCGAACTCCTTTCATTGCCATCGAGAACACGATTCGTATCGCGGTTGTTGGACACAACGTGCGCCTATACGCCTATCGACGTAGCCAAGGTAGGTCGGTTCTTGATTGCCCTGTGGCAGTGGAGTCCGAGGCGATGCGGCAGCTCATGACGCTACCGACAAATCTGACTTCAGTAAGGCGTCAATGACCGATGGCGTAGTGTCCAAAAACTCAAACGCGCGTAAGTGCATTCAATGTCTCGTGTTATGGCAGTGGCTTTGGAGTGTTAGATTAGCATTTATGAGCTCTTTCTATCCATGGCAGCTATTGCTCGTGACGTTGGTGGGCTGGATCAAGGGCGACAGCAGGACGTGATCGCGTACATTCAGGAAGAGAACGAGTCTTGAAGAACAAGCTCAAGGGCAAACGAATCCGTTTCTCTTACGATGAACGCAGGCGTCTTGCGATCAATGGTAGGGCCTTGGGTCGGAGAGTGCTACGGGAGGTCGCATCAATCGTCACACCGGACACCATTCTATCCTGGCATCGCAAACTCGTCGCCCAGAAATAGGATTATTGTAGGCGACGTGGACCGGGTCGTCCCCGTGTTGTCGAGGCGATTCCAGAACTCGCGGTACGCACGGCACAAGACAATCCCAGTTGGGGTTACACCACGATAAAAGGAGCATTATTCAATCTCGGGCAGGTCGTTGCCCGAGAAACAGTTCGAAATATTCTCAAGGTGCACGGTATTGAGCCCGCCAAGTCGAGACGCCAAAATCCTTTACGACTGGAGAGCACGCCCCGTCGTCGTCATAGAAGAGGCTGTTGGCTACAGCGGGTCAACACTCGACAACGGAAAGTTCATCTCCGCAACATCAACTGTCTTCGACAACCTCGACAGACCGATCTTCGTCGCGACATGGGGATCCAACAACATCCCCGACGTCGAAGACCACGTCGAGTACTGGGCGGAGATGTTCACCGGCGACTACGCTGCAGCAGACATCGCCAGCGCAATCCTCTCACACGGCATAGGCCCCGTGACCCTCTCCCACACAATCTACGACGAGCGAGGTCGTCCGTTCGAGCAGCGAAGCTACGACGTAACCGACAATACCGCATCAACATACCAGTTCACAAAAACATACCGCGACGACCTTAATCGCGTACTCGGAGAGCTATCTCCCTCGGGTTTTACCGAAAATACCTACGACTCACTAGGCCGCGTCACAGAAACATCCCATTGGTCTCAACAGGATGCAAATGATCAGACGCAAGGCGCCGGCGTAGAGCTAACCAGATCCCAAACCCAGTACGACATATTCGGCAACGTTGAAGTACAGATCAGCTACGACCGACTCGATATCAACGGCGGCCCGGGTCCGATTACATACACAGCCACCCGCAACGCCGCCGGCGGCCTCGACCCGATTCCCTCCCCATCGACCAGCAACGCTATCATCACCTACACCTACAACTGGTACGACAACGCGAAACGCCTCAAGGCAACAGCCTACTGGGGCAACGCAGGAACAGATTTATTCACGAACGGAGCTCCGCCAGTTTACAGCACGATCAACGAGCCGCGATGGATCGCTGGAGCAACGCCCGAAGACGAAGATTACTATAAAATAGATACTGTGGATGTAACCGGGAAGGCGATCGTCACCCGCTACGGCTACGACGTTCAAGGCCGCCGAATCTGGTCACAAGACGCAAAGGGCATCGTCTCGCGAACCTGGTACGACCTCCTAGGCCGCACAATCCTCCAGGCAGAAAACTGGAATGACAATGAACTCTTTGCCTTCGGTGGCTTGGCAACCCTCACTCCGAACCACTCCGGACAAACACGATACACGGCCCACCACTTCACTCGTGGCGGACTAAATGACCTAATGGTCGCCATCCGTCAGAATTTTGAAGGCGCAAATATCACCCCCGGCATGATCGCATGGGCCAGCGGCGACATCAACAATGACTTTGCGGCGACAACGGCTTCCCTTCCGGGTGTGGGTGGGTCCGTGCAAGCAACGCATTTCGTGTACGGCACGCCAAATATCGTCTCAGAAATCGTTAACGCAGAAGCAGCACCACACGGAGGCGCGGATCCCATATCAACATTCCGGCCTCTTGTCAGTGAAATTTGGTATCCCGATGAATCCGGAGTCCCGAACGCCAACGACGCCGTCAAGTTCACCTATACTACGTCAGGTCAAATTGCGAGCCGTACCGACCAGCGCGGCGTCACGCTCGAATACGAATATGGAACGATCGGAAGCGGCGCTGGTCTCACAGCCGTGCGCGCAGTAGAGCCCGCGAGTCCGCCGATCGGTTTCGCGGATTACTACGATGGTTACGTCAATCGGCTTGTCTTCACTCGTCAACACGGTCGACTCACGACAGCCAATAGCAAGGCTGTGCTCGCAGGTGGTACCGCGTCGCGTAGCGATCTCACGTTCCAATATGACGGGTGGGGCAACCTTCTCTCTGAGTATCAGAAATCTTCGGGCCCTCAGAGCGGAACCGCTTCGTACCTGTGGGAAGAAAACCCCGCTACACAAAACGGAAGCCGCCTAGCCGAAATCCAGTACCCATCGGGTAGGCGAATTCGGTACGACTACGGAATCAACGATCCCGCACAAACTGGTGAAACCGAAGATTTTATCAATCGTGTAACAGGTATCACAGGGTTGACCGCCGCTGGTGCCGTCGATTACCATTACACAAACAACGAGTATACCGGCGGTGGTAGAAAACTCAGCCAAGAATTTGGCAACCCCGCCTCTCCGCTCATCGTCCAAAGTTTCAAGCCAGACGCCGGAGTTTTCAAACCCGCAGGTCTCGACAGATTCGGTCGAATCACAGATCTTTCCTTTGAAAACGCAACAACGGCCACTACATACCCAGGCAACCTGATCCACAACTACCAATATGGCTACGATCCAAACGGTAATCGAGAGTTCGCCAGAGTTACGCAAGCGTCTTTCACAATCACTACTCCGAACGGGGGCCTAAAGACTTCGTTAGCCGCCAACCCACGAGCCCAAAAAGTCGGCGGCGGGACCACCACAACCGAGTCACACGACAACGTTGAGTCATACTTGTATGGATACGATGAGCTCAATCGATTGCTCTACGCAGAGAAAGGAGCCCTCGACGGAGCCAATACCGACCTCGATTACAACAAACCACGAGAAGGGCAGGCCTGGGAGCTCGATACCCTAGGCAACTGGTCGAAGGGTGGTACGGGTCGTTGGTTGTATACGCCTGAAACCGGAATAGACGCGAAACCAGGGCGCGACCCCTTCGACACCGACATTGAGAGACAAAACCACATAATTCAGAAGCATAATCAGATAAATATCGCCGAGAGATACAAACCCGTTGATCCGAACAATCCCGTAGCCCCAAATGACCCCAGTCTTGAGCTCGAAATCGAACAATTTCACTACGACCCCGCAGGCAATCTCAAACAAGACGCGGTGAGAAAATACCGCTACGACGCCTGGGGCCGCCTCGCCGAAGTCCGCCTCGTATCCACGGGTAGTCGCGTCGTCACGTATCGCTACGACGCCCTCGGACGTCGCATCGCCAAAGACATCCCGACGTCCTTCTCGGCCGCTCTGGATACCCATCTAACGGGCGACCTATTCTTCTACGCAGGCGACCGTGTGATCGAGCTCCGCCACGCCTACGACGACGCACTACCTCACAAACGCATCGAACAACCGGGTCTTCCATTGACCTTAGGTTCCCAGTTCGCATCCTCCGCGAAGAAAGATTCATCCCCTCACCAGATAGACGATCCAAAGCTAGCCACCCAGCAAGCCGTAGGCGGCGACTATACATACGACACCCGTAAGGAATTCGTCTGGGGTCTGGACTACATCGACGAGCAGGTCGGCGTCATTTCGCACGTGAACTCGACCGACTACCTTGAGTACACGCTACAGGATCCTGCCGACCAGGGACCATATGTCTGGTACGAGGCTCAGGAATAAGAGAAAGAAAAACGTGTCGCCACTCTCATTCGTGAACCAAAAGCAGCTTGTCACCGGGCAGGTTAAAACGGTTCTCCCGCACATTTGGTGAAATGATCCAGAGGCTGGATTTCACGTTATGATGCACGTAGTGGGTCCATGGATGGACCTTGAACAAGCGGAACGGAGTCTGCTCAGATGGTCAACCCACATCTGCCGCAGCCCGCAAC
>JAJDDZ010000109.1 GCA_029260025.1 Phycisphaerae bacterium | reverse complement strand
GAAGCCTACATCCCCCAGCGCGACATCTATATCGAAAAAGACGCCTCAAGAAACGACGACCTAGACCGCCTCCGCTTAAGTACAACAAGCACCCTCGTCACCAGAAAAGACGCCGTCATCGTATCAAGCGTCTCATGCATCTTCGGACTCGGCTCACCAGAAGACTACAAGAACAGCGTAATCGTACTAAACATCGGCGATAGAAAAGAACGCGACGACCTTCTCCGCAACTTCATCGACCTCCGATACAGCCGGAACGACATCGCACTAAAACGCGGCACATTCCGGGTCCGAGGCGACGTCATAGAGCTCCACCCCGCCCACGAACAATTCGCCTACCGCATCGAACTCTTCGGAGACGAAATAGACTCCCTGGAAATGATCAACCCCCTTACCTCAAAGTCGATCGGAAAAATCGACAAGATGTTCATCTTCCCCGCAGTCCACTACGTCATGCCCGAAGAACGCATCGAGGGCGCCGCCGCATCCATCCTCGAAGAGCTAGACCAACGAGTAAAAGAATTCCGAAGACTCGGAAAACTCCTGGAAGCCCAGCGCATCCTCGCCAGAACAAAGTACGACGTAGAGATGCTCCGCGAGGTAGGATACTGCTCCGGAATCGAAAACTACTCGCGGCACCTGAACCAATCCGAACCAGGCGCAAAACCATACACCCTGGTCGATTATTTCCCCAAAGACTTCCTTCTCGTCATCGACGAATCCCACGCAACCCTCCCCCAGATCAGAGCAATGTTCAATGGCGACCGCGCAAGAAAACAAACCCTCGTAGAACATGGCTTCCGCCTCCCAAGTTGCTTAGACAACCGACCCATGCGCTTCGAAGAATTCCAAGGAATGTGGGACCGCGCCCTTTTCGTCTCAGCCACACCAGCCCCCGCAGAACTAGAGCTATGCGGCGGCGAAGTCGTTGAACAGATTATCCGCCCAACCGGTTTGATCGACCCACCCATCGAAGTCCTACCCGCCAGAGGACAAGTACCCGACATCCTCCAACGCATCACCCAAAGAGCGGCAGCCAACGAGCGCGTCCTGGTCACAACCGTCACCAAGAGACTCGCCGAAGACCTCTCAAAGTTCCTCCAGCAAGAGGGAATCAAAGCACGCTACCTCCACAGCGACATCGACACCCTCGAACGCGTCCAAATTATTAAAGAGCTCCGTGAAGGAAAATTCGACGCATTGGTCGGCGTCAACCTTCTCCGCGAAGGACTAGACCTCCCCGAAGTTTCCCTAGTCTGCATCCTCGACGCCGACAAAGAGGGCTTCCTCCGCAGCGAAACCTCACTCGTTCAAATGATTGGCCGCACCGCAAGAAACGTAAACGCAGAAGTAAAACTATACGGCGACAAAGTAACCCCAAGCATGCAACGCGCCATCGACGAGACTAATCGCCGCCGCAAGCTACAAATCGCCTATAACCAAGAGCACGACATAACCCCAAAAACGATCACAAAAGAAATACGATCAAGCTTGGAAAAGGCAGTAGGCGCATACAAAGTCGCCGCCGAAGCAATCCAAATAAGCGAGTCCGAACTGGACCAATCAGAGTTCATCGCCATGCTAGAAAAAGAAATGCTAGAAGCAGCCGAGTCCCTGGAATTCGAAAAAGCAGCTCGCCTGAGAGACCGAATCCAAGAAATTAAAGAAGCACCAATAGTCAAAGACGCATAGCGCAGATTATGGATCCGAACTGCGATCCGGGTGCCACTCGCGGCTTGCCCGCCAAGGCCAGCCAACCAGCAATCTCAACCAAAAGTATGCTTCTCATCGCTAGCAATATAATTCTTCCGCTTCTCAGCATACTCCTCCGGCGTCATCGGCTCCTGCGAAAACTTCTCAGGATCTTCGGCGATCTTCACCAAAACAGGAATACACCACCCACACCCAGTCCCCGCCCCCAGGCACTCCGTCATCTGACTAGCCCGCTTAGGCTGCGTACGCAGGCTAAAATTAACCAGCTTACGCATAGAAACGTGATAGCAGTAGCAAATTTTGTCGTCCGGATTCATATCAAGTATAGTCTAAGCGATCGAACCAACCCAGCCAGCGACCCAAAAGTGATCCGGAAGGGTGCCATGGCCAAGCGCAGTGCCGCCATGCCGAAACGTACGAATGAAACGCTCAACAAGAGCGGAATCGACAAAAAACCAACATGACCGCCACAAGAGAAAAACCAAACGCCCCCTCAAACCGCAGAGTCCTCATCATAGGACTAGACGGCGTAACATGGAACGTACTAACACCGCTAGTCAACGAGGGAAGACTCCCCAACATAAAGCGTGCCATAGAAAACGGAGCATGGGGCGCACTACAATCAACAACCCCGCCAATCACACCCGCAGCATGGACAACATTCCTAACCGGCGTACAACCAGGCAAGCACGGAATCATAGACTTCGAGCGCTACGACACAGCCACCAACAAACTAACATTCAACAGCACCCGATGACTCGACCATCTGCGAAACATCTGGAAAATCCTAGGTGACAACGGACTAAAAGTCGGCAGCGTCAACGTACCCATGACCTACCCACCCGTCCAGGTCAACGGATTCCTAGTAAGCGGCTTCGAAACACCAGGCCCATCAGCAGACTTCGTCTACCCCCCCTCACTACGCGGCGAAATCCTAAAACGCTGGCCAGACCCAACCCTAAAAACAAAATGGCGACGAAAGCTATTCGGCGGCAACACCCTCTTTGCAAAAAACCTCGAATACATGTCGCGCAGCTTCCACCAGGGCGCCGCCATGACCAGATTCCTAGGAAACAAGTGTGGCTGGGACGCCCTCATGGTCGTATTCAAACTAACCGACAACATCCAGCACAAAACATGGAAATACATCGACCCGCGCTGGTCAAATAGAAACCCAAGACGCACCGAAATGGTCAAACAGTGCTTCACCGAATCAGACAAGGCAGTCGGCGACTTAATGAAATACGCTGACGAAAACGGCGCCACAGTCATGATCGTCTCAGACCACGGCCACGGCAGCCTCGAAGGAAAAATCCAACCCAACCTTCTCCTTCAACGATGGGGCTACCTCGCCCTCGACACCGGATCAGCCCAAAGCGGAACACGCTTGAGATACCTCCTAGACCGCTGGACCGGCAAAACAAAAAAATTCGCCAGAGAAGGAAGCATCGCCCAAGACCTCGCCGTAGACTTCAAAAAAACGCGTGCCTGCATCATGCACGCGGGCATGGCCGGCTTTCTCTACCTAAACCTAAAAGGAAGACAACCCTGTGGAATCGTAGAACCAAAAGACTACGACGCACTACGCGACGAGCTACAAGCGAGATTCATGGGCAAAGATTGCCAAACAACAGACCCAACCGGAAAGACGATCCAACTCTTCAGCGCCGCCCACAAACCTGAAGAGCTATACAACTGCAGCAGGCAAGATCAACCCTGGATGCCCGACCTGATCCTGATTCCCCAAGATTCGCTAGCAGTAGTAAGAAAAATCCGAGGAAACAACCCGATCAACTGGCTACCCTACAGCAAAATCGAAGGAACCCACCGACCACAAGGAATCTTCGCAGCAACCGGACCAGGAACGACCAAAAAAGAGGGAATGAACGCACAAATCGCAGACTGCGCACCCACGATCCTCGCGCTTCTAGGTCTGCCCATCCCCGAAGACATGGACGGTAGAGTCCTAACCGAAATCTTCGATGAAATCCCAGCGCTAACCTACGAAACCGCAACAGGAACAGCCGCAGCACAAGGCGGCGAACAGGTCTACTCAGATGAAGAGCTGCAACAGGTTACCGACCGCCTCGCCGACCTGGGCTATTTGGAGTAGCCCCGTTCTTCGGAGGCCTAGTCGAAGCGGGACGAGCTATCCCAGCCCGCGCAAAAAAGTCATCAGACAATGCATCCCAAAACGCTACCCCGTTCTTCGCCAGACTATCGACAAGCTTCCCCTCGACGAACACCGACGGCGTACCGCGAACCCCAATCGATCCCGCAAGCGCAATGTCCTCCCGAATCCGCGCAAGAGCCGACGCCGAACCCATGTGCGGCGTCATCGCTAACTCATCCACTTCAATCGCCAACGCCACATCACCGATCCCGATTCGCCCAGAGGCAAGCGCCTTTCGGTTTCGAAAAAGAAAATCATGCGCCTTCCAAAACGCCTCACTCCCACCAACCGCCCGGGCAGCCTCAGCCATAGACCCCGCTGCACACGCATGAGGATGAAGCGTCCGCGATGCAAAATCGTTGCACTTCCCGTCGATCGGATAATGCTTAAACGTCGTTCGTATGTGCCCCCCAAAAAGCGGCACAATATTCTGTTCAAAGAAAAGCGCAAACCGTGCACAAGAAGGACACTCAAAATCACTAAACACCACAACATCGAGCGGCTCCACATCCCCGCCGTTCTCGTGGCGAACAGGATCGTCCCCGCGACGAGCGATCGCTACTTCGCGCTTCGTTTTCCACATCGCGACCAGAAGACCACCGTCAGTCTGCAGAGTCAGAAGTTTCGCCTCATACCGATCGGCGAGCTCCTTGCTATTCTCAGCCGCTCGTTTCCAACTCTTCATCCCCATCAAGTTAAGCTCAGCGTAACTTGCAAACATAATCGCAAGCAAGGTCAAAAGGACAACCCGCCAGGACGGACCCAAGACAACATTGACCGTCGCGTTCGATTTCTTCCCGCCATCCGACTCGTCCCCCAAAGTTCCGACCGCACGAGGCCATAACCCGATAATACAAACCGCAATAATCAGGTTCAAACCGTGCGTAACAAGACACCAGGTGCACCAGTGGTCGAGCTTGCCAAACATGATAAACATGAAATACGCCGACCCGGCAAGACCAAACCCAACCGTCGACATCGGTAGAAAATGAAGACGCCGCCGCTCACGAGAAAGTCTGCCGACACCAACAAACCAGATCCCAAGCGCCGTGTAATAAACAAGTCCGAGAAACGCCGCAGGAATACCCCCCTTCCGCCCCTCGGTTCGTGGCGGAATGTAACTGTAAGGACTCTCAAGAACAGCGGAACAATCCGCACTACCTTCCCCCCCATCGGCCGAACACCCCAAGTCAAACCAGGACGCCGCGCTCTTACCGGTAACGTGTGTCATCAACAGCGTATAGCTCACATACGCAGCCACGAAAGAGCAAACGACCGCCAACGCCAGGAAAATCCGTCTATTCTTCATAGCCAGACATCCTAACTCCACGCCCTCTCATGTCGAACAACATCCATGTAACGCGCCAACGCCCGCCCGGCTCGCCGAAAACCAACGCATCCCGCCGATAACAAGCAATGAACTCCCCGCGAAACGCCGATAAACATACTCGCCAGCAAGCACCCCGAGCGATTAACCGAAAAAAACACCGCCGTCGTTGACCTCAAACCACATCCACACCTAAACAACAACGTCGAAGCAATAGGTATTCAACCAGACTCGATCGACGCGGTTACGATCGGTGTTTCCAGCGGTGAAGAGTGGCGGAAAGAACAGATGAAAAGCCTGACAAAACACGCGAAGCGTTTCCTGAAAGAGGACAACGGCCCAACGGCAACCGAATACGCAGTCATGCTCGCACTCATCACCGTCCTCTGCGTCGGGGCAATCACGGCGATTGGAATCAAGATCGACACGACCATCACCAACCTTGACGTCTCGCGCCAATCAGGCCCAGCGTCCTGAGAAAACAGATATTCGTATCCTCTAAGGACAGGCGAGCTCACACGCTAAGCGTGAGACTCGCCTTTTCCTTTGTCCTCAGCAGATCCCAGGTTTTCCAAAGCAATTGACGCATTCCGCTTCATCATCAACAACTTCGCCCGCTTCATAGAACTCCCCGAAAGCGCCCGCCGATAAGCATCCTCATCCCAACCGAGAACCGACTCCAGCGCAGGCCGAGCCCGCCCCGGCTTCGCGACAAAGCGAGCCTCACCACCATCCGGCGCATCACGATTAAAAGGGCAAACCTGCTGACAAACGTCGCAACCAAAAACCCAATCACCCATCATCTCAGAAAACGCCCGCGAGATATCACCGCGATGCTCGATAGTCAGATAACTAACGCAACGCGATGCGTCCATCTGATAAGGAGCGACGAAAGCATCAGTCGGACAAGCATCCAGACAAGCCCGACAACTCCCGCAATGATCAACCCCAGGCTCATCTGCCACCAGCTCAACAGTAGTAAGAATCTCTCCCAGGAAGAAATAACTGCCCAGATCCTCATGCATCACAAGAGTATTTTTACCAACCCAACCAACCCCAGCCAAAGCGGCCACCTCGCGTTCAAGCAGCGGCGCGGTATCAACACAAACCCGCGTCTCACAACCCTCACCAAACCGCTCCCGCATCCCATCAGCAAGTCCCATCAACTTCTTCTTCAAAACCCGATGATAATCATCCCCCCACGCATACATAGCAACCCGACCCAAAGCACCCTCCACCTCCACGGACGGCTCATCCTGTTTGTATGAAAGGGCCGCCACAACAACACTCTTCGCACCCTCCAAGAGCTCCCGAGGATCCTCTCGGATAGAAACATGCTGAGAAAGGTACCCCATCGACCCCCCATATCCCCGCGCCAGAAACTCCCGAAGATACTCCCCTCGTCCGATAGGCCGCGCATCGGCGATTCCGCACCGATCCAACCCGATCTCACGCGCATAAGACTTGATATATTCGGTCCGCTCCTTTGGGCTCATCCCCACATGCTAGCTCGGACGAAATCCGATACAATCCCCGGCTGTCCTCGCTGAACCGCTGCCGACGGCATCGACGGTCCAGAATTGAGCAGGAAAACACCCCCCGAATAGCGCGAAAGGATACCGACCAAAATATGTTCAACCACGACTGGTTCCACGGACCCGCATTCCAAGAGCAGCAGCACGAAGCAGTATCACGCTGCGGAGCAACCCACTTCCCAGACATGGACCCCGAAAAGTACGAATCCGACAAGAAATTCAGAAAATTCTGCGAGGAGCTAGACGTCCGCATACTAGTCTACCTCCGCGACGGATTCAGCTACGAAGTCAAACAGATTGCAGACGTCAGCAGCAAATCACACCTCGTTTTCGAGTGCATGCCCGTGGACGAGCACTACAAAGTAGGCGCATTCGTCGTATCACTCCCCTTCGATGAGATCGTCCGAGTCGAAGTCTTCGCCGTCCACCCCTCAGAGAAACCAGAAGACGTCCCCCTCATTACAGGGTTCCGGGCAGGCCCAGACACCTCCGACGGAAAACAACAAGAACCAACCCCCCAAAAAAACAGATAACAAAGCGCAATCCACGTCCCGCGCATTCCACTTTCCCACCCATACGCTACGATCGCTAAACGTAGCGTCCCAGACTTGCGCCCCAGAGATCGAATGCGACAGACTCAGTACGAAAGACTCGGTACGAAATACTGGCTGCCATGGTCAAGCGAAGCGCCGCCATGCGGAACGGCAGAGAGATCATCCCGGCAAAAACCAAACCAATGGCAATCTCAAAAGCAACCCAAAACACTCCACGCCTTTGGACAGAAGAAGGCGAAACAAGAATAGGCCTGGTCGCCACCGTCGCCCCACTGCTGCGCTTCAGCAAACCCTACTCTTACGCCGTCCCCGAAAAACTCGAACAAGACGTCGCGCTCGGCAAGCGAGTCATGATCCCAATCGGGAAAAAAGCCCGCCTCATCGAGGGCTTCATCCTCGCCATAGACCGCCGCCAGTGGGACTCAACCCTCCGCCCAATCGACAGCGTAACAGACACCCAAAGCTTCCTAACCCAAGACCTAATCGACCTCGCCCGCGAAATCTCAGAACACTACCGCTGCCCCTTAGGGCAAACCCTAAAAGCAATGACCCCCCAAGCTGTCCGCAAAGAAGCAGGCCTAAAAAAAGTACGCTACATCCGCCCCACAAGACCAATCGAAGAAATAAATAACGCCAGCCCAAGAATCTCAAAACAACGCCGAGCAGTCCTAAGCGCCTTAGAAAAAAACAACGACTTCCAACCACTCGATTCACTACAAGCTGAAACCGGCGTAACCTCAACCCTCATCCGCACAATGCAAAAAGACGCCTGGATAGAAATCGAAACCAGAAAAGAACTCCCCGATACAAAAGAAGAAAAAAACGATGTAACCGACCCACACTTCGCCCTAAACAGCGACCAACAAACAGCCCTCGACGAAATCATTAAAGCAGTAGACTCAAAAACATTCTCCGCAAACCTCCTCTTCGGCGTCAGCGGCAGCGGAAAAACCGAAGTCTACGTCCACGCAATGAGACATGTCATCGCCCAAGGCAAGCAAGCCATCATGCTCGTCCCCGAAATCGTACTAACAACCCAACTCGTCCAGCGCCTCTCACAGCGATTCGAACGGGTCGCCGTAGTCCACAGCGGATTAACCTCCGTTCAACGCTCACTCATGTGGCGAGCCATCACCGCCGGAAAAAAAGACGTCATCATAGGAACAAGAAGCGCAGTCTTCGCACCAACCCCAAACCTCGGCATCATCTGCGTAGACGAAGAACAAGAAACAAGCTACAAAAACCTCCAAAACCCCCGCTTCCACGTCCGAGACGTCGCTATCATCAGAGCAAGCAAACTAAAAATCCCAGTCGTCTTAGGAAGCGCAACCCCATCATTAGAAACCTGGTACAACAGCGAAAACAAGCCAAACTATCGCAGACTAACCATCACAAACCGCGTAAAAGAACTCCCCATGCCAAAAGTCCAAGTCGTAGACATGGAAGAGGAACAAGCAGAAATCAAAGCCCAGCTCGCCCTATCGCGCGAAATGGAAAAACAGCTCATCGAAACCCTGGAGCGAAAAGAGCAAGCCCTCCTCCTCGTAAACCGCCGAGGCTTCGCCCGCCAGCTATTCTGCCCCGCCTGCAGGACAACCCACAAGTGCCCAGACTGCGACATCCCATTCGTTGTCCATGCAACAACCGAAAAAGTCGTCTGCCACTACTGCCACAAGAGCGAAAAAACACCGACCCATTGTCAAACCGTCTCCTGCAGCGAGAAACTAGAACAAAGTGGCCAAGGCACCCAGCGCATCGAGTGGGTCCTCAACGAAATGTTCCCAGATGCAAAAGTAGAACGCGTAGACTCCGACACCATGACCCACCGCGACGACTACGAAAAAATCGTCACCCGCTTCGCCAATCGAGAAATAGACATCCTCGTCGGCACCCAGATGATCGCCAAAGGACTAGACTTCCCCTTCGTGTCATTCGTTGGCATGATCGACGCCGACGCCAGCGCAATCGCATCCGACTTCCGAGCCCACGAAAAACTCTTCCAACTAGTCACCCAGGTAGCAGGCAGAGCAGGCCGAGCAGACGCAACAGGACACGTAGTCGTACAAACAAGAAACCCAAACCTACCCGCCTTCGCCCACGCCCTGGCCCACGACTACGTCACCTTCGCCGAAGAGGAACTAGAAGAAAGAAAAAAAACCCATTGGCCCCCCTACCGCCGAATAGCAAGAATCGTCCTAGCCCACCAAAGAGAGCAAACTGCAGAGCAAGAAGCAACCGCCCTATCAAACCGCATCGCCGACGCCATTAAAGACTTGAACCTAAACTACGCCGACGTACTACCCGCAGCCCCCTGCGCCCTGGCAAGAATCCGAGCCCGCTACCGCTACGACATAATCATAAGAACCCACACCCCCTCCGACCTCCGCAAGCTCATGGCCAACCTGGAATCAATAGGCGCCCTCCGAACCAAAGCCCAATCCCAAACCCTAGATATAGACCCAGTATCTATGACCTAGCCTCTTGTGTGGCACCGGTTTCCAACCGGTGCACCCGACTCGCCCCCGTAGGGCCACCGCATCGCCCTCGCCGGGATGGCATGGCCAACGCTCGCGTGAGGGCATCCGATAATCCATTATTCCGCATAATCAAGGGATTCATGCGTAGATTGACCATGTCTTCTGTCATTCAAGTGCGTAAAAATCGCAAGAGCAATCGACGCTCTAGGGGATTTCGAAAAGTGGGAAAGCGGGGCTGTGAAGTCAATAACACGTCCAGACATCGAAGGCGGCCCGACACTCGATCAAGACCCCAGAAGGAACCTTCGTACAAGAGTTCTCAGCGACGGCCCTTGCCTTGCGTACACGAGTTGGCGCTGGTATGAGACTTTACCGGATCGGGACGAAAGGTGTTAGTAAACAGAGTGAGAAGGTTGAAGACATAATGACTTTCTGCAAAGCGTTCCTCGCCCAAGAAAACCGGGCCAACGACCCATTAACAAAACGAATCGAATCGATCCTGGCGGAGGCTCGGTAATTCTTTCAAGGATAGGCAAGCGAAAGCAATGTATGGCGGATTCCTGCTGGGATATATACAAAGAGGCCAAACTGGTGGGCACTCAGCTTGAGTCGCTAGGGCGGCTGGATGCGGCGCAACAAATTGACACAGCAATGTATGGGGCCACGAGCGGAGAAGTACTCGGTGACCTCTCGGTGGCATTCACAGCCTTAGAAGAGACTGAGGAATCGCTGCCTACCGAACTGATCGAAAAAATTCAGGCTCTTTCAAAACGCATTCGAGAAATCGACTGAGGCGAGTAGATTCATGCCCAGCATGTAGATGGGGATGAAAGCCCGTTGCTCCCGGGTTAGTTTACGAGCATCATCGTGAGACTAGCCCACCTAACACAAAGGAGCAACGGACATGGACGATTGTAAGGTTTTTGTCGGATTGGACTACCACAAGGATTCCGTAC
>JAJDDZ010000108.1 GCA_029260025.1 Phycisphaerae bacterium | reverse complement strand
TTAAAGTGGTACGCGAGCTGGGTTCAGACCGGCGTGAGCCAGGTCGGTCCCTATCTGCCGTGGGCGCACGAAACTTGAGAGGATATCTCTTTAGTACGAGAGGATTAGGAGGTACGTGCCACTGGTGTACCAGCTGTTCTGCACAGAGCACCGCTGGGTAGCTAAGCACGGAAAGGATAACCGCTGAATGCATCTAAGCGGGAAGCCCACCTCAAGATTAGGTTTCGATAGACTCTTTAGAGTCTTGTAGGCCCCTGGAAGACTACCAGGTCGATAGGCTGGAGGTGTAAGCACAGAGATGTGTTAAGCTGACCAGTACTAATGGCCGAACGCTTGACCGCTTTTATGAGCGGCTGTCAAGCACGCTTCTAAGTTTGAGAAGTGGATGTTCTCCACTAAACCATAATGCGTCCGTGTCTTCGATTGCCAAGGAATGGCGACAATCATCGAACGAAAATGCCCAGATGACACACGTCATCTGGGCTTTGTCTTTCACCCCCTCGGCCGCAGACCAATCGGTCGCCCCAAGCCAAAAGCCCCCGTACTAGATGGAACCAATGGCTTGCTATTACATCAAAGATAGTGTGGTGTTGTCTCTAGGGCACGCAGCTGAGCATGAGATCGGATACAATCGCAACTATCGCTTGGGGGCTCGCCCCCCTCTTGGGGATCGTGGCTGGCTGCTCACCTGATCGTCCATCCCCGCCGCTCGTCGGCTCCGGAACACCAATCGACGCTGGCATAACGAAGTTCACCTGCTCCCCACAGCAGAGGCCACTGGTGGCTGATTCAGTGCCAAAACTCTACGGCTTGCGACGACTCCGGCTAGAAGCTTTGAAAGCGGCCCGCGGGTTCTTTCCAAACGCTCGAACCTAAGTGATAGGCGGTTGTGTCGTTCAGGAAAACAGGCGCGCGACCGTCCATTATTGCCCAACATGCCGAGCAACAAGAAAAGCATGTCTAACGCGTACCGCCGGAGAAAACGCCTCTCTTAGCCCCCCACTTTCGCCTTGTGAGCAAAGTAGCCC
Source organism: Phycisphaerae bacterium (assembly GCA_029260025.1). Classification (GTDB taxonomy): domain Bacteria; phylum Planctomycetota; class Phycisphaerae; order UBA1845; family UBA1845; genus JAJRUK01. Next base: position 6,699 of record JAJDDZ010000108.1, on the reverse strand, counting down.
CGGTCCTCACAAGGGCCACTTTCCGTAGGAAACTCTAGCTGCGACCAACCCTCGTACTTCATTGTACCGATCGCCGACCGCTTCCCGCCGAAACCCCCGAGCATGTTTACCGCACTCGTGAACCCGGCCTCTTTCAAAACCCCCTGGGCCATCTTCGAGCGACCGCCAGACTGACAACCTACGACTAGCTTCGCCCCCTTCTCAAAATTCGCCTCGACGATCTTGAGAAAGTCTGCGTTCTTTGCGCGATTGCCGTTTTCATCAAAAACAAGAAACGGAATGTTGGATGAGCGGGCGGGCCGCGCTGTTTCGAACTCTTTGACAGTCCGTACGTCGAGGTAACTGATTGACTTATCGCTATCCAGAAAAGCCCTCGCTTCAGCCGCAGTTATGTCAGCCGTCGAGCCAAAAACCTTCTCCGAGATAACGGGTGTATGAGTTTCCTTTGGCTCGCTGCAGCCGTGAAAAAATAAGCCGAACCCCAAAATTACGCTAGAAACGAATCGCGTTCGATATATCACATCTTCTCCATCTAAAGAACGGACAGTAATTCCCGCTCATCTCCTAGTTCCAATAAATCACAGAATCGCGGGCCATGAATCAACAGTCGCTCGTATCAGACGGAGACAGCCCGAGGCACATGGGCTAAGTGGTCTACAACCGAAGCGACCTCATCAAGTGTATTGAAAAAACCAAACCCAAACCGAATCGTACCATCGCCCGGACATGACCCGATCGTCTCATGAGCTAGCGGAGCACAATGAAACCCCGCCCGCGTCGTTACCTGATGCTCGGTGGCGAGCCATTGAGCCAGATCCTTAGGCGAAATGCCTTCCATCGTGATCGAAACCGCCCCCGCCCTCTTCTCGACATTTTTCGAACCGTAAACCGTGACGCCGGGGATTTCCGAGACCCCGTCCATGAATTTCTTAACCAAAGATCGCTCGTGCTTGCGAATATTCTCGATCCCCGTCTGCTCAACCCATCTGATCCCGGCGGCCAGACCGGCGATCGCCGGGAGATTGTGCGTACCCACTTCGTAGGAGTTCGGGAGCTTGTGCGCGAGTGGATGCGTTCCCGAGTCGCCGCCCGTTCCGCCTTCTGCCAGTGTGCGAAGATCAACGCCAGGAGCTACATATAGACCCCCAATTCCCGGAGGACCGTACAACCCCTTGTGACCAGCGAACGCAACCATGTCCGCACCAAGCTCAGACACATTTATGTCCAAGACGCCGGCCGACTGGGCACAATCGATAAGAGTATAGACTTCGTAACGCTGAGCGATTTTGATAACGTCTGCAACAGGAAGAATATCGCCGCTGACGTTGCTCGCCATCGTGCACGCCACAAGTCGAACGCGCCCACGTTTCAACGTCCGGTCGACGAAGTCCAAGTCGATCGGTTGTTCCGGAGTATAGGGTGCAACCTCAAACCGGACGCCGTGCTCCTTCGCGACTTTTCGCACCGGTCGTGAAACCGCGTGATGCTCAAGTCCGCTCATGAGGATAACGTCATCCTTCCGCCAATCGATTCCAAGAATCGCAAGGTTCAGCGCGTAGGTACATCCGGGAGTCAGCACGAGTTGCTTGGGCGCGGCGATCCCAAAAAACGCCGCCATCGCGTCACGACTTTGAGTCATCACGTCGTCGTGCAGGGCATGCTGCGAAGCGCTCCGCATCGGACTTTCCATGCCACGAAAGCACTTATCGACGGTCTTGTAGACCACCTCTGGCTTGGGCCAAGTCGTCGCTGCGTTGTTGAAGTAAATCATCTTTGAAATCCTGGATCATCGTCGGGCCATTCTGCGCGTATCGCCTCAACTTCGCATCGTCCATGAGGAGCGGCATGTGTCAATAGTTTACCCCTTGTTGGCCAGCCCGAGTGTGCGTTGTCGTAATGTCACACGGCAACAACCCCTGACACCCCCCTACTCGCCGTCAAGCATCTCACGGACCGTTTCCGTCAGCCTCTTCACCCCCCCGAACTCCATCCCGAGAGCGCGGAGCTTCGACGTATCGATCTGATGCTTGGCGCCCGTGTTGCCCGTTGCAATCTCGCTGCCGCTCCCGGTGATCTCCTTGGCGATTTGTGCGACCTCCTGCACCGCGACGTATCGGTCATAGCAGTTGTACGCTTGCCCTGCGATCCCCTTCGCCGTCAGTAAGAGCCCGACCGCTTTGGCGACGTCACCCGCGTGAACTTCCTTGCCGCCCTTCTCACTAACAATCGGCTCGCCGCGTTTGACCGATTGCACGAGCTCGTACCACTTGCTCCGCCCCACCGGTCTCGACAGACCATAGATACCCGTGGGCCGAACCGAGCAAATCTCGTATCCCTCGCCGAGTCCGTAACTATGTATGAATTTTTCAATAGCTGCCTTGTGGGCCCCGTAGTGCGTCAGCGGCCAAAGCGGATGCGCCTCGTCGAGCTTTCGATCTTCGAGGATGACCTCGTGAAGCGCGCAGGTCGAAATGAAGACGAAACGGGGAACTTCAGCTTTGCGAGCCGCCTCGATCAAACGAATCGTCCCCAAGACGTTCCGCTCGACGAAGACGCTCACATCGCCCTCTTCGCCTCGAAATCCTCTACCGGGTCGATACAAACTCGCGTGGACCACCGCATCGCAATCTCCCACCAGAGCGTGCATCGACGCCTCGTCGGTCAGCTCGCCGGGAATCCACTCGATTGCCTCCGAGACTCCTTCGAACCCGCCGCGATCGGAGTTCTCTCGATACCAGCAGCGCGACGCGTGACCCTCCACAGCCAGACGTCGAACAATGTGCCTTCCCAGAAACCCCGTCGCACCTGTAACCGCAACTTTCATCGTCTGCTCCCGATTGGATGACGCCAGCTCGCAACCGGATGGCGTTCGGTTCAGTTTTTTCGCCTTAGGGTGTATGATACCGCCTCGCAATCGCACGAGCGAGCGGAAAGATACAAGTAGGTACCATGAGGCGGGGACTGTCGCGCGGAACCGTTCTCCGAAGTCGTCGAACGTCAACCATGACCCTACCAGCAAACGAAAAGAAATGACCGATACAAAGAAAGCACCGGACCTGAACATCGGACTGGGGTGGTTGAACACAGACAAGCCGCTGCGTTTTGAGAGTGAGCTTGCTGGGCGGATCGTCGTCTTGGATTTTTGGACGTACTGTTGCATCGACTGCATGCACATCCTCCCGGACCTCGCCGCCTTGGAAGAAAAATACAAGAACGACCCGGTCGTATTCGTGGGCGTCCACAGCGCCAAGTTCGCGAACGAAACATCACGAGAAACCATCCGCTCCGCGATCCTTCGATACGAAATCGCGCACCCGGTCGTCATCGACGACGCAATGAGAATCTGGCGGGCGTACGGCGCAAGAAGTTGGCCTACCCTCTTCGTGATCGACTCTACGGGCAACATCGCCCTTCAAACCGCCGGTCAAAATGTTCGCGAGACGCTCGACCAGGCGATAGGTCACGGGCTGGAACAGGGTCGTGCAGCTGGGACGCTCGCGGGCGGACCGCTGAAACTCAAGCGCGAAGCAAGCGTTCGCTCAGCGTCGGGCCTGATGTTTCCTGGGAAAGTTCTCGCTGACAAAGAATCGAATCGCCTGTTCGTCGCGGACTCCAACCATAACCGTATCGTGATCGCAGAAATGCCCAACGCCCAAGGTCGCGCGAAGGTCATTAAGATCGTCGGATCGGGCGAGCCTGGTCAGTCCGACGGACCGGCGGATACTGCGACTTTCGATCACCCGCAGGGACTTGCGGTCGCGCTGGGAAATCTCTACGTCGCCGATACAGAGAATCATCTGATCCGCGAGATCGATCTCGAAACGTTCGGGGTTTCGACGGTCGTCGGGACTGGCCAAATGGAATGGGATCGTGCCGGCGGCGGGATGGGGGTCCAGCAGGGACTCAACTCCCCGTGGGATTTGACGAGCGAAGGTTCGACGCTTTATGTTGCGATGGCTGGTTGTCATCAGATTTGGCGCGTTGATCTTCCCGTCGGGTTCGCGCGAGCTTTCGCCGGGACGGGCCGCGAAAACCTTGTTGATGGTCCCACTGAAACCGCAGCCCTTTCTCAGCCATCGGGGATCTGTGCGATGGGCGGGAAGCTGTATTTTGCGGATAGCGAGGTCAGTGCGATTCGCGGAGTCGACATGGCCTCGGAACTTGTCTTTACGATCGTAGGTGAGGGCCTGTTTTCGTTTGGTGATGTCGATGGCGTGCATCCCAAAGCCAAGCTGCAACATCCACTTGGCGTGGATGCTTGGGGAACGTCGCTGATTGTGGCTGACACGTATAACCACAAACTCAAGCAGGTCGATCCCGGCGGTCGATCTGTTCGCACGCTCTTCGGAACGGGTGCGCCGGACGCGACGAATGATGACGGGGGTGTTGCTTTTTTTGAACCTGGCGGTGTGTCGGTAGTTGGCGATGAAGTCTTCGTATCTGATACCAACAACCATCGGATCGTCCGAGTCCATCTTGAATCTGGCGAGTGGCGAGAGATTAATCTTGAGGGGCTCAGTGCTCCCGCGGCCCGGGGGCCGATTGCCGCCCCACCGGTCGAATCGGCGGCGGTTTCTGTCACGTCTGGTTCTGAGCTCCAACTTGAGCTGGACCTCCTCCTGCCCGATGGCGCTGAACTTAATGGCGATGCTCCCTGGTCGGTGCGAGTGGGATGTGGCGACGCGTCGCTCCTGCAGCAGACCGGAAAGGGCGGAAATCTACCCTTGCGGGCGGTTGTTTCTTCCGACTCGGTTCGAGACGGTGTTTGGGAGATTCGAGCGGCGTTTGTCTATTGCCTCGACGGCGACGGCGGAATGTGCGTTCCTGGGGAAGTTGCTTGGACGGTCGGAATCTCAATGGACGGTTCGACGTCGTGCCTCCGATTGAGTAGCTGTGTCGCCGCGCCAGCGTGACTCGGATTCTTGGTCGATTCTTCGCCCTTTCGGTATGCGATCTGCTACAAAGCGGGATGAACAAAGATCGGCTTTTTGGCCGATGGTCGTTGTATCGAATCGTCGGAAAAAGTGCCGAAATTGTCGCTTCCACTGTTGTTTTGACAGCGCGTGAAGGTAGACTTGGGCGCTTTCGGCTGAACCCTCGGGTAGGGAAAGATTGCAGACACCCCGAAAGGAAGACACACCGTGAGCGACAAAGGATACAGCCCCAGCCGGAACGGGCTTGACCGGCATGGCCTCTGCGAGGTCGGCGATCTTTTCTGGAACCTCCCCTCTGCTGAGCTTTATGAGCACGCCGTTTCCGCTGGCGAAGGTTTGCTTGCTGACAATGGGGCGATTGTCTGCGTGACTACTCCGCATACGGGTCGGTCGCCTAACGACAAATTCTTCGTCGAAGAGTCGTCTAGCCAAGACAACATCTGGTGGGGTAGCGTTAACAAACCGGTTACGGAAGCGAACTTCGAAGCGCTGCATCGGCATGTGATCGAACATTGCCGTGGGCGCAATCTTTATGTTCGCGATATGTTTGCCGGGGCTGACGAGAATTCTCAACTTGCGATTCGTATTATCAACGAGACCGCCTGGGCTAACTTGTTCGCGTCGCGGATGTTTATTCGTCCGCCGCTTAACTCGACCGGGGATCATGATCCTGGGTTTACGATTATCAATGTTCCGAGTTGTGTCGCTGATCCTGCTAAGCATGGGACTCGGAGCGGGACTTTTGTCGTAGTGAACCTTGCTAAGAAAATCGTTCTGATTGGTGGTACGTCTTACGCTGGCGAGATCAAGAAGAGCATCTTCACTGTGATGAACTATATTCTTCCGATGTCGGGCGTGCTGAGCATGCACTGCTCGGCCAATGTCGGCGGCGACAACGATGTCTCGCTGTTTTTTGGATTGAGCGGTACTGGTAAGACTACGCTGTCTGCTGATCCTGATCGCGATTTGATTGGCGATGACGAACACGGTTGGAGCGATCGTGGTGTTTTCAATATCGAAGGCGGTTGCTACGCGAAGTGTATCAAGCTGACCAAGGAAGCTGAGCCGCAGATTTTTGATGCGATTCGGTTCGGTGCTGTTCTTGAAAACGTTGTAATGGATCCGGCGACTCGGGCGATTGACTACGACTCCGTCGAGCTTACCGAAAACACTCGTGTGGCTTATCCGCTGACTCATATTGATAACGCCCGGCTGCCTAGTGTTGCTGGTCATCCTAATAATGTTGTTTTCCTGACTTGCGATGCCTTTGGCGTTCTGCCGCCGATTTCTAAGTTGACGCGCGAGCAGGCGATGTATCATTTCCTCTCTGGGTATACGGCGAAGGTCGCTGGCACTGAAAAAGGCGTCACTGAACCGCAGGCTACGTTTAGCGCATGCTTTGGTGCGCCGTTTCTTCCGCTTCCGCCGGAGACCTATGCTGAGATGCTGGGCGAGCGACTCTCTACGCACAACTCTGACTGCTGGTTGGTCAATACTGGGTGGACTGGCGGTGAGTGCGGTGTTGGTAAACGAATGAACCTTGGTTTCACTCGTGCGATGGTGGCGGCTGCCCTTGGCGGCAAGCTTGCTAATGTTCCTTTCGTTGAAGACCCTGTTTTTGGTCTTTTTGTTCCGACTAGCTGCCCGGAGGTTCCGTCTACGGTTCTTTCGCCGCGGGCTACTTGGAGCGATCCGTCTGCGTATGACGCCAAGGCTCGTGAGCTTGCTGATCTTTTTGTTGAGAACTTCAAGACGTTTGAAGGAG
>JAJDDZ010000107.1 GCA_029260025.1 Phycisphaerae bacterium | reverse complement strand
TTCATTGCGTTACGATTCGCGAATTGCTACGATGCTCTGGGCAGTTTCGTTTCGGCGCCTTTTCTCAAATCCAAAAGGCGCCCCGATTCACACGGGAAACGACGGAGGTGGATACAATGAAGCTTTGTGGAATCGTTATGGCGGTTGCGTTCGCGCTCTTTTCCTCGGCTACTGTGCAGGCGCAGAATCTCGTTCCCAACGACAGTTTTGAATCGTACACCGTCTGTCCGACAGGTTTGAGTCAACTCAACTTGGCCACACCGTGGGCGTCCCCGTCGACCGCCTCCCCCGACTATTACAACGTTTGCGCAGGAAGCAGTACGAATGTCGGAGTGCCCGCCAACGACTTCGGAAGTCAGGCGCCAAATGCCGGCAACGCATACGCTGGCTTCATCCTCAGGCCCGTCAATGAGTACCGCGAATATCTTCAAATCCCTTTGACCGCGCCGCTCCTTGCCAACGTCACTTGCGACGTTTCCTTTTATGTTTCGTTGTCGGACGAATCCCAGTGGGCCATCGACAAGATCGGTGCGTATCTCTCGGCCGGGTTAGTGGGCCCAGTCGCTACGTCGTCTCCACTCCCATATACGCCGCAGATCGCGAATCCCGTAGGGACCTACATTACCGACAAACTGGGGTGGACGCTCATCTCCGGAACATACATCGCAACTGGCGGCGAGGACCACCTGGTCATTGGGAATTTCGTGGACAATGCATCGACCACGCCCATCACCGGGCTCGGCGGCTTCTACCCGGGCTCGTACTACTACATTGACGACGTCGCGGTGACATGCGGCAGGTGCGATCATCTTCCTGACGGATCCGCCTGCACCCCAACGGTCTGCCCCGATCAGTCAGACACATGTCGGCCACAGGAAGTCCTCGAAGTCCCCGGCGCGGGTTTGTCAGTCACGAGCTGCGATTGTGTTAACTCGGACGAATGCTACCTAGTGCCCGGACACCCCGGAATCGCGCCGCGATGCGAAGGTCTAATCTGTCCTGTCACCTTTGAGCCCTGCCAACTAACCGCGACTCAAAACCCCAACGGCTCAACAACCTATGAGTGCTGTGCCGGGACTCCCATGGAGGAGGCCTGTTGTTTGCCAAATGGCGAGTGTATGACTCTACCTCTTGGGCAATGTGCCAACCAAAACGGTTCACCGCTCGGTCCCGGATCTCAGTGTTCGACTCCAGAGGCGTGCTGTTTCCGTGGAGGTGGATGCCAAGACTTGGATCCGCTCTGCTGCAAAGCGATCGGAGGCTCTCCAGAAGGATCCGGCACCGTCTGTCAGGGTCTCGAGGCCTGTTGCCTTCCCGATGGCTCATGCCAGGAAATGGACGCCCAGTGCTGCGATGGAAGCGGTGTCTCATTGGGAACAGGCTCGGTCTGTGAGAACGATGCCAATGGCGACGGTGTTGACGACGCATGCTGTAGCAACGAAAGGGCTAACAGCGTAGTGATCGATGTTTCTACAGGCATCAACGATGGCGGTGGGTTCATTCCCATCAACAGCCCCGATGACAACTGGACAGTTTCATGCGAGCCAGTCCCCGTGGGTCAATTACCTCGCCCCGCAGCCGTCATTGACGGCGCGTCGGTCGGCGCGTGGGCGACAATCCCCGGGACCCAGTGGATTAGTGCGAACTTCTTCGGTCCAATCGGTGAGTATTGCTACGAGTCGTGCTTCTGCCTCGCGGAAGAGTTCCAGAACGCGTCGCTAATCTTCCAAATACATGCCGACGATTCCGCGGGCAGTGGATTTCCGGGGAGTGTTTCTCTGAACGGCAATCTACTAACGGTAGATGCCGGTTCGCCTCCGCCGTCTTTCATCGATCCCCCAGCCAGCTTCACGATAACCGATCAGAGTCTCTTCCAGCCTGGGACCAACTGCTTACAGATCGTGGTGAATAACGGCGGCGGCGCGCCAACCGGCTTCAACTTGGCCGGTCAGGTTCTCGCCGACAACGCCCGATGCTGCTGCCAGCCCGCACCCTCGGGGCTCCGTTGTGAATCAAAGACCTGTGCAATCGACACCGAGCGGTGCGTCCCAATCGTCATCGAGGATGGTCCCTGCGAGCCTCAAGCGACAGTTCTGGAGTGCGATTGTATCGACCCGAAACAATGCCAACTGAGGACTGGACCTGACGGACCGACATGCTTTGGCACCTGTCCGGCCTTGAAGCGGTGCAATCTTCGCAAGAGCGACGAGGATGGCGATGGCATCGACGAATTCCACTGTTCTTGCGGAAGTGTCTTCGCAGCCGATGTAGCAGACATCGACCGCGATGGAGACGTTGATCTCATCGATCACGCACTCATGCAGAACCTCTTTACGGGTCCTGACTAAGGAATCAACCGGGGCGCCGATGGCGTAGCCAGGCAGGGCGGAATGGCCCGCCGAAAGCTCAACCCACAAGGCAAGTCAGACGTCCCAATCGACCTCAACCACTCAATCCGACAGCCCCTGAAAGGGGCAAAACCGCCTCAGGAAACCCACGGTGCGAGCCGGGCGTAAAGAGTACAAGAACCACCCAAGCCCCCCGAAGAGGGCGAAACAACCGCGTTCACAAACTCTAAACACCTGATCGCTTAAGAAATCCCGTTAACCGATCACCCGTCAAGTTATAGAGACGGAAACCGAGCGAGTTCCGCGCGCACCGAAGAAAAATAGAGGGGAAGAGGCCATGGCAAAACAGAAAAACATACAAACAAACCCATTTGCCCGCCTCACGGTCCCAAATCGACGGTTCAGCTTAGAACAAAGCCATTCGGACCCAATCGAGCGCCCAGAAACGCAATGAGAAATGCAAAAAACCGTTCACTGCCGACCCCGATCGGCGCGTGCCTTACGATTCCAAAAGCCACTCAACAACCGGCACGCTCGCAGAATCAAAATCGTATTCACGAAGCTGCTGCTTCGGCGCCCACCGAACCTCTTGGTATGGACCAGAAAAAGGATCACCCGTCAGGATCCCGCAAAACATATACCGAAGCTCGACCTCAACCCCGTCGACGATCTCGATGATCGGTGGCTGCCCGACCACTACCTCAATCTCAACTTCAAGGTGGTCCTGCGCGATCCGCCGCATGGCAACCTCCGGCGACTCCCCTGGCTCAATCCGGCCACGAGGAAAAACCCAAAGACGTTTCCCATCCTCTCCCGGCGACGGAAGCGCAATCAAAAGGGCATGGTCGTATCGTTCGATCAACCCGACAGCAAAGCTCAATCGCGTTTCTTCAGTCGACATGAGAAAAAACCGGCTATTTAGAAGGTATCTTGATGCAGACGTTCTTCGGTTCTGTGAAAAACCGCATCGCCTCGTCGCCGCCTTCGCGACCGACCCCGCTCTGTTTCATCCCACCAAAAGGCACTCGAAGATCGCGAACCATCCAGCAGTTAATCCAAACCGTCCCCGCTTCGATACGATCCGCCATCCGGTGCGCACGACCAACATCCTTCGTCCACACCGAACAGGACAACCCATACAAGACCCCGTTCGCGTACTTGATCACTTCGTCTTCGCTATCAAAAGGCGTGACCGTCACCACAGGCCCAAAGATTTCTTCCTGGTTCACGCGACTGTCAACCGCAAGCCCAGTGATGACAGTCGGGTTGATGAAAAAACCTTTCCGGCATCGCATCGGAAGCTCGCTAGCAGGGTCGCCCCCACAGCAAATCGTACCGCCCTCAGCCACAGCAAGATCCAGGTACGACATGACCTTGTCGAACTGCGCCCGCGAAGCGAGCGCGCCTTGGTTCGTGTCCTCATCGCGAGGATCGCCGACCTTCAATCGCTTCGTCGCCTCAACGAATCGCGCCAAGAATACGTCGTACACAGATCGTTCAACGAAGATGCGAGACCCGCAAAGACAAACTTGCCCCTGGTTCGCAAAAGAAGACCGCAAACTCCCAGCGATCGCTTCGTCCATATCCGCGTCAGCGAACAGGATATTCGGATTCTTCCCGCCCAGTTCCAATGCCACTTTCTTGAACATCGGCGAAGCGACCCGAGTAATTTCGCGACCTGTTACGGATCCTCCGGTAAAGGAGATCGTCGTCGTCGCTGGATGCGAAACGATCGCCGCCCCAGCCTTCGCCCCCGTCCCATGCACGACGTTCAAAACTCCTGGAGGAAGTCCCGCGTCGTTGCAGAGCTGCGAAAACAAGTACGCCGTCATCGGCGTAATCTCAGAAGGCTTTGCGACCGACGTGTTGCCAAACGCAAGCGCCGGCGCTACTTTCCAGGAAAACAGATATAGCGGCAAATTCCAAGGTGAAATCAGACCGCAAACCCCGCGCGGTTTGCGAAGCGTATAATTAATCGCGACGTTGTCCGTCGCATGCGACTCGCTCTTGGCTTGGAGAATCGCGCTTGCAAAAAAACGAAAAGTAGACGCAGCTCTGGGGATCTCAAGCGACCGAGCAAGCGAAAGCGGCTTGCCGTTGTCAACGCACTCGGCAAGCGCGAACCGATCAAGATTCGCCTCGATCGCGTCGGCGAATTTCAACAAAATCCGCGAGCGAGTATCCGCCGGAGTTGTAGACCAAGAAGCAAACGCGGCCGTGGCAGCAGCGACCGCTTTCTCGACATCGCGCTCATCGCTATCAGGAACAAGCGAGTATGTTTCACCGGTCGAAGGATCGATATTCCCGAAGTAGTGACCCGACTCAGGAGAAACCATTTCGCCGCCGATGTAGTTCTTGATTTGTTCCATCGTCTTATTGTATGGCTGTCCGAGCGCCATCCACCGGAAGGTTCACGCCACTCAAATACGACGCACCAGGCGAAGCAAGAAACGCAACGACAGCAGCAATCTCCGAAGGATCACCCATCCGCTCCATCGGAATCGAGGAGACAACGTTCGCTCGAACCTGCTCGGGCGAAATCCCAAGTCGTTCAGCCTTCGCAGCGAAGAGTGAGGTCAGACGAGCCGTGTCAGTAAAACCGGGAAGCACGTTGTTCACCGTAATCCCAAACGGAGCAAGTTCGCCCGCCATCGTTCGACCCCAGTTCGCCACCGCGCCGCGCGTCGTATTAGAAACGCCAAGCCCACGGATGGGCATGATCACCGACGTCGAAATGATATTGATAATCCGACCATACTTCGCTTCCTTCATCCCCGGCAGAAGAGCCTGCACAAGATGTTGATTACAAACGATATGTTTGGAGATCGCGCCAAGAAATTGATCCGGTGTCGCATCGACGATGGCGCCGTGAGGAGGCCCACCGGTATTGTTTACTAGGATCGCAAACGCCCCGAACTCCGCGACATGCGAACTTACTTTTTCCCGCAGCTCATCCGGCTCAGAAAAGTCCGCCGCAATCCATCGATGAGGCCCATCGCCAGGAAGCTCGCCCAAAACTTGTTTCAGGTTGGCCTCACTTCGTGCAACAAGCGTCACATTAGCGCCCTGCTTGGCGAGTTCGATCGCGCAGGCGCGTCCGATTCCCTGCGACGCTCCGCCTACCAGCGCTCGTCTATTGGCCAATGTCTTCACTCGAAATCCTCCTTGTTACTGCATCGTAATGATCGTGCGAAGGGACTGCAAGTTCTCGTGGATTTCCGCGAATACGCGGTTTATTGGCTTCAGGGAAGCCAAGGTCCGCTAGTATCAGTTGGAGTCAACTTAAATGGAACTCGTGGCGGCGATTTCTCTTGGCTTGTGAAGTGCGGTCTGCTAGACTGTTTGGTGGAACGAAAAGCGGAGGCTTGAGGAAGTCGGAGCCGGATGACGGGGCATGAAGCGTCCTGTCTCTTCGAGGTGCTTGCCGAGTCGAATTCCTGAGCCGTCTGCGCGTTGGGATCCTATTGAGGTGGGGAATGAGAAAAATTGCTGCAATTCTAAGTCTTGGGCTTGTCGCTCTTTTGTCGGCAGTTGTCGCCGATGCGCAAGTTCAGCCGTTGGAACCCTCTGACCCCGTGCGATTTCAACGGGAGATCGAGCGGCGGAATCGCGCAGGAATCAAGCCTTCTCACTTCGCCCAGCCCGGAACGGAGCTTGCAGTTCCAGAGAGTTCAGGTGTTCTGACAGCATGGGGGCAAGAGGTTCGTTCTATTGATGGGACAGCGAACAACCTGACCAACAACAGTTGGGGTGCAGTCGGTGATGTTCTCATACGCGTTGTTCCGGCGGATTACGGGGACGGGATGAGTACGCCCGCCGGAAGTGACCGATCGAATCCTCGGGATATCAGCAACATTCTCTGTGGGCAGACCGAACGGTCGTACAGCAAAGAAGGAGCGACGGACTTCCTTTGGCAGTGGGGA
>JAJDDZ010000106.1 GCA_029260025.1 Phycisphaerae bacterium | reverse complement strand
ACCTGGCGCGAACGCGAAGGGGCATCCCGTAAGTCAAGCGAAGCTGGCGACACTCGTCGGGCGTGTACCTCGCTTTACCGAGTTCATAGTTGATGTAGTGAAGTGCGAGTTTTCCATCGTAACTTTCAATCGGGAACATTTCGCGAAGAAGACCCTCTAACCCGTGACCATCGCGAGCCGATGGCGCGAGATCTTCTTGGAGAAAGCGAGCATAAGACGTATTTTGCAACCCGATCAGAGGCGGAACCTCTATCGCATCGCCAACTTTTGAATAGTTTCGTACGGGTAGCCTAACTGTCATCTACACAGTCCTCGTTAAGAAAGCCGGTGCATCAATGCACATACGCCGTGGTGCGCGCAGCACACCCGGCGTTGCCAACAGGCAGTTCAATTTCACACGAGGGACGATGTTCCATCGTGCAAGGCATCCGGTGGTCCCGGTGTCCCAACAACCGGAGCGATCCCGCCTCGCGAGCGATTTGCACAAGTGGGTGCATGAACAAAGTATTACTTAGCGAACCGAAACTCCGTGCCAAAAACCTCCATCACCCGGCGGCCATGGCTTTCATCTTGACACCGCACTGGTGGACGCACTGATCCTACCACCAAGAGTGCGGATATAGAATCTCGCAACGTCGCCCCACTGGCTGCGGAAACTGCCAGCAAAGGGGGAAGACTTCGCACGAAATTAGGAGATCGTAACAGCGCCGCCCGCCTCTTCGATCTCACCTTTGATTTTTTCAGCATCCTCTTTCGAAACGCCCTCTTTCAAAGCCTTGGGGCATGCTTCGACAAGTTCTTTGGCCTCTTTGAGACCGAGACCGGTGATCGTACGGACAACCTTGATCACCTGGATCTTCTTGTCGCCGAATCCAGCGAGAATCGCGTCGAACGAAGTCTTCTCAGCAGCTTCTTCTTCGCCGCCGCCTGCAGCCATCATAACGCCGCCGCCTGCTGGCTCGATTCCGTGGACATCCTTAAGGCAATCCACAAGCGACTGGGCGTCCTTGACGGAAAGATTGACGAGCTTGTCAGCAAGCTCTGTAATTGGGCCGGCAAACTCTTTGGCTGGTGCTTCTGCCATCTCTACTTCGCTCCTTAAAATCAAAAAATGAGTCGCCGCAACAATAGGCAGTCCACACTATGTGAACCATTTCATCCGCCGAGGCGGACCAGTCATCACGAAACGCTCTTGTGTTTGTATTCCTACGCGGCCTTGTCAGCAATTGCCTTTAGACAACCCGCAATCTTACTTTGCGGTGCTTTTACACAGCCCGCGATCGCACGACCAGGCGAACTAACAAGTGAAGCAATATCACCGATCAACTCCGTCAGACCCTTCATCTTTGAAAGCTCGAGGACCGTGAAAAGGTCTGAGTCGCCATCAAAAATCGCGTTCTTGAGCTTGAGACTCGCAATATCCTTCGCAGCCGCCGTCAGGGTTTTGGCGATGTCGATAACCGAACCGCCGCTGGTAACTAACGCGCATGGTCCCTCAAGAGTGTTACCGAGAGGTTCAAGCGGACTACCGCGGAATGCTATTTTCGCGAGACGATTCTTCACCACGTGGACGTGGGCATCGTTCTTGCGAAGCTCGCCGCGAAGTTCTTCCTGCTCGATGACGGACATACCTGACAGTTCGACTACACAAGCGCTGGCCACGCCGTCATAGCGCGACTTAAGCTCCGATGTGATCATTTCCTTGAGTGCCTTGCTCATCGTTTCTTTCCGTTCTAATAGTTGAACTCGAAGCTAGTGAGAAGTCGCCAGCGTTACCGATGGCGTCCGAGTAGCCGAGAGACAAGCTCGCTTAAGGTAATGACCTTTCGCTGTAGCAGGTTTGAGCTTAATAAAATGATTGATAACCGCCTCAATATTCACTTTGAGATCGTCGTCCGGGAAGCTGATCCGTCCGACTGGGAGATGGATGTTTCCGCCATCGTCGTTTCGAAACTCGATGCGTCCTCCGCAGAAATCCTTTACGGTTTGACCAACGTCAGCCGTTACGGTCCCAGCTTTGGGGGTTGGCATCTTCCCCTGAGGGCCCAGAACGCGACCGAGCTTTCCGACCTTGCCCATCATCGAAGGGTGCGCAATCGCAACGTCGAAATCCAACCAGCCGCCTTCGACCTTTTTCACGAGGTCGTCGCCGCCAGCTTCGGTTGCCCCGGCCGCTTTTGCTTCTTCCGCAAGCGCACCTTCGCAAAACGCGATCACAGTACGCGACTTACCAATGCCCTTTGGGAGCGAAATCGCGCCACGCAGCATCTGATCAGCCTGTTTAGCATCAATTCCAAGGTGCAAGACGATTTCGACAGTTTGATCGACCGCCTTACGCTTTTTTCCGTTCTTGTAAGATCGGTCGCCCTTGACTTCCGCCATCTTCTTGATCCGCGCGATCGCTTCTGCGAGTGCTACGGGAGCTTTGTCGTCGCCACCAATTTCGGCCTGTTTTCGATATACTACGCTGCGATAACCCATGACTTCGTCTCAATCTCGCTGGCCACCCGCTCGGGGGTGACGAGTTAACTAATCGACAATATCGATGCCCATCGAACGAGCCGTCCCGGCGACAATTCTCGCACCGGCATCGACGGTCGATGCGTTCAGGTCGGGCAATTTTTGTTCGGCGATGTCGCGAACCTGCGCCATCGTTACAGTTCCGACTTTTTCCTTGTGCGGAACACCGCTTCCCTTGGCGACCTTGGCTGCGTCCTTGAGAAGTACAGCTGCCGGAGGACTCTTGACGACGAAGGAAAACGATCGATCGCCGTAAACGGAAATCACGACCGAAACCGTCATCCCATTGAGCTTGCTGGTCTCGGCGTTAAACTGCTGCACAAACTGCCCGATGTTCACCCCGTGCTGACCTAGCGCAGGTCCGATTGGCGGAGCGGGAGTCGCCTTACCACCTGGCGCCTGCAGTTTGATGATCCCGGTAACTTCTTTGCCGACTGCTTTTGCCACGTTCGCTCACCATTTCCAAAACGCCTGAAACTCCGTCGCGGCAGCAATCCGCCGCGCGACAGTCCAAGCGAGCTATTCCACTTTTTCCAACTGCCAGTAATCGACTTCAA
The DNA here is from genome assembly GCA_029260025.1 of Phycisphaerae bacterium. Classification (GTDB taxonomy): domain Bacteria; phylum Planctomycetota; class Phycisphaerae; order UBA1845; family UBA1845; genus JAJRUK01. The sequence goes on along the minus strand of JAJDDZ010000106.1, from coordinate 14,937 downwards.
TCGGAGTCGACCGGCCAAAGATAGTGACGATTACGGAAACCATGCCCCGTTTTTCGTCTACCGAATCTACTTCGCCTTCGTAACTTTCGAAAGCGCCGTCGGTGATCTTTACCTGCTCACCCTTATGAATATTTAGACCGGCCATTCCCGGTTCTTCTTCTGCCTGCTGGGATGCGGCAACCATCTGGACTACGTCGTCTTCGGACATGCTGGTTGGTTTACCATCAGATCCGATGAAATCGCCGACGCCCGTGGTCTCTTTCACCAAGAACCAAACGTTCTCAGGAATCGAGCCATCTTCCTCGCAGGCCATCTCAACAAAAACGTACCCGGGATAGAGCTTTCGCTCGACAACCCGAAGTACGCCGCCCTTTTTCTTTTTTTCTTTTAGCGACGGAACCAAGACACGACCCACTCGCCCAGCCAGCCCTTCAATCGCGATCTTTCGATCTAGCGCCTTGCGAACCTGACCTTCCTTGTTGGAGGCGACCCGAAGTACATACCATTTCATCCCGGGCTGGGTCGCTTCCGTTGCTGAAGATGCTTCTTCAGGGACATCAACTTTCTCTGTCGAGAAGGTTGCCTGCTGGGGCGTCTGGGATTCCTGGGAAACTGCAGCGTCCACCGCGGTCTCGGTTTCGACGGCTCCTTCCACAGGGTCCTGAGATGTTTGCTCAGTTTCGGTCATCCCTTGAGCACGCCAATCCATCTAAAAATATTCTGAAACACGACATCAACGGCGAACAAGTACGTCGCGATCAAAACCGTAAACAGGATCACAACCTTGGTCGATCCGATGACCTCTCGCCTGGTCGACCAGTTGACCTTCTTCATTTCACCTTCGGTAGCGATCATGAAATCACCAGTGGTGCGGTGAGCAAAAACCAGCCACCATAGCACGCCACCGAGGAGGACCGTAAATAAAATCGGAATTCCGGGGGTGATTAGCAATCGCCACCCTTCATCGCCTTCGTATACGCGAAGCTGTTCCCAGACGAAGTAACCGCCCCAGAGAACCAGCAAGCCAAAACCGATCGTGGTCCCGATGCGGGTTCCTCGACCCTGCTCTGGCTTATACGGCGCAAGCAGACCGCGACTTTTTGGAGCCCCTGTACCTGGCGAGCGCCCGGGACTCGGACTTCCGCTAGACGGCGCGCCTGACTGTTGGTCGTCACGCTCGGCTGTCATTGTGTCGGTTCCTTCCATTTCTTGCTCAGCCAACCTCCAACCGCCCTCTGCCCAATCCGCCGATTTCACCGAACATTCGGCAACAGGGGCGGAGGGACTCGAACCCCCAACCGCCGGTTTTGGAAACCGGTGCTCTGCCAATTGAGCTACGCCCCTGTAGCAGATTTCGCATCTGCGAATTAGCAGTCGAGGGTACTACTTTCTCTTAATTTTATGAATCGTGCGCTTCCGCTCTCGTTTGCAGTACTTGGCGAGCTCTAGCTTTGGAACTCCGCCCATCACGTTCACGGTCGTACGGTAATTCAGGTCGTTACATTCCTTGCACTGGAACCAAACCCACTCGCGTTTTGCTGCCTTGGCCATCGTCTGCTACGTCCTGACTACCTAACCCACTAACCTAATATCTGAAAGCGCGAACAACGATTCGCTTACTCAAGCACTTTTACCACAACGCCCGACCCGACCGTGCGTCCACCCTCGCGAACAGCGAAGCGGAGTCCTTCTTCCATACCGATTGGCTTACCGAGCGTAACAATCATCTCGATGTTGTCGCCGGGCATGCACATCTCAGCACCCTTGAGCTCAAGACCGCCGGTTACATCCGTTGTGCGGAAGTAGAACTGCGGACGATACCCATTGAAGAATGGCGTATGACGACCGCCCTCGTCCTGGGTCAGGACGTAAACCTGAGACTCGAACTTTGTATGGGGATTGATCGAACCCGGAGCTGCAAGCACCTGCCCACGCTCGATTTCTTCTTTCTTGGTTCCTCGAAGCAGGCAGCCGACGTTGTCGCCTGCCTCACCAAGTTCAAGCGTCTTAGTGAACATCTCGACGCCGGTTACGGTCGTCGTTGTCGTATCGACAAGACCTACAATCTCGACCTGATCACCTACCTTGACAACGCCACGGTCAATACGACCCGTTGCAACCGTACCGCGACCCTTGATGCTGAAGACGTCCTCGATCGACATCAAGAACGGCAGATCCTTTTGGCGTTCAGGGATCGGAACCTCTTTATCAAGAGCATCCAGCAGGTCTTGGATGCACTTGATGCTTTCTTCATCCTTGGGATTATTCAGAGCGGGAAGCGACGAACCACGAATGACCGCAACGTCGTCACCTGGGAAGTCATACTTCGTGAGAAGCTCGCGAATCTCCATTTCGACAAGGTCCAGAAGCTCTTCGTCATCAACGAGGTCAACCTTGTTCATGAAGACCACAATGTGCGGAACGTTGACCTGGCGAGCGAGCAGGATGTGCTCGCGCGTTTGCGGCATCGGTCCGTCAGCGGAGGAGACGACCAAGATCGCACCGTCCATTTGGGCAGCACCGGTGATCATGTTCTTTACGTAGTCAGCGTGACCCGGGCAGTCGATGTGCGCGTAGTGACGCGTTTCACTTTCGTACTCGACGTGCGAGGTCGCGATGGTCAGAATCTTGGTCGAGTCGCGACGACCCTGTGACTCCGACGCCTTGGCGACCTCGTCGTAAGAAATTGCCTTGCAAAGCCCTTTGGCTGATTGCACCGTGCAGATGGCAGCGGTCAATGTCGTTTTTCCGTGATCCACGTGACCGATGGTTCCAACGTTCACGTGCGGCTTTGTTCTTTCAAATACTTCCTTGGCCATTACGTTCTCCACTCGCTCGGCGGCGTTAACCCGCCCGATACAAACTCACGTTTTCACGAAACCCGGCCAAGGTGCCCATCAAACGGGCAGCACGCCTAGCATGGCCATTTCGTCCATTTTTTTCGAGCACCAGATGTCACGCCATGACACTGATCGCACCGATTTACAATCTATTTCTAAGCTGCTGACGGGATTCGAACCCGTGACCTCGTCCTTACCAAGGACGCACTCTACCAACTGAGCTACAGCAGCAACCAAAGCTGTTGCCCACTGCCGCATCGACGGCGCAAAAGAACCGTGCGCCAACGGAAAAGTTCCGCCAAGCGATAAGAGGCGTCACCGACAACGCTGGTACGGCGTACAACACGGCACCAAGTCCTGCATTTCTCAGGACTTAGGGCGGCGACGAAAATCCGCCGCCAAGACCTAGAGCCCCGCGAATATACGGATTCGATTGAAACTGTCAAACCTCGTCGGGCTCAAATTCTCCGATCATCCGCCATTGACCAATAACAGTATCGCTTTATTTGAGATTTCGCGTTGCCTTTGTGTCCATATCTTGAAAAACACTCGACGAATCGGTAGCATGCGCAGTCTGGCTTGCCCGTGATGCCCCTCCCTTAGCGACTACGATCGGAGCTTGAATACCGTGGATCGGCGACAACTTGGCGCGAGTGATATTTGGGTCTCCCCCCTTGGGCTTGGGACTTGGGCGATGGGTGCGACCGTCGAGACGTGGGGACATGTTGACGACCGCGAGTCGATCGCGGCGATCCATCAGGCTATCGTCTTGGGAATCAACTTGATCGATACAGCGCCGATCTACGGGCAAGGACACAGTGAGGAGGTTGTGAGGAAAGCGATCCACGGTCGGCGGGATGATCTCGTCATCGCGACCAAATGCGGCCTGCTATTGCCTGCTAGCCAAGGGGAAGATCCTGCAAGATGCCTGAAGAAAGACAGCATTATTGCGGAGTGCGAGCAGAGCCTTCGACGCCTGGGGATTGATGTCATTGACCTTTACCAATGTCATTGGCCTGACCCGCAGACGCCCATACGCGAAACTTTTGAGGCGTTTTCTATCCTCCGCAAACAAGGGAAAATTCGTGCGGTGGGACTCTCGAACTTCGGGTGCCAGCAGATTTCTGCGGCGACTGAATTCGGTGTTGTGGATTCACTTCAGCCCCCATTTTCCATGCTACACCCCAGAGCTTCGGAGGATTTGATCCCCTACTGCAAGGAGCACAACATTGGCTTCTTGCCTTACGGGCCCCTTGCAAAAGGGTTGCTTACAGGGAAATTCAACGAAGAAAGCACCTTTGAAGACATTCGTGCCCGCGATCCGGAGTTTCTCGGGAACCGATACCGCCGGAATCTCCTATTTGTAGAAGGGCTATCCGAGATCGCGAAGGGGTATGGTAAAACCGTGACTCAACTAGTTTTGAACTGGACGATGAACTTCCCTGGCGTCACGGCTCCGTTGGTGGGGGCGAAGCGCCCGTCCCAGGTCGAAGAGAACGTCGGGGCGATCGGGTGGGACATTTCCACGTCGGACATGGCGAGGATTGAAACCCTCCTCGGAGGGTCTACCAGTGATGCCTGAGACATCCCGACCATCGACTGGCAATCCCCGACTCCGAAACGGCGGCGGTAACGGGTCGCCACATGCTCGCGCTTCACGCTCCTTGCAGGGCGATCCTTTGGGAGCGCTTTCTGCGGCATCCGGCGACTACACTCGAAGCTCTGGCGGGGCGGGAACTCGAGGCCACTCGCCTCCTGCGCCACGACAGAGAGTGACCGTCCTGCTGCCTATCATGGGTGCGATTGTTGTTGGCTTTGTGCTCTTGATCGCGGGTCGCAACGTCCATCTTTGTGGCGCAACATTCCACCTTCCTGAAAAACTCGACTCGACCCAGCGGGATCTTTGTCGCAATACGCTCTACGATGTCGTCTCTGCTGACTTCGGGGTTTCCGCGGGCGTGGCGGGCGATCGCGACTTCTTTGTCGACTTTCCAACTCGAAATACGCTGCGATTTGCCTTTAAAACGCCCAAGAATGACGTGGCCCTGGCTCAGGCGGAACGCGCTTCCGACAAGTTTCTTGTGAGCGTTGAACGTGAGCTAGTGCAGGCTCGCGAGGAGCCGTCCGAGGCGGAGATGGAAGTCATCGCCCATATCGTGGAGTTGGAATCGTTGCTCGCGGCAGAACGGGTTATCCTTGAGCAGGCGGTCGCCGGGGTTCCGGAGGAAGACCGCCGAGCTGAGCGGGATGGACTCCTGGATCAGTGGCGTAGTGTACGCGAACGATACCGTACTAGCGGTGCGAGGGTCACAGAAGTCGCTGGGTCGGTCCATGATCTCCGTAATGCGCCCCCCCCGTCTCATGGAATCGTCACGGCTGAGAAGCGAAAGCAAGCGCTCGCTGCGGACCTGGGTCTGCAGCAGGATCTAAAAGAACTCTCTGTCGCCCTCACGGAGATTCGTGGTCAAATCGGAAGAGTTCAAGCGGCGACAGCGACTTTGCATTCGCAACTCAACGGCGCGACCACTAAGTTGGCGGAGTTCCCGTATGGTGTCGAGCTTGGGAAGCTCCCGCAAACGATGAGTGACAACGTGAGCGCTTTGTCTGGGAGTGCGGAGGCGTTTCGCGACTCATTTGCTAGTTTTTCGGGAATATGGGCTCGGGAATTATCGGCGATCGGCGATTCGCCTATCGACCCCCGGAGCCAAGAATTACTCGATGGGTATCAACGAACTCGATCAGCTCTGAATGGGTTTCTATTCGATTCATCCAAGCTTCTCGCTGCGATGCGAGACAGCGCTCATGACATCGATACATTGAAAAGTGACGACGGGCGTGTGCTGCAACTCCAGGGGCGTGTTTCGCGGTCGTTTCAGACCCTCCAGACTTTTTATCACCGGTTTGAATTCGCTGCGAGCCAGATTGATCGATCGCAGAATTTCCGTCTGGATGCGGCGATGCGTAGCGCGAGCGGTCTTCGGCGACGTTCAAGGCAGCGGATGCAGAAAATCGACGACGCGTTGCAGGTGGCTGCCTTGGATCAAATGAAATCCTTCCGTTCGACTTCGCTTCAACAGGCGGAGGCGCTGCTGGAATTTACCAGGGGCGAAAATGACGAGACAGTCTCGACGCTGGTGGAGCTACAAGATCAGCTTTCGGAACGGGTCGGGTCGGTCGAGATATTTGTGACCGCGACGGTTCGAGCAGAGATGGCCAGTCGAAACGTCGAATCTCTGCGTACGACGATCGCCGAAACAAAAACGCGACTTGGTGAACTTGAATCGGCTCGGAAATCACGAGGCGCGAGTGTGAAGATCGAACTCGCTGCGGCGGGCATTCTGGGACCACCGATCAATGTCGGTGAGCGCTTTCGAACTAGCGGTCTCGGTGCGGCGATCACGCTTCTCGGTCTTCTGTTTGGCCAGTGGTGGGTTGCGCGGCGAACTTAGCTAGCTGCGCCGCCAGAAAGCTTGGTCAACCTGCTCAGCAAATCGGGGAGCAACGACACGACTTCATCGATTTCACCGGGCGTATTGAACTTTGAGAAACTAAACCGGATAGCTCCGTGCGCGAGCGATTCGTCGATTCCCATGGCCTGGAGGACGTGCGATGGTTCTAGCGAACCGCTGCTGCACGCTGACCCTGCTGAGGCGCACACGCTCGCCTCGCTAAGAAGAATCAAGATCGCTTCTGCCTGCAAGCGTCCGAAAGCGATATTCGACGTCGTGTGGAGTCGGTCTGAGGTTGAGGCGACGACCCGGGCGAAGGGGACGCTACCAATTAAGCTTGCCTCGAAGGCGCCTCGCATCTGTCGAACTTCGTTGGCAACTCGATCCATGTCACGGAGGGCGACCTTTGAGGCTAGTCCCATGCCCACTATTCCGGCGACGTTTTCAGTCCCTCCGCGCAAAAGGCGTTCCTGACTTCCACCGACAATCTGCGGGGAGACCCGCGTTCGTCGTTTCACATAGAGTGCTCCAATGCCCTTGGGTCCGTGGAACTTATGGGCGCTGATGCTGACCAGGTGTACTGGCCAGTCTTCGACGACGATTGGAATCTTCCCTGCTGCCTGCACCGCGTCGATGTGGACAATCGCTCCCTTCGCCTCGGCGATCGTCGCCAGCTTGGGCACATCAAAGAGCACTCCGGTTTCGTTGTTCGCGTAGAGCAGCGAGACTAGGGCTGTGTCTTCCGTGATCGCGTCCGCCCATTCCGCCTCGTCGATCCGCCCTTCTTGGTCTACACCGACTCGTATCACCTCGTAACCGGTCGCTGCGAGCTGTTCCATCACGCTGAGGGTGGCTGTGTGCTCGACGGGGGTGGTGACAATCCGTCGTCGACTTGGATTGCTCTGTAGCGCTCCACGGATCGCTAGATTGATGCTTTCGGTTCCCCCGCTGGTAAAGATAACCTCTCGGGGGGTTGCCCCCAACAGCGCCGCTACCTGCTCGCGGGCGCATTCGATTTTATGCCTGACGCTTTGTCCGAATTGATGGACGCTCGAGGGATTGGCGTAGTCCTCACGAAGACACGCTCCCATCACCTCGACTACTTCGGGAAGCGGGATTGTGGTTGCGTTGTTGTCGAAATAAATCATGTTTGTTTAGATCTCAGGACGCTTGAACGATGCGACTCATCTGCAACCATCCCTCGACTGGTACTTGCTCTGGTCGCTGCGAAAGATCAAGGTCCTTGGCGAGCGACTCTCGTACATCATTTTCTACGAGATAGCCTAATGCTCCCCGGAGCGTTTTCCTGCGAAACTCGAAGATGTTACGCACGAAAGTGGCGCACTCTTGAACTTCCTGAGGCGAGGCAAAAGGACTCGTGATGGCGTCCATTCTTAACATGACCGAGTCGATCGTCGGGCGAGGCCAAAACGAGGCTGGGCCAATGCGGGCAGTGAGTTTCGTCGTAAAAAGTAGCTGTGTCATGATGGCAAGAGGGCCAAACTCCTTTGAGCCTGGGGATGCCGTCAAGCGATCGCCGACCTCTGCCTGGACCGTAAAACACAAGCGTCTCACCGCCGGAAAAGAAACGGCGAGATTCATCACTAGCGGGGTAGCGATCTGATAGGGCAAGTTGGCGACGAGCTTGACCGCCCCACTGCTCTCACTTGAGAATGACTCGATCGCCTCGGAGATTGGCTGGCAGACGCGGTGCTTGGAAGCGAGGGCATCTGCACAAACGATTTCTACGTTGGCGGTATCGGCGAAGCGCTCGGAGAGAATTTCAGTAAGGTCCCGGTCGATTTCAATGCAGAGAACCCGCCCCGCTCGCTTGAAGAGGAGGTCAGTCAGCCCCCCCGTCCCCGGACCCACCTCTAGGATCAGGTCGTCCTCCGTGGTTTCGGCAGAGTCCGCCAGACAGCGCATGAGGTTGCCATCGATCAGGAAGTTCTGCCCAAACCGATTGCGTGGTCGAAGACCTCGAGATGAAAGCAGCGACTCGATTTCTCGTTTTGTTTGTACGCGGTCCACAATGATTCGCCAGAAATCCGCTTGGTGATCGGGGAAGAGCTTGGCAACCTCGCCTCAGACTCTGTCGCCATCGATTCCAGCCGACTTCGCGTTATTGTACACTGTGCTGCACCTATGGGGAGCGTCGCTAGCGACTTGCAGTAAAAAGAGTCGCGCCGCATACGCCCTGAGGGAAGGGCGTACACGGCGCGTTGGTCGTCCACGTCATCGGCGCGATGCCGAGACGCGACTAGGGGGGAGTTTCTGTATGTTTCTACGCTGCTCGCGTCATTTGGTTTCACTTTCGGCGAAGTTACCGCAGCGGGTTACGGCTTCGATACACGAGCCTGATTCGCTAGCTGCTTCTTGACTAGGCACTCGCCTATGCGATCGCCAATCATCGGTCTTCGTTCCTGTGCGGAAACCTCGTCTGAATCACCAACATTCGCTGGGATTCCGGGAACCATAAGGCAGGGATGATTCCGCCTTAACTACCGCTACTTTGATAGGACGTTATTCCAGGAAAGGCAAGCGGTATTTTCAGAGGACATTGCAGTCTTACACATTCATACGAAACGCGCGCACGAAACAAGCCCTACGACCGCCTGCGATCGTAAGACTTGGTATCGGAGTTTCGGGAACTTCTAGCTTTCTTCAAGATGGCTAGTTTTGGTCGAGCTTGAACCCTGTACGAGCTTGAATCTTTTCAGGCGTCAACCATTCGCTTACGGCGTCTCTAAAACGAGCACCGGCGAGTTGCGTCTTGAGAGAGTTGCGAAGGATATTCAACTCGTCTTCGTCAGCGCGAATGGTCTCGACAGATTCGGCCAGAAGGACGGCCGCCCGATCTTGCATTGGGAAAACGCCGACCTTCTTTTCTTGGGTATCGAGTGCGAAACATCCCGCAACGATATCCGTCGGGAGAATCCCAAGACCAACGCCAGCCCAAACGCCCTGCGATGTGCGACCAACTTGTGCATCGCCGCGCGAAACGCGAGCAAACGGGGTCGGCTCAAAATATCCACTGGTAATCCCCACGCTTTCGCCTTTGCGGAAGGCGGCGAGATCCGGATCGAGCTCATAGGCATCTTCGATTGTGTCGTACCCCTTGGTCAAATGCTCCGCACGGGTTTCGGCTGCGGCGAGGGCATGGACCAAACGCACATCAGCCACTACTTCGTCCCGCACCTCAGCGAGCGATCTCGCGGGGCGACCTGGTTTGGAATCGATTATGCGGAAGATATAGTAATTCTTCCGCGATGAATCGACGACGGGGAACTCGCATGTCTGGAACGTCGCAAGAAAATCGCTTGCGCTTGCCCCAGCCTCCGTGGGAACTTTGTCGCGAATCGGTTTTGAGGAGAACGCCAGCGACGTAAAGCTCTTGGGAGCGCCGCGCTCAGGGCGATAAGCTGCCGAACCGAGTTCGGCCACTTCCAATGATTCCGCCTGCTCAAAAAAGTCGGTTTCGCCAACGGTCACTGATCCGGGGAATCTCAATGAATTCGGGATGCGATCGATCATCTCCGCATAGAAGGCAAGGTCCTTGGCCGCCTCTGGCGCCGTCTTGTATCCATCCTCGCCGCGTTCTGCGTCGGCCCAAGGGCCGGAGGCGTATTGCGTTAGCCAGTTGGAAAGCTGCTGGGCAGCCTCGGATGCGTGCTGCTTTTTGACAGCAGCGATGGCGATGTTCTGCGCGGCGTCCCAGTTGAGATACTTCTTGCCCGCGTCCTCGGCGGACGGACCCTCTACGGTAGTCGGAGTGTCGACCTCCGTGCGGAAGAGCAGGTCTGTTTCCTTGTTCTTCTCGAAGTATGCCTTTGCTTTGCGCTCGACGTTGGCGATACCGACACTCTCCATAATCATGTCACGATCGATTTTGACATACTGAACCTTCAACTGCGGGTACTGGTAGTAGCCGAAGTTCATACCTTGACCCTTCTCGGTGGCTTTATAGTTGTCGAAATGGGCCTGAAGCTCGGGCTCGGAAATCGCCTCAGATTCGTCAATGAACGCGTCGGCGGGAAGCACCACCGCGCGAATCTTCACGAGTTCAAGCGCATCACGGGCGGCCGATCGAAGCTCGACTTCGCTGGGACGCGTAGAACTCGCGATGGCGTAGGCGGCATTGCTGACGGCTCGAAACTGAGCCATAGCGTCGTAAACAACGTCTGTCTTGATACCTCTGGAACGGGCGACTGCTCTGACAGCATCGGAAGCCCCCGATGCCTCGGCGATAACGCGAGCCTGTGTGATATCCGGGGCGAAGCCGAGTCGCTCTGCCTCACGAAGCAGCAAAATCCAATCGACAATTTCAATTGGAGGCTGACCTGCGAAGAGCGGGGTCCGCCAGTTGAGCCCGACCCCCGATAGGAGTTCGGTGGTCGCGTTGGCGTCCTGTTGCTGGATCAAAGTGATCTCGCCGTAGTTCGAATCTGCGATTTTGCGATCCTGTCGTACGGAAAGCATCGACTGCAACGCACTGCCCCCAACGAAGACAACCATTAACAAAACCATAAAAACAGCCAGCAGCTGTTTGTTGTACTTGCGAAAAAACTTCATCATGATGACGTAACTCCTTGTAAATGCCGGGGTTATGAAAAACCGCCAGCCGCCCCAACAATATAGGTTGAACTGCGAAAAAATCAACAAAGAATCCTTCGGGAAGCAATGGCCTTATTTGACAACCGATAAAACCGCTGCTAAACCCCCCCGCCATGACCTCGGGGGGCCTGGGTCCAACTGAATCGAGGAGGCGAAGGCCTGGTCTCTGGAGTATTCGGACCCCCCTGTCGATAGTAACGACCGACGGGACCATAGCCCTGTGCGGCGGGGGCCGTGCTCGAATTGGGCGTATTTCAACCCGGATGGGATGGATTTTGTGGCAAAAAAGACGCAGGACATTAGCAAATCACTCGTCATCGTTGAATCGCCGGCGAAGGCGAAGACTATCAACCGCTACCTCGGTTCTGCCTTTGAGGTTATGGCTAGCATGGGTCACGTTCGTGATCTCCCTGCAAACGATGTGGGAATTGATTTCGAGAACGGATTCGAACCGGTCTACGAGGTGCTGCCCGCGAAACGAAAAACAGTCGCTGCACTCAAGAAGGCCGCGGCCAAGGCAAGCAAGATCTATCTCGCGACCGACCTTGACCGCGAGGGCGAAGCGATTGCTTGGCATTTGCTGCACGCCCTAGAGATTGGGGATAAGCCCTCCCAACGAGTCGTCTTCAACGAAATCACGAAGACAGCGATCCAGGCCGCGTTCGCGAATCCGCTCGAACTGGATATGAATAAGGTATCCGCGCAGCAGGCCCGCCGGTTGCTCGACCGGATCGTCGGGTATCAACTCAGCCCCCTACTTCAGGCAAAGATCGCCCGAGGACTCTCAGCTGGGCGGGTTCAATCCGTTGCGGTTCGCGTGATCGTTGATCGCGAAAAGGAGATTCGCGCTTTTGTTCCAACAGAAAGCTGGCGCATCTCTGGGTGTTTCGGGACTGATCTCGCCAAAGCGGACAAGCACCGCGAAGCGTGGGAAAAGTTCCTCCATGGGGGCAATGCTAAGGGCGGTGGGCGCACGATTAAAGAGCGGAACAAGTGGCTGAGCAAGCATGAAGCACTGTACGCAGAACTAACGCAATTCGACGGAAAAGATTTCAAACCAAGCAACGTCAGCGAAGCACAAAGCGTCGCAGAGGCCCTTGGACTCAAGGTCGCCGGTATCGAAGAGGTTGAGTTGGCGGGATACCCGGACAAGGGATTCAAATCAATTACAGTCACGGGATCAATCGACGAGGCCGAAGCTGCGCCTTTTGAGATTTCGGATGTCGCGACCAAACGGACCACGACCAAACCCAACGGACCTTTCACGACAGCATCGCTCCAGCAGGCGGCATCCAGTGCTCTCGGTTTTGCGCCGTCGCGCACGATGCGAATCGCTCAGCAGCTCTACGAAGGGATCGACCTTGGATCGAGCGACGGACCGACGGGCCTGATTACCTACATGCGTACCGACTCGACGCACCTTAGTAAGGATTCCGTCGATGCTGCGCGGACTTTGATCGCCGAGAAACACGGCAAGGAACACCTGCCCGCCAAGCCCAACATCTTTGGAAAAGTTAAGCGGGCGCAGGAGGCTCATGAAGCTGTCCGACCGTCCGACGTGAATCATACGCCCGAGGCGCTTTCGGATGCACTTACCGCGGAGCAAGGGAAGCTCTACGACTTGATTTGGCGACGATTCGTTGCTTGTCAGATGGCGCCCGCTCAGTGGGACAGTACGACGATCCTCATTAGCGGAAAGACTTCCGCCGGTGAAGCGACCTTTAGAACCAGCGGACGACGCCTGGTCTTCGATGGGTTTCTCGCTGTCATGGGAGTTGATACTGGAAGCGACGTTGTCCTTCCGGAGCTGACGACGGGAAGTGCGGTTGCGCCGCTTCAGGTCGATCCGCAGCAACAATACACAACGCCTCCGCCTCGTTACAGCGAAGCGGCGCTCGTTAAGAAACTCGAAGCCGAGGGGATCGGACGCCCGAGTACGTATGCCGCAATTATTCAGACCGTTCAGGATCGCGGGTACGTTGATCTGACCGAAAAGAAGCTGAAACCGTCTGCTCGGGGCGAACTTGTCACGGAAAAACTTGTCGCCCACTTCCCCAAAATCATGGACCTGAAGTTTACGTCCCACATGGAAGACGAACTCGACAAGATTGAAGACGCCGGGATGGACTGGGTCGATGTGCTTCGGGAATTCTACGAACCGTTCAAGGAATCGCTCGACAAAGCGCAAGTCGAAATGGAACGCGCTCGGGCGGAACCCAGTGAGTACAAGTGCGATGAATGCGGCGAGGAAATGGTTTACCGCATCGGGAAAAACGGTCGCTTCTTAGCGTGCTCCGCTTACCCGAAGTGCAAAGGTGCGATGAACGTCGATGACGAGGGCAAACCCGTCGCCGATGTTGTTGCAAAAGAACCCTGCACGCTTTGCGGGAAAAGAATGATTCTGCGAAAAAGTCGCATCGGACCGTTCTTGGGATGCACCGGGTACCCCGAATGCACGAGTACCCTGCCCTGCGACGAACAAGGCGTTGCTCTCAAGAAAGTCGACGAGAAGGACATCAAGGCCCTCTGCGAGGAATGTAGCTCGCCGATGTCGGTCAAGTGGGCACGCGGGAAGGCGTTCCTTGGCTGTAAGGGATACCCCAAGTGCAAAGCGACCCAGCAGCTTCCCGAGGGCGTCTACGTCGAAAAACCCAAACCGAAAGAAACCGACGTCCGCTGCGACAAGTGTGGCCGCGACATTGTAATCCGCAAAGGCGCACGCGGGGAGTTTTTGAGTTGCTCTGGATTCCCGCGTTGTCGTAACGCGATGCCGATGGAAAAACTCGAACACCTCAAAGACCTCGAAGCCAAAGGCGAAATACCCGACAAGCCGCCTCCGGGCGCTACTGGCGGAGCAAAATCCGGCAAAGAGGTTCCGCGCGACGCGAACGGGAAAGTGGACTACGCCGCCATGGGACCGCCCCCAGAAGGTTTTGCCTGGACGCGAACGGGTCGCCCTGTTGTCGAGACGTGGCCCGAGGATGACGAGCTGAAATGTCCGGACTGCGGCGGCGACTGCGCCTCTAAGACCGGACGGTTTGGCCCCTACTTCGGATGCACCAAGTATCCCAAGTGTCGATTCGTTGCGAACCTGCGAGGGGCAGCCAAGAAGCACGCTGAGGCTGAGATCCCAGGTGCCGTGAAACCCAAACCGATCCCGACCGAGGTCGCCTGCGAAGAGTGTGGCGAGCACATGTTGATCCGCACGGGACGATCGGGACCGTTTCTGGGTTGTAGCAAGTACCCCAAGTGTCGCAGCAGTATGCCACTTCCCGAGGGGACGACCGTCGAGTCACTCACGGCCGCGCCTGCAACATAGACGATTCGGGAGGAGGGCGATTCTTGGTCGTAAGCTTTATCGGACCGCGCTATATTTGACGCCGCCCTTTCGTCCGACGATAAGACGCCTATGAGTGTTCGGCGGACGGTACTTTCAGCATTGGGCGTGATCAACGTAGCCCTCGGTATGGCGGGCATTTTGTTGCCGGTACTTCCGACTACGCCCTTCCTGCTCCTTGCCGCTTACCTCTTCGCAAAGAGTGACGACCGACTACACCGATGGTTACTCGATCATCGCCACCTTGGTCCCTACATTCACGCATTTCGTGGAAAGACTGGTCTGACTGTGGGGCAAAAGACTCGCATCGGAACTTCTATCACAATCGCGATGGGCCTCAGTATTTACTTCGCGCCAATAGTCGCGGTGAAGTTTCTGCTTGGTTGTGGTTGGGCGTTTTGGGCGGTGGTGCTCTTTCGCATGAAGACTGCGGACGCGCCGGCGGCGACAAGCTTCGAGGGCTGACGCGGCTTTCCATATCGTGGTGTTCTTGCCAGAGTCGGACTCTACTTCACTTCGGGGTCTTCAATACCCACGATTGGGAAGAGTTCTCGCAGGTCGCGAATGACGTGATCGGCTTGGTTGGCGAAATCTGGGTCGGGGTGGTCGGGGTTGTTTCCGATCATTAGCACGGTCCGCGCACCCGCATCCCTCCCGGACATGATGTCGAAGAGGAAGTCCCCCACCATCCAACTTT
>JAJDDZ010000105.1 GCA_029260025.1 Phycisphaerae bacterium | reverse complement strand
CGAGGTCGGCGTGCGCGGTATCCCCAATGGACTAATCAAACTTGGAATGACAGACGGCTCGAGCAAACAGCTCGATTATCGACACGACGAGGTGGACAAGAGCGGATTTTGGCGGAATCCTCCAGTTTCATGTTGCTCCCGCTGACATCGTAGAAACAGGACAAGAAGTTGCCACTAACTCCGATCTTCACGGCAAGGAGCAGAAGGTGATCTGTTTTTCGGTTGAAGAGATCGTGATCGGAATGACGACGCTGCCGGTGGTAACGCTAGGCGATCCTGTGTTCCACGTCGCCGTCGTGAAGAGAGGCCTCGGTATCGCAAGACGCGCGCGGGTACATACAGGTATGTCCAACCCTCATGACGGCCTTCGAGACGACCCTTCGACAAATTTCTCCGTGTCGAACCCTGCGGAAGGGAGTGCGTAAGATGACGACTGGACCTCGCGTCATCGAGATCACTTGCGTCGATCCTGACAACTGCACAAACGTGCCAATCTGACAGGTAATGGCAGGCAGTTTCGTGTGCCCCGTAGCACCGCAACCCGCTCCAACCGGTCAACACCTTTGTTTCACGGCCCATGGCATGGCACGCCGCTTGCATTTGCCTGCGAGAAGGCAATGCGTATGTCCATGCGCCCCACGTGGTCGTGCCCCACTGCGCCTGCGTATAGGGATTTCGCGCTGTCCTGGAAAACGATCGGTGGTCGGCGCCGGGTAGGTGTGTGTCCGCTGGAAAGGATGGGACCATGACATCGGATCAGTTGACAATCAAGGCTGCGGAGGCGCTGCAGTTGGCCGAGCGTATCGCCGGCCAGGCAGGGAACCCGCAACTGACGCCGCTACATTTGCTGGCCGCGGTGCTCGCGCCTGACGCGACCCCGGATCCTGGCGGCGCGGCACCGTTGCTTGAAAAAGCCGGCGCCAATGTCGGCCAGATTCGCTCGATCGTCCAATCGGAACTAAGCCGCCTGCCGAAAGTCTTGGGTGGCGCTCGCACGCCCGGCTCAGAGTTCCAAGCGGTGATCGAAAGCGCGATCAAGCTCGCCCAAAAGATGAAGGACCAGTATGTCTCGACCGACCACCTGTTGCTTGCCCTGTGCGACGTGGCAAGCACTGCGAAGGAAGTGCTTTCCGTCAACGGCGCGCACAAGGACGACGTGCTGGCGGCGATGAAGGAGCTGCGTGGCAAGGGTAGAGTGACGTCGCAATCCGCCGAGGACACGTTTCAGGCGCTGCTGCGCTTCGGGCGCGATCTTGTCGCCATCGCGCGCGAGGGCAAGCTCGACCCGGTCATCGGTCGGGACGAAGAAATCCGCCGCTGCATGCAGATTCTAGCCCGCCGAACGAAAAACAACCCGGTCTTAATCGGCGATCCGGGAGTCGGCAAGACCGCCATCGTAGAGGGTCTCGCTCTACGCATTCTCGCCGGTGATGTGCCGGAAACGCTAAAGGAAAAGCGGCTCGTGGTGTTGGACATGGGCCTGCTCATCGCGGGAGCGAAATACCGTGGTGAGTTCGAAGAACGCCTCAAGGCTGTCATCCAGGAAGTGATCGACGCCGATGGTGAGGTCATCCTCTTCATCGATGAGTTGCACACGCTTATCGGCGCGGGTAAGAGCGAAGGCGCGATGGACGCAGGCAACCTGCTCAAACCGGCGCTAGCCCGCGGCGAGCTTCGCTGCATCGGCGCCACCACGATCGAGGAATACCGCCAACACGTAGGCAAGGACAAAGCCCTTGAACGCCGGTTCCAGAAACTCTACGTCTCCGAGCCGTCGGTCGTAGACACGATCGCCATCCTGCGGGGGCTCAAACCGCGCTATGATGCCCACCACGGCGTGCGTATCCAGGACTCGGCACTGGTTGCGGCCGCAACGCTGTCGCACCGCTACATTCAAGACAGGAAGATGCCGGACAAGGCGATCGATCTGATTGATGAGGCGGCCGCCCGACTGCGCATCGAGAATGAGTCCATGCCAGCTGAGCTGGACGAGCTGCGCCGGCGCATCATGCAGTTGGAAATCGAACGCGAAGCGCTCAAGAAGGAGAAGGATGACGCAAGCCGCAAGCATCTGGCCAACATCGAGAAGTCGCTGTCCGATCTGCGCGAAAGCGATCGGTCTCTGGCCGCGCGCTGGGAAAACGAAAAGAACCAACTCGGAAGTATCGCGGGCTTCAAGAACGAAATCGGCGCCAAGCAGAGGGAGTTGGAAGAAGCCCAACGTTGCGGTGACCTGGAGAGGGCTGCGCGCATTCGCTACGGCGAGCTGCGCCAACTGGAGGAATCGCTGACCGAGCACGCAAACAAGCTAGACGAGTTGCACAAAGACGGAGCTATACTCCGTGAAGAGGTGACGGCCGAGGAGATAGCGTCAGTGGTTAGCCAATGGACGGGCGTGCCGGTCTCGCGCTTGCTCGAGGGCGAGAAGGAAAAGCTCATGGCGATGGAAGACCGCTTGGCCGAGCGCGTCGTCGGCCAGTCAGATGCGGTGCGCGCCGTCTCCGACGCGGTGCGACGCTCGCGGGCTGGGCTGGGGGATCCGGATCGGCCCATCGGTTCGTTCCTCTTCCTTGGTCCGACGGGCGTTGGCAAGACCGAATTGTGCAAGGCGCTGGCCACTTTCCTGTTTGACGAGGAGGCGGCCTTCATCCGCATTGACATGAGTGAGTTCATGGAACAGCACAGCGTCGCCAGGCTGATCGGCTCGCCCCCCGGTTACGTTGGTTATGAGGAGGGTGGCAGACTCACCGAGGCCGTTCATCGAAAGCCCTACAGCGTGGTGCTTTTCGACGAAATCGAAAAGGCGCATCCCGATGTCTTCAATACGCTGTTGCAGGTGTTGGACGACGGACGGCTAACCGACGGTCATGGACGCACCGTGGACTTCCGCAACACGATCGTGGCGATGACGTCCAACATCGGCAGCGAGCACATTCAGCAACTTATTGAAGGTGGTGACGACGACACGTCCACCCTGGACATTGAGATCGAAATGCGCGTCAAGGAGGACCTCAAGACGATGTTCCGTCCGGAGTTTCTCAACCGGATCGATGAAACGGTCATCTTCCACCAGCTCACACGTGATGACCTGGTGAAGATCACCGAGATCCAGGCGGTCTACCTCCACCAACGACTTGCCGAGCGCGACTTGAAACTCGTCATCACAGACGCAGCCAAGCAGAGGCTCGCAACGGACGGTTTCGACCCGGCCTACGGGGCAAGACCCCTGAGACGCCTCATCCAGCGAACCATCGAAAACCCGCTGGCCAAACGCATTCTGTCCGGCGACTTCGGACCCGGGAGCACGATTACGGTGGACGTGGCGGGCGCGGCGTTCGTATTCGCGAACCACGAAAGCGACTAGGGCACCTAACAGTCAAGTCTGTTGTATCCGCAGCTTCTGAAATAGGCTTGGCATTCATCGGCATCGACTGCGCGGAGTGCGTCGCCAACGGCTTGGATCAATCCCTCGACTGATCGCGCGGCGATGCTACGTAGCCATGTTTTGACCTTGCTCGACAACTTTTCGATCGGATTCAAATCGGGGCTGTAGGGTGGTAGGCACCAAACACTCGCGCCGACTTCATCGATCGCTTCGCGTATGCCTGCGACCTTGTGACTGGCCAGATTGTCCGTGACCACGATGTCGCCTGGCGTTAGCGCGGGCACTAAGCATTGTTCGACATAACTGCGGAAGACCGCTGCGTGGGTCGGACTATCGAAGACAATCGACGCCTCTTGTATCACACTCGTGGCACGAATGGCGCTGAGCATGGTCGTTGTTTTCCAATGACCATGCGGTGTCGCGCAATAGCAACGTTGTCCGATCGGCGCACGACCATACAATCGCGTCATGTTGGTTTTGGCGCTGGATTCGTCGAGGAAAATGAACCGCTCGACGTCAGCGAAGCGACGTGCGATGACAAAGTTCAGTCGCCGGCGGACAACGTCCGGACGATCTTGTTCGTTCGCTCGAAACGTCTTTTTTTAAGCGACCACCCCTACTTCTTGACGGCGCGACACACAGCCATGAGGCTACAATTTAGCGCCATGTCACGCTTCACGCGCTCAAGCAGAGATTCGAGTGTTGCATCCGGACGTTGCTAGAGCCAACGCTCAAGTCGCCGTAAGTGCTTGGGTTCGAAGTGCCAATGACGCCGACCGCCGGACGGTCGAGGACCGATCGTATTGTCCTCACGACGTCGTTGTTTGAGTAGGCGAAGCCACGATTCACTGACGTCCAACGCTCGTGCCACTTCGCGAGTCGCACGACCGGCGTCACACATACGCAGCGCCCGCCGACGATGATCCATCGAGTATGCTTTCATATCAAGCCTCCATGCTAGACTGTTTGAAAACATGACGCCAAAACTCACAATGCGCCATAGCTGGGCGTTACACGCTCCAGGCAAACTAAGAGCAGCTGCCACGCTTGAGATACGTTCATTTGGCCCATTCTACAACTAAAACGATAGGCCGTAAGTCGTTGGAACACAGCCAGTTACGCGCATTCGTATTTTTGGACACAACGGCCTGAGACCTTTTGGACGTAGCGACCGAACCGTGAATCGCGGCGCGGGTGACAATGCAGGCCCTGTCATCCGATGTCCACATCCACGTTGTGTTCCTGGAGATCGTTGAGAAGCGGAATGGTCTTATCGGCGCGCGTCGTGCCGTCGAACACAACACGCGTCACGGTCGTGCCTGCGTTATTGCTTATGTTTATGTGATAAAGTGTTTCGCCATGGCGGTAGCGAATCTGGAGCGATTTCCACGAGCCCGGTAGGACAGGCTCTAGACGAAGGTGGTCCACTTCCAATCGCAAACCCAAGAGTGATTCGGTCAGAAGGCGGTACATCCAGCTGGCGCTGCCAGTGTACCACGTCCAGCCTCCCCTACCAACAT
The DNA here is from genome assembly GCA_029260025.1 of Phycisphaerae bacterium. Lineage (GTDB taxonomy): Bacteria > Planctomycetota > Phycisphaerae > UBA1845 > UBA1845 > JAJRUK01. The sequence goes on along the minus strand of JAJDDZ010000105.1, from coordinate 692 downwards.
GCTGGCGGTTGCTGTACACGTCAGCGGCGATCACGTATGGTTCGACCTTGTAGGTTTGGACCGCATCCGGCGAAGAGCTGTGATTGATTGGATTCAAGAGTGACTGCAGCTCCCACGCGCGGTCGCCGTCACCGATCGACGCAAAGGCCATTGCCGCCCATATGGCAGCGTGAGTGTACTGGCCGCCGTTCTCCCGCACACCCGGCACATATCCCTTGATGTAACCTGGCTCTTGCTGAGAAACGTCGAACGGCGGGTCCAGGAGCAAGATAAGCCCGAGGTCTCGGCGGACAAGGCGCTGGTCGAGAGCGCCCAGCGCGGCTCGTGCATGGGCCGAATCCCCTGCACCGGAGAGAACCGACCAACTCTGCGGGAGCGAATCGATCTGACACTCAGGATTGCTAGCTGAACCCAGCGGCTCGCCATTGTCGAAGTACGCGCGGCGGTACCATTGCCCATCCCAAGCGTGTTGCTCTATGTTCTTGCGGAGAGTTTCAGCCTGCGATTCGCACGTCTTCACGAAAGCAACGTCACCCCGACCCTCCGCGATCTCCTTGAACTGCATCAGCACGTCATGTAGGAAGAAGGCTAGCCATACACTCTCACCCTTGCCCTTGTCGCCGACGAGGTTCATCCCGTCATTCCAATCTCCGCACCCCATGAGCGGGAGACCATGCTCGCCGAACTTCAAC
>JAJDDZ010000104.1 GCA_029260025.1 Phycisphaerae bacterium | reverse complement strand
AGTGCGCCGCCTGGGGAGTACGGCCGCAAGGCTAAAACTCAAAGGAATTGACGGGGGCTCACACAAGCGGTGGAGCATGTGGATTAATTCGAAGCAACGCGAAGAACCTTACCTGGGTTTGACATGTTTGGATGCTCTCTTCGAAAGAGGAGTAGGCTGCCTTCGGGTGAAACTTACACAGGTGCTGCATGGCTGTCGTCAGCTCGTGCTGTGAAGTGTCAGGTTAAGTCCTTTAACGAGCGAAACCCCTATCGTTAGTTGCCAGCGGGTCATGCCGGGAACTCTAGCGAGACTGCCGGTGTCAAACCGGAGGAAGGCGGGGACGACGTCAAGTCATCATGGCCCTTATACCCAGGGATTCGCACGTGCTACAATGGTTCGTACAGAGCGACGCGATATCGTGAGATGGAGCAAATCGCAGAAAGCGAGCCTCAGTTCGGATTGGAGTCTGCAACTCGACTCCATGAAGTTGGAATCGCTAGTAATCGCGTATCAGCTACGACGCGGTGAATGTGTTCCTGAGCCTTGTACACACCGCCCGTCAAGTCATGGAAATTGGGAGTACCCGAAGTCCGTTTAGCTAACCTTAGGGAGGCGGCGGCCGACGGTAAGCTTGATAACTGGGACTAAGTCGTAACAAGGTAGCCGTAGGGGAACCTGCGGCTGGATCACCTCCTTTCTAGAGGATATCTAGACCTTCGACGTCTTTCGAGACATCAAAGGATGATGTCAGCATATTTTCGATGAGTGTCTTCGGACATTTGAGTCGGTCCCGAGAGGGATCGATCGACGACAAACCTTTCCTTGATATACAAAACGCCCGGCGTGTCGTAATTGACCGCCGGGCGTTTTCTTGTGCGCGCAAAAGAATACACCTGATGTCAATCAGCCATTGCCTATGCAGTCTCAGTTAATCCCCGGCAGAATGATTCGCAGGCTTGTCGGAGTTGCTATCCAGCTTGTGGGATTTGTCGGCGTCGAGTTTCGAGGCGGTGTCGATGTCGTCTTTTACGTCGCGAAGACCGCGCTTAAACTCAACGATGCTCTTACCGACTGATCGAGCGACGTCCGGGAGACGCCGGCCAAACAGAAGCAGCGCAGCCAGCAGAATAACGACCCACTCAACGCCGCCGGGCAGTCCGAACATGGCTAATATGTGATGATTCATGGTGGAAGATTCCATCGATTGCATGAAGTGCTCAAAGCACTCGCAACGCGTCTTTTTCGATCGGTGACTAGTCGGAAACCGACTGCCAAGCCGCATTATACGCGAGGCAGCGATCCGACGTCAAAACTCGCCGGTTTTATCGGCACCTGAGGCGCCGCGGGCCATGAGTTTCTTGTCAGAACCCCCCAACGCCTTACAATCACGGCGCTAGCTGGAATCGCGACGCAAGCTGGAATCGCCTCGAAAACCGGTATGGTTCGACATGAATGGCGTTTTTCAATGTGGAAACCCGCAAAACCGACTCCTAACCTATGACAGACAGAAAATTCCTCATAACCGCAGCCCTTCCCTACTCCAACGGGCGACTCCACGTAGGCCACATCGCCGGGGCGTATGTCCCAGCCGATACCTACGTTCGCTATCTTCGCGCGACCGGGGCGGAAGTGCGGTTCATTTGTGGCAGCGACGACAACGGCGTCGCAGCCCTTAAGACCGCTCGCGAGCAAGGCAAGAGCGTCGAGGAGCTGACCGCTCATTTTAACGCCTGCCAAAAACGCGACTTCGACGGCCTAGGGATCGAGTTCGACATTTACGGCGGTACGCATCAGCCGGATTATGTGAAGACGCACGAAAAATTTTCCCAAGACCTCTTCCGTAAAATTCACGAGAAGGGCTTGTTTACCAAGCGATCGACCAAACAGCTTTATGATACACAGGCTGACCAGTTCCTGCCTGATCGATATGTCAAAGGAACGTGTCCGCACTGCAGCAGCGACAACGCCTTCGGCGATCAGTGCGAAGGTTGTGGGCGGGCGATCGATCAACTTTCGCTCGTTAATCCCATTAGCGTTATGACCGGGAGCAAGCCAGAACTTCGCGAGACGGTTCATTGGTATCTTCGACTCGATGCATTGCAGGGCAAACTTACCGAGTGGCTTGCTAGCAAGAAAGATGCGACTGTCTGCGGTGCACAGTGGCGACCCACCGTTTTGAATCAATCACTCGGTCGCATCGAAGCAGAAGGACTTCCCGAGCGGGCAATGACCCGCGACCTGACCTGGGGCGTTCCGGTTCCGCTCGATGATCCCGACGCGGAGGGAAAATCTCTCTATGTCTGGTTTGATGCACCGATCGGATACGTTTCATTCACCGGGGCGCTGTGCGAAAAAAATGGCGAAGGCATCGAGGCATATTCAAACTGGTGGAAAGACCCCGAATGCAAAGTGGTTCACTTTATTGGCGAAGACAACATCGTCTTCCACGCAATCACTTGGCCTGCGATGCTGCTCGCCTCTCACGACAGCGACGATTTGCAGGGCGCAACGGGCGAGTATCAGTTGCCGCACAACGTGGTGTCGAACTCGTTTTTGAACATCAAGTTCCCCGGTAAAGACGAAGAGAAAATCAGCAAGAGTCGCGGGACAGCCGTCTGGATAGAAGACTTTCTAAAGACCTTCGACCCTGACCCTCTTCGGTACTACCTAACCTCGATCGCGCCAGAGTCCGCTCGGACCGCCTTTGACATTGACGATTTCGTTAATCGCAACAACACCGAGTTGGTCAACGCGTTCGGCAACTTCTTCAACCGTACAATGACCTTCGCGCATAAGTACTTCGACGGCAAGATTCCAGCCGTCGGTTCTCGCGACGACGTAGACAACGAGCACCTCGTCCGCTGCCAGCAAGCGGTGGAAAAAACCGGAACTGAGCTCGATGCGTGTCACTTCAAGGCGGGACTCGGTGAGGTGATGGCTCTAGCTCGCGCGGGGAACGGTTATTTCGACGTGACCAAGCCGTTCCTTTCGCGAAAAACGGACATGGAGGCCTGCGGTCGGGCGATCAACGTTTGCTTTCAGACGGCAAGAACGCTGACGACGCTCGTCGCCCCGTTTCTTCCAGCGACCGCCAAGAAATGTGCGGAGATACTCAACCTCGACGACAACTGGCAAAGTTGGGCGAGCGCCACGGACGAGTTGGCGGCTGGCCACGCGATCGGCGAAGCGCAGATTCTCATCAAGAAACTAGACCCCAAGGAAGTCTTCTCAGACGCCTAAACATGTTCACCGTCAACAAAAACCCAACACCAACAGACCTTCGCAAGTTTGGCTGGGCGATGCTGTTTGGTTTTGGCATTCTCGGGGCGATCCTCTGGTTTCTGCACTCGCGCAAGGCAGAGATCGGATTGCTTGCATGGGATGGCAGCGGTGCTCAGATAGCTTCAAGCATCATGTGGTCGGCCGGCGTGTTTTGCTGCGTTATTTCGCTGGCATCCCCGACGTTCACGAAACCAATCTACATTTTTTGGATGAGCGTTACGGTTCCGATCGGCCTTTTTATGTCCACGGTGATGCTGACGATTTTGTTTGTTGTTCTTTTGCCGATTTTTTCGTTGATCGTTCGCAGGACTGACCCCTTACGGAAAAAACCTCATTCCGGCGGAACCTATTGGGAAGACTATAAGCCCCACGAGCCAACGATCGAAAGAATGCGCAGGCCATTCTAAATATGGGCGAGAACTTCGAGTCGCAGAGAGTGGATGTTCGAGCTATTACAGGGTCAGCATCCCAAGCTACTTTGGTAGGCCTTGAACGCTCCCGAAAATTCGGTTTCATCCTCGTCGCTACGATCGGTGTTGCCACCGTATACGTTGGCGTCATTCAGGGATCGACTTTGATAGACGCGATGCTCGCAGGTACAGCGTTTCTCGCGTACGGATTCTACTCTGGATGGAACTGGGCTCAGTTGGGACTGCGGTTGAAACCTCGCCAAGACTGGCAGTACTGGATCAAAGTGACCGCGATCCTCGGTCTTATCGTGGGGGCTGTCTCCGGGGTGGTCTTTGGATTCTGCTGGGCAACCGGCCTCCCTTTTTACGTTCCACGCTTCGACCCTCGAATTTCGGAAGTATGGGACTGGGGTGTAAGTGGATGCACGACGGTCCCTGTCGTCGAAGAAGGTGTTTTTCGGTTCGCGCTCTGTGTGCCGCTGGCGCGATGGCTCGGTGCGACTCAGACAATCGCTATTTCAGGGATGGTGTTTGCGCTCGCCCATTTCGTTGGAGGGAATCCAGGGCCCGACAACTTCGTCGCCGGATACCTGCTCGCATGGGCCTTCTTGAAGAGCGGAACCCTCCTTGTCCCAATCATTCTCCACGGTTTGGGGAATCTGTGCGTTTTCATCTTTGGAATCGTCATGTACTATTATCCGATCATCTGATCTCGGAAGTCATCAAGCAGTTGATATTGGGAACACTTTGGATCAATTTTGCGTATGTTTGTACTCGGAATATCTTGCTACTACCACGACTCCGGCGTCGCGCTGGTCAAAGATGGTCAGCTCATCGCGGCTGCGGAGGAGGAGCGCTTCTCTCGCGAGAAGCACGACCACGGGTTCCCAACGCTCGCGATTGAGTATTGCCTGAAGACCGCGGGCATAACGATCGAGCAGGTCGATCACATCGCGTTTTATGAAAAACCGCTTGTCAAGTTCAATCGCATCCTTGAAACGATTCTGGCGTACTACCCGCGAACCTACAAGCCGTGGCTGACCGCGATCCCGCTCTGGCTCAGTCATCGATTGCGCATCGGTACCGAGATCCAAGTAAAGCTGGGCGTCGACCAGGAGATTCTTTATTGTCAGCACCATTTGTCGCACGCTGCGAGTGCCTTTCTCGTTTCGCCTTTTGAAGATGCGGCGATTATTACGGCTGACGGCGTAGGAGAGTGGACTACGACAAGTTGGGGCGTGGGGCGTGGGACACAAATCGAGATGCAAAAGGAGATTCGCTTTCCGCACTCGGTGGGACTTCTCTTCTCAGCCATCACCGCTTACTTGGGATTTCGCGTCAACGACGCCGAGTGGAAAGTCATGGGTCTCGCCCCGTACGGCAAGCCGACCTACGTCGATAAATTCCGTGAAGTCGTAGACATCAAAGACGACGGCAGTATTCGCCTCAACCTCGACTACTTCGTCCATGCCTATTCGACCGAGCGAACGATCAGCGACAAGTGGGAGACCCTTTTCGGTCAACCCCAGCGCCCTAACGAGACCGAGCTGACCGACTTCCATCGCGACATCGCCCACAGCGGTCAAAAAATCGTCGAAGAGATCATGGTCAAGATGGCGGGCCATGTTCACCGCGAGACGGGCATGAAAAACCTCTGTCTCGCGGGCGGCGTCGGGCTGAATTGCGTCGCCAACTGGCGAATTCTGCAAGAAACCCCCTTCGAAAACATATTCATTCAGCCAGCAGCCGGCGACTCCGGCGGCGCACTCGGGACCGCGTTCTACATCTACAACACAGTGCTCAAAAACCCCCGCGTATTCCAAATGGACCACGCCCTTTGGGGACCGGAATTCAGCGACGACGAAGTCAAGACAGCACTCGATAAGATCGGCGCCAAGTACACCCATGTTCCCGACGAAGAATCGCTTCTTGAAGAAACCGCGAAGATGATCGCCGACGGGAAGGTCATAGGATGGTATCAAGGGCGCCTGGAGTTTGGCCCGCGGGCGCTTGGGGCAAGGTCGATCCTCGCCGACGCCCGCCACAACAAGATGAAGGACATCATCAACGCCAAGGTCAAATTCCGCGAAGCCTTCCGCCCCTTCGCCCCAGCCATCCTCCGCGAGTACGTCCACGAATATTTCGAAGTACCCGTGGGGATGGATTTGCCGT
>JAJDDZ010000103.1 GCA_029260025.1 Phycisphaerae bacterium | reverse complement strand
CCCTAGCAGACGGTGACTACGCGTTGCGTGTGCGGGCGAACGATGACTGCGGCAACACGGCCACCGAGACGCGCGATGTCGTCGTCGACAACACCTGGCCTGATGCCGCGCTGACGAGTCCGAGTCCTTGCGAGTACCTTGAGGGTGTCGTCGAGATATGGGGAACCGCCTTCGATGCCCACCTTTCAAGCTGGACGCTACAGTACACCGGCGGCGACGCGTCGGGGTGGGTGACGATCAACTCAGGCAACGCATCGGTCGTCGGCGGCTTGCTCGGCATGTGGGATACGACCGCGCTGCTGCCCTGCGCATATACATTGAGGCTGGTTGTGCGGGACAGTGCTGTAATCAACTGCAACAACGCCATCCATCACTGGAGCGAATACACGGTGTCGGTCAATGTTGGTGCCTGCGGCGACTTTGACGTTGACGACGATGGCGACGTCGATCTGTTCGATTATTTCTGGTTTGAGCAGTCCTTCACGGGACCGCATCCGTAAACGTAGAATCGTATCTCTACAACCCTCGCCGCCTGTCGACTATGTTCGATCACAGGCGGCGTTTTCCATCCTTTTCAGACTAAGCCAATTGGACGCAAGTCCGACGTATTTGAGTGCAAATCGTGCTGGAAGCCGGTACGAAGCTTGGGTGCTTCGTGTGAAGGGATCGGAATCGTTAGTCGTAACGACAGCTCGCTGGGGCGAAGTCAACGGAGACGGTCTAGTGAATGTCTCGGATGTCGTTGCCACCGTCGACAAAAACAAGGATAACGCCGCCGCTCCCCCCGAATGGCAATCCGGATTTCGGTGGAATAACTTCACGAATTCACCACCTGTGACCCCGCACAACAGTCAACTTAATGTCTTTGATATCACTTTTTCGGTTGATGCATTGAAACTGGTACCGTATCCCTACACGATACCATCGTGTCCTTGAGGTGTCCTTGAGGAATTGGGACCGAATGTTGCGTAAGGAGAGCCTGTCGCGGGTTGTATTGGTTTTCGTGATTTTCTACAATGGTACTTGAGGAGAAAGGGGTTTGCACATTGATTGCTCGATTTCCAGCTAGCTTGTTATTGCTAATAATTTGCTGCGTATTTGCGCGCGGCGATGGGCTGCTCTTCGAGTACACAGCCGATGTCCTCCCGACCGACCCCAGCAGTGGGTGGGAGATTTTTAACGGTTGCGAATTCTGCACAGCCTCCATCGACGAGGGAAAGCTTGTCCTGTTTTGGGACACGTCCGGGGACATTGTGGACTACACTCGCACGATTACTTCGGCGACCGGGATCTCCCCACCATCACTCTGGGTCGAGTGGCGGTTTTGGTCGGATACTGCCTTCGAGGGCAACCCCGGCTGCGATGGTGGTTTCATCATCGACTATAAAAGCATTCAGGACTTGATTGATATGCTCGGCGACACCGTAGTCGGGGGTGGGGGAAGCTTTGCCATGCTTGGACTCCCGTTCGAGTTTCGGACATACCGATTCGAGAGCAGAGACGGAAACAACTTCTGCTACTATGTCGATGGCGTTGAGTTTTTCTGTCGTGAGGAAACTGTCGGAAAGAGCCCCGGCGAGCGCGTCAAAATGATTGGAGAAGGGGGTTGCGCTCCACTCCCAACCACCAACAAATGGGACTTCTTGCGTTATGGGACAATTTCCGATGGTGAGTTGATCGTCGGTTCCGATCCACCTGCTGGAGAGGTGGATGCAAACACCTATCCCGACCTCGATCGCTTCATCGTCACCTTCGATCAACCAGCCTATGTTCTTGTTGATCAGATCTCAGTTTCTGTGACCGGGGGCATCGCGCCGGTAGTCATCAAGACTCGCCGACTCGACAACGGTCCCGCCGACGTGGTTGAAATTGTTCTCGATCGTCCGATCCCCTTCGGTGAAACGACGACCTTCACTTTCGACGACGGAACTGCTACCAGCATCTTGAGTTATAACTATATTTCCTCAGGCGCTTGCTGTTTTGATGACGGAGCGTGCATCGACGATACCGATTGCATTTCCCAAGGGGGTTCGTTTGTTCCTGATGTTTCCTGCGAACCAAGTCGAGCTTGCTGTTTCGATGACGGAGTATGCCTCGACCTTTCACCCGCCTGCTGTCAGCTCGCCGACGGAACCCCTTTACCTGCGGATACGTTCTGTGAGGGCGATCTAGACAGTGACAACGTCGATGCGCAATGCGGCGACGCCTGTCCCAGCGACACCTTCAAAACAGATTCGGGTGAATGCGGGTGCGGGACCCCGGAAACCGACAGCGACGGAGACACCGTTCCCAATTGCATCGACCAATGCGATGGACAAGACGACACCCGCGACTTCGATAACAACAACATTCCCGATTGCGTGGAATTCTTCCCGATCCCCGCGTTAAGCGAATGGGGGCTCTTGGCTCTATCGCTACTGCTGCTGATTGGTGGAAAGCTATACGGAATTCGGCAGCGATTTGCGACTAAATGAACAGCTCGCTTGAGGAGAAATCATGGACGAAATTAGTATCCTAAAGAAGAATCAAATGGGTCCGAAACGTAGTTGCTTGGCGCATTGGCCACAACGTAGCCAAGGAACGCCAATTCGGATTGAATGCGCGGCGTTCCCCATAGCGGATTCTCTCGCGACATCCGACGGATCAACTTGCGAATCTTAGCATCGACTCTGGGTCGTCCCGGTTTTCCCCTCGCCTTCCATCGCCAAGACAAATTGAAACCGCGTTGATGCTACCGAACAACGGTATCTGGCTGAACGATGCCCAGAACTGATCGCCAGTTCGACCAGATTCTGGGCAAGAAAATCCAGAAGATTCGATCACGTTTACGAAGGCGCGGGCGTTTCGAATTCATCTCCAGGACAGCGAGTTGCTGCTGAAGTGCAAGATTTTCTAGCGCGAGCTCTGAGCGGTTGCGGACGAACGCAAAGAGTGCAGGCACGTCGATGAGCAAAAATCCCATCTCACCCACCATTTGCGTCGAAACTGACTGGGTCGGTGTGATTTAGCACGATGTCCAGCGAATCCGTAAGTCATTTGTCAACAACGAGTACGGAATAAACAGGAGGGACACCCGTTGTGGAACGCAGGTTGCTACGGGAATCGGCATCGGGGACCGCGCGGATGGTGCGTGGTCTGTGTCAAGGGAGAACGCCGGTTGTGCAGAGTCTGTCCCGCGGTTGTTCAGTCAATCTTCGAGCCGAGAGGATTAGGCATTTTACGCGTTTCCCGAGGCAATTGTCCCGATTGCGATGCCGTTGCGTGGTCATCGCGGGCGTATTCGCCGAGTCCGGCGTGGCGTGTTCGAGTATTCCTAATGTGTCACACATTCCAATCTAGCCCAAGACTGTCGCGCGGCGGCACAACTTTCCAGAGGGTGACCCTATGATCAAACTCAGTGAACAGAACCTGCGTATCCCGAAGTTTGAAAAGAAAGTGTATGTGGTGGCGGGGGGTCTTACTGACTACCGCAAGCGCTACCCGGAAAAGAACACGTCCCAGCTTTGCACCGAGGCGCTGCGGATGGCCGTGGAGGAAAACGACCTGAAGGTCTCGCCCGATGAGGTGCGACAGATGGTGAACTGGTGCGTTTACTCGCAGTTCGCAGATCACTTCGGCGATCAGCTTCTGGCGGCTGCCAAAATCCATGACTACCTAGGGTTCGATCCGCTGGGAAACATTGAGGTTAAGACCGGCGGGGCGACGGGCGGGTCTGCGGTGCTTGCCGCTGCTCAGGCGGTTGCGTCTGGATACGCCACCTGTGTTCCGGTGGTGGGGTGGGAGCGTATGGACGAGGTTCCGACCAAGGTCGGCAACTCCTACATTGCCAGCGCCGCGTGCAAAGATTTCGAGAGCGAGCTTGGTTGGATGTACGCCGCTTACTATGCGTTGATGGCTCAACGCTATCAGTACGAAAACAATGTTCCGCGTGAGGCGCTTGCGAAGATCGCCTGCAAGAACCACGAGTACGCGTATTACTCGCCCTATTCCCAAAACCCGGGCAAATACACGGTTCAGGACGTTCTGGACAATGAGACGGTTTCTCATCCGCTTTCGTATCTGGAGTGTTGCGTGATGAGTGTCGGGGCGGCTGTGTTGTTCCTCGCGGATGAGGAGACGGCGCTGAAGATGACGGATCATCCAATCGAACTTACGGCGATTTGCGGTGGATCGCACACGCTGCGAACGGCGGATCGAAGGCACATGCCGATTCTGCTTCTGCCGAACGAAACCGAGGAAACATACAAGGACTATTTCAACCAGAAGCGCAACGATTGGCCTGGGTTTAGCTCGTTTCTCGCGTCGCGGATGGCCGCGTATCTGGCGTACAACATGGCGGGCATCAAAGACCCGGTTGAAGACTTTGATATTCTCGAGACGCACGACGCGTTTACGATCAGCGACGTTCAGACGTACGAGGACATTGGTCTGCGTCCCTACGGGCGTGGGCGCGAGTTCATCGAGTCGGGTGACGCTTACTTTGAGGGCAAACTTCCCACGAACTTGTCGGGCGGATTGATCGGTTCGATGCACGCGGTTGGGGCGACAGGAATTTTCCAGATCGTTGAGCTGTTGTGGCAGTTGCAGGGTAAGTGGGGCAAGTTTCACGCCGATCCCGAGCGATGGACAAAATATGGCAAGAAAAAACCGGATGACTTCAGGGATCTTCAGGTACCCGGCGCTCGCCGTGGCTGTGCGATTTCCCACGCAGGGACGGGCAGTCACGTAACGTGTGCGATTCTGGAAAAACCGTAAGCAGCTTCGAGTGAGATCAGCAGCGCGACCCGCGGGCAGCGCCCGGCGGAATCAAGGAGTAGGTACGATGGCGATTGAATGGCCAACAACGCAATTGGAAAAACAGAGCGATGACCCGATGGTGATCCTGAATCCCAAGACGTGGTCACACTATCACTCGTACGGCGGGTGGGGGAAGTTCTTTGATGGTCTGCGGGAGCGGAAGCTCCTTGCTACCCGGTGTTCTAACAGCGATTGCGGCGAGAAGCGGTTGTGGTTGCCGCCGCGCTGTGAGTGTCCGGATTGCTGGCATGAAACGCAGTGGGTGGAAGCGCCGCAAACTGGGAGGATCTATACGTGGAGTGTGGTGAAGTATCCGGGTGAGCTTTTTAAGCTGCCTGCTGGCACTCCGCTGATCAGTGTCGAGATTGAAGGCGTTTGCACGAAACTCATGAGTTTCCTCAAGGAGGGGACGCCCGAAATCGGAATGGCAGTGAAGGCTGTGTTCAACGTAGATAACCCGACCAACAGCATTCTCGACCTTGCGTGGGTTCCTGCTTAGATACGCGGCGGGCACGCTGAGGCGGAGTTTACCGATGATCGATGCCGAGACATTCCCGTCGTTTGTTCGGGCGTTTCCCGAGGCTGCGCTAGAGTTTGACGGCTTGCGAGGGTGGCGGTTATCGGGCGACGATGGTGTGGTGATGTTCATGGCGGCCAACAAGGACGTCGAGGTTCCGACACATCATCATGACGAACAGTGGGGGATTGTGCTCGCCGGGGAAATGGAATTAACCATCGGCGAGGAAAGTCGAACGTACCGCGTGGGCGATACGCACTTCATCCCGGCGGGCGTCGATCACGCAGCGAACATTCGAGCCGGTTGGCAGGGGATCTACGTATTTCCAAAACCGCACTCGTAAATGTGATTCGTGAGCGTGGGCAGCGATTCAACGCCAGCGCTATTCTCTCGGTTCTGCGATCTGATACATCCCGTAGTGCCCAAAAACTCGGCCGAACGTAAGCGATTGCTTTGCAAGGCGTTACAACCGACGAATCAACGTGGTTGAGTGGGACCATGAACCCAATTCAATCATGGCAGCTCCTGCTCGTGGCGGTTGCTGGCTGGATGAACAGGCATCAACAAGACGTCATTGACTATATCCGGGAGGAGAACTCGATTCTCAAGTCCAAGCTCCAAGGCAAACGGATTCGATTCACGGACGATGAGCGCCGACGCCTTGCAGTGAAGGCAAGATTCTTGGTAAGAAAACGCTCATCAAGGTGTCATCAATCGTCACGCCCGACACGTTACTCAGGTGGCATCGAAAGCTTGTCGTCATGAAGTATGGCGGAAGCGAAAGACGCGGGCCAGGGCGCCCACGCGTTCCCGATGAGATTCCCAATTTGACCGTACGGATGGCTCAAGAGAATCCCAGTTGGGGCTATACAACCATACGCGGGGTTTTGTTTAATCTCGGCCACACGTTACTCACGCAGCCAGGCGTGAAGGTTATAAGATTGCCGGCGCGCTCACCGAATCTGCTGATCATTCGACATATGTGCGCGGTCATCTCGCGCGTTTGAATACTTGGACACAACGGGATCCGTAGGTCCGTTGTTGGAAAGAAGTATGGTATAGACGGTAGAGACAATTTGAAGAACTTGCGTTTTGCCGATCACCACGGCCTTTCCGTCAGACGACTCCGAACACAAATCTCAGCGCGAAGAAAACACCGACGGCGATGAAGATGATCCCGGTGATTCGACGAGCCCAACGCTCGAACGACGCCAGTCGGTCGAAAGCCCTGCCGACCGCCTTGGTTCCCACGGCGATCAGCGCGGCGAAGACGATGACCGGAAGGGCGGTGCTGGCCCCGTATATTAAGGGGAGCAGCCAAGAGGATTCGTATTTGATGGATAGAGGTACAAGGCTTCCGAAGAATAGTGCCGCTGACGACGGGCAGAACGATAGCGCGAACACGACGCCCAACGGTAGACCGCCCAAGATGCCCCAGCCCTCGACTCGTTTGCCAACGCGCTCACCGAGGCCCGCGCCGAAGGATCCCACGCGAATCAAGTCGAGCAGGATCATCCCGACCAAGACTAGCACGGGTCCCAGAACTTTGTTCATATACTTCTGGAGCCAATGAGACACGGCGGGCGCCGCCAGCGCGCTCGACACAAGTAGTGCCCCGAGCGTAACGTAAACGAGGCTTCGTCCGATCGCGTAGAGCACCCCCGTTGCGACAGCCGCTTTCGGCTTGTCTATGCGGCGTGCAATGAAGGACACAGCGGCGATGTTGGTGGCCAGCGGGCAGGGACTGATGGCGGTCAGGAAGCCAAACCAGGCGGCAGAGCCCAGCGCCAGAAACGTGGCATCCATTAGGGCGCGTCCTCCAAGTACGCCAGCGCTTCGTTACGCACGAAGGTTTTGAACTCCAACTCATTGCCTACAAGATCCCAAATCTGCTCCAGTTTCTTCCAGCGTTTCGTCTGTCCGCCTTCGGTTTCAACCATAACCAGCTCACTCGTGTAGAGTTCGTACTCCATGACGAAGTGTTCGTTCTCCGGTTCCTCCACGTTAACGGTCCGCCATTCCAGTGTGCCCGACTCGAATGCGTCGGAGAGCCCATCCTTCAGAGCCTGCGCAGCGTACGCTTCCATCGTCAAGCAAGTGTGGCAACGCTGCGTTCGATGGAAGTAGTACGCGATGATCTTGTAGCTTGATTTCGCGTCTGCAGCCGTGTCCGTTGCCGTCTCGGCCACCTGCCCGGCAGTTTCTTCCGGTTCGTCACCCGCTACTAGCTCTATTGCCTTGGTCGGCTCGTCGATCTCGACAGCCTTTGACCCAACTGGTGATGATTGCATGGTGGGCGCTGCCGCGTCACGCGGAGCAACTGATCCGTCGCCGCGGTCTCCAATCACAAGGTAACCAATGGTCACCACAACAAAGATGAGTAGCACGATTGTTGTCGCATTTTTCATGGCATGTTCCATCGTCAATAGAAGAGGTTCGCACGCGGGTCAAGCTGAATCGCCTTTCGCAAGTGCCGACGTCAGCATCGTCGTGATCTGGGCCTCGCTCGGCACGTTGCCGCTGGTCACTACTTCTCCGTCAAGTACCAGCGCCGGTGTCATCATTACGCCGCGTTTCATAAACTCCGTGATGTCTTTGACGTGTGCCAATTCGTATGTGATACCCAGCTTGTCGACAGCCGCTTTGGTGGTCGCCTCCAGTGCGTTGCACTTCGGGCATCCCGTGCCCAGTATTTCAATCTTCATTTGGTCAGCTCCTTTGCGGCCGTCGGTCGTCGACTGCCGCCATTTCATTCAGCTATGAACTACGACCCACCGTGACTGCATCAACGACATGTTTCGCATTCGTCAACATGGGCGGTTCATCGCGTTTCTTTTCGATGCCCAGCGTCGTCACGCCGACACGCAGATCGCTGGGCATGCCAGCAGCCTTCAGGATGCGTTTCGCGCAGTGATCCTCATGTCCGTCAATGACGACACGGCACGCTCCTTTTCGCGCCCGCTCAACTTTGTTGGGACGGTTTGCCGCTATCGCCGCCTCACAGAAGATGTGTTTCACTCCCCGCTTCATCAGGTCCACACCGGCGCGGTTGGCCACCTGGCCGCTGTAGGCAGTCCCAGCACACGTGAACAAGAGCGTCTCACCCTCGTTCTCTGAACAGCATCTACTCATGGCATTGCTCCTGTTGATGCAACGAGATTTGGACCCGCGCCTTGCGTGGCGCCGTACATCATGCCCGTCGTTGTCGCCACGACGACGATGATCGCGCAGAACGCTGCTGTTTTCTTGGTACCCATTACTTTGATGAGTACCAACATGTTGGGAAGCGAAAGGGCCGGCCCCGCAAGCAGTAGCGCCAACGCCGGGCCGTTCGCCATCCCGTGCTCCATCAATGCTTGCGTGATGGGAACCTCCGTCAACGTGGCGAAGTAGAAAAGCGCGCCCACCACGGAGCCAATCAGGTTGGCACTCAAGCTGTTGTCACCCACAAGCTGGGCGATCTGCTTATCTGGCAACAGCGCGGAGATGAAGCCGACTACAAAGACGCCACCGAATAGCAGCGGGACAAGCAGCTTCGCGAAGTCCCATGTGTTGTGCATCCACAGCTTGAACTCATCTTGTTCAACCCAACGCCAAGTCATCGCTGCCACAGCCAGGAACATAAGCCCGGCCAGGTACCAACGGATGTGGTGGATTTCCATGACCCAGGTCTTGGCCTCGACGATCTCCGCGATCTCTGATTTTGGAAGTGTAAGCCGCTCGCCTGCGCGGATTCCCTCAATGCTCTCCTGGACCTGGATCATGACTTCGTCGTGCATCTCCTGGAGTACGACGCCGCGTACTTCCGTGCCATCCACACGTCGAACCACGGCATCCCCCGGGTTGAACCAGTCGGAGAATACGAGGAACGCGACCATGGCGGCGAGTAGTAGGCCGCTCTGCCACCCACGCCGACCGGTCTCCGGTGGGGCTGGCATAACAGCAGCAGCCTCTACTTTCTTCCTCTCGCCCCGGCGAAAAATCGTGGCCATACCGAGCCCCACGACGAACGCGAAGCCGATTGCGCCGATCGCCCGCCAAAGCCCGATGTCAAAGCCGAGTACACGAGCCGTAAGGAAAATGGCGAGTACGTTGATGGCAGGCCCGGAGTAGAGAAACGCCGAAGCAGGTCCCAGTCCGGCGCCGAGATTGTAGATACCTGCGAACATGGGCAGCACGCTGCATGAACATACGGCCAGGACGACTCCGGCGATCGACGCCACGGAATACGCGGCGAGTTTGTTTGACTTTGGTCCCAGGTAGCGCATCACCGTTGCCTGCGACAGGAACGTGGTAATGCCACCCGCAATGAACAGGGCTGGTACAACGCACGCGAGCATATGGTTCCGCGCGTACCATTGAAGGAGTTTGAACGCTTCCAGAACGGCCGCTTCGACTTTCGGATTGCCAAGCGGCAGGTAGTAAGCAACCAAGAAGATGCCAAAGAGTGCCCCGAATATCTTCCACTGCTTTGCAGCCATCGATCTTGCTCCCTAAGTCCACATGCGGATTCGGAACGTCCAGCAATCCTCATGCCTTCATGGCTATTTTGCCATGGATATGGCAAAATAAAAACGGGAGCCGTCGGATGCCGCGCTCACAAGTTATTCATCACCGCCTGTTGTTCCTTCAGGTTCTGCTTGAGCACACCCTCGATACAGTTCCAGAAGCCACGGAGACACCCGACTTTCAGCCTGTAGTAGATCATGACGCCTTCCTTACGGTCGGCCACGATGCCGGCGTTCTTCAAGACAGCCAGGTGTTTGGAAACCGTGGACTGATCCGCCCCTACGAGGTCTGTCAGATCGCAAACGCACATCTCCTTCTCTGCCAGGGCATCCAGCATGAGTAGTCGGCTTGGGTGGGCCAGCGCCTTGGCGACCTTGGCGCGGGCTTCGTAGAGCTGTCGAGGTTCTCTTTCCATGCCTATATGGCAATTATGCCATAGAATTGCAGCCTGTCAAGTCGCGATACCGCCTGCCGGAGGCGTGTCCCTCCCGAAAACCACATACAAACTGAATTCACGTCGCTGCAACCTCATGCTTTTCTTGCCGATTTTCGGTCAGGCGTCATCTGGAGTCGAGGTAATGAGTATTTCGGTGTGACGGAACAGTGAGAAGCTGCCGGGTTTCATTGTCGGCGCAACCGTAGCGCGTGATCCATTTGGGTCGCACCTTTACCTAACTTTACGTGCCCCTCTTGTGGTCCGCCAACCCGAACCGCTGGAGCTTTCGTCTCAATTTTGAGTTCAGCGTCGAATCTTACGGCTCGGGGTTGGCGAGCGCGCTATCCGTTTGGTTGGATGGCCTGATCGCCGCGGCCGAGCCCGTGACGTTGGAGCAGATCGACTCGCGCCCGGCTTGGTGGCGCTTCCGCGATGGTCTGGCGAAGATACTGTCTCCGCAGCTCTGATTGGACTCGAACGGAGTCACCCGACCGCTAGTCCGACCGCCAGTCGGTGCAGGGCAGGTTCACCGCTAACACCGCTCAGATCCCTTGCAGCCACCATGATGTTCAACGACCGAACGTCCGTGCCGCCCCCTCAGTAGCGAAGCCGCACGATCTACGAGCCCACGTCTCTGGAAAACTCATTGTGCACGGCGCCGTCAACGCCCAGTAGTACGCGGGCACATTCGGGCCATCGGGCTGTTGGCCGAATGAG
Organism: Phycisphaerae bacterium; assembly: GCA_029260025.1. Classification (GTDB taxonomy): domain Bacteria; phylum Planctomycetota; class Phycisphaerae; order UBA1845; family UBA1845; genus JAJRUK01. The sequence goes on along the minus strand of JAJDDZ010000103.1, from coordinate 9,039 downwards.
GCAGATCGGAATCGCTCCAGGTGGTCAGAATGTCCGATCGTACTTGTGATGCGACAAGTTGACTGGCTTTCGCATTGCGTCACCTTCCAGTGCAAGCCGGCCCGTACCGGTTCAGCGGCCTTGTGATCCGCCGCGACCGGGTGGCAGGAACCGATCTCGATTGGCACGCCTGTTGCCCTTCGGTCTATTGAATTGGCTTTGCCGTCGACAACTGGTGTTCGAATGGATTACGGGGCACGAGCCCACGGAGGTGCGTCACGACAATCGAGATCCTCGGAACCCGGTGCTTGAGATTGAGACGTCTTGCAGAAAACATAGAGGAGGCAGCGGAGATCCTTGGTATCGAGTACGATCTTCGCGAGGTTACCGACCGGGACGAAATCACCAATCGTGGTGTTAAAGTCACTCCGGCATTGATGATCGACGATGATGTCGTTGCCGACGGTGAGGTTCCCGATGAGATGGAGTTGATGACCTTGCTGTCGCACGCCTGCGCGGGAGAGGCCTAGGTAGCGACGCCCCAAATCCAACAAGGCGCCTCGGTGGCGATTGGTTTAGCACAGGGACAATCTCATGGCGAAAACGAGCCCTAACGAGTGGCAGCAGCGCTATCGCGATAAGATCGCCACTCCCGAACAATCGGTAGCCGTAGTGCGTCCCGGACAGCGCGTGTTTGTTGGTTCCGGCGCGGCGGAACCCCAAACCCTTGTCGAATCTCTTTCGGCCCGGGCGGACATTAGTGACACCGAGATTGTTCACCTCCTGACGCTCGGGGTCGCCACGTACGCGGAACCCAAGTTCGGTGAGCGCTTCCGCCATAACGCTTACTTTATTGGCCCGAACGTCCGTGGAGCCGTCGCGGAGGGACGGGCGGATTACACACCGATCTTCCTATCGGAGATTCCGGAGCTTTTCAAGGCCAGGCGCGTGGTCATCGACGTTGCCCTGATCGAGGTCAGCCCTCCGGATGAGCACGGCTATTGCAGCTACGGGGTCTCTACGGACATCGTCAAAGCCGCCGCCGAAAGTGCGCGGACGGTCGTCGCAGAAGTCAACGCCCAGATGCCGCGCGCGCTTGGGGATTGCTTCATTCACGTTCGCGACATCGATCGGATGGTTCCAACCGACAGGCCAATTCTCGAAGCACCACAGAGTGAAACGGATGAGTTGGCAGGCCGCATCGCTCGACATATCGCCAATCTGGTCGAGGATGGAGCGACCCTTCAGTTGGGTATCGGCACCATCCCGGACGCTGTGCTGCAGTATCTCGATGACTTCAAGAACCTCGGTGTCCACACTGAGATGTTCAGTGACGGGTTAATCCCCCTTGTCGAAAAAGGGGTCATCACGAACTCACAAAAAACCCTCCACCCGGGCAAGATCGTCGCGAGCTTCGTAATGGGCTCGCGCAAGCTTTACGACTTCATCGACAACAACCCGCTTGTGGAGTTCCATCCTACAGAGTACACGAACGATCCATTCATCATCGCCCAAAACGAGAAGATGATCTCGATCAACGCCGCAATCGAAGTGGACCTGACGGGCCAAGTTTGTGCGGACTCGCTGGGCATGTTGTTCTACAGTGGCATCGGCGGGCAGGTGGACTTTACACGTGGCGCCGCTCGCTCCAAGGGAGGCAAACCGATTATAGCGCTACCATCGACCGCGGAAAACGAGACGATCTCTCGAATCGTACCGCACCTGAAGCAGGGAGCCGGGGTCGTGACAAGCCGAGGTGACGTTCATTACGTCGTTACCGAGTACGGGGCGGCCTACCTGCACGGCAAGACCATGCGCGAGCGGGCAATGGCGCTCATTCAGATCGCCCACCCGAAGTTTCGTCCGTGGCTCTTGTCGGATGCGAAAGTCCGCCATCTAGTGTACGCAGACCAGATCGAGATGCCCATCAGGATGCCTCTTTATCCCGAAGAGCTCGAGCGGTGGTTGGATCTCAAGGACAAGTCACGCTTGTTCATGAGACCCCTGAAGTTGACGGACGAACGCAGAGTGCGGGATCTCTTCTACGGTTTATCTTCTGAGTCGGTGCATTACCGGTTCTTCCGTATGATCAAAGCCATGCCTCACCGGAAACTCCAGGAGTTGCTCAAGATTGATTACGAAACGGACATGGCGATGGTCGTGCTAACTGACAACTCCGAAGATGCCAAAATGATAGGCATCGCCCATTACCTCAAGGAGCCGCGTACCAACTTCAACGAGGCCGCGTTTCTCGTACACGACGATTGGCAGGGCAAAGGAATCGGAACAGCCTTGATGCGCACAGTGGCGGAGATCGCACGAGAGAAAGGCATCGCCGGTTTCACAGCGAGTGTCCTCGCTGGTAATCACGGGATGTTGCGTGTTTTTCACAAATGCGGATACCGCGTTGAGAGCAAACTGATGGACGGCGTGTATTCCTTGCGAATTCCCTTCGACAAGACGATAGAAGATTGAATGGTGGGATTGCGTGTATCTTCGATGAGGAATTGAGTCTCTTGAAACCTGGCGGGCAAGGCGAAGAGTCAAAGAATTCGAACCCGAGGAAGTCTGGTTCGACGAAGGTCGGGACACCGTAGCGGCGGGGCTAATCGTTCCCGACAACGGGCGAGGAATGAACCTAGATATGCGGGAGCACAAACCCAACATCTTCGAGTGGCAGATCAGGTTTATCCAGGAGGCCAGCGTCGCAACAGCAATGGTGGGCTTGCTCCAGGCGCTGCCTGGGACGCGGCTCTTCTCGCGGTTTAGGGGGGAAGGTCGCATGATCCACAACGGGACCAGAAACAACGTCGAGTCCGACCTGAACTTTGTCCCCAAGCTCGATCGCCAAGCGTGGTCGAGGGCAATCGCATGCTCGTCATGGGTGTGCTGAGCCGCGGCCGGCGCGAGCACTGGAAGTTCCTTATGAAGGCGCCGGTCTTCCACCGGCGCGCTTTCCCCGAGGCGATGGCGCTAGCGATCATCGGATGCCATTTTCGGCGCGTCGCGACGGCATTGTATTGCATATCGGAAGCGCTCGGGAATAGAGACCGTTAAGGTGGCAACTACCTTGCTCAGGCGTGGTGTGAGGTTCATTGACTTTGCCATTTCGATAATCTCACGTTCGGCGTGCCTGAGCACATGACTGCATTTATGTGCTACGTGGCTCGTGCGAACCAATGCAAAGCGATCGCGAGCCAGGGTCGAGCTACAAAGCAAGATGATCGAGTTACGCCCTGGGTTCGGTAACTTAATTCTGATTGGGTTGACGTTGTCACCGGTAACCGCCCGATTTTCACAGCCGATGTGCTGGCACAGCGATTGCAGCATTCTACTGTGGGCAGTGGAAGGTGAGAATCTGGACCGAACCGGAGGATTATGGTAGTAAGGCTTGGTCAATTCAGCGTTCTGAGTATTGGCCAGTGCGAACGATCAGTCGTTTGTCCGCCCAACAATGGTCGCCGGTTGGATTAGTTTCAAGCGAAGTTGAAAGACGCCTGAAAGCCATGGTGAAGCATGAGCTCTTGCGACACTAAACGTCCGTCGAGGGTAATCGATCGCAACGCGCTAGATGACCTTCTTGGTACGCTCAGGTCACGTGGCTACACAGTCATTGGGCCCAGGATTTGTGACCAGGCAATTGTCTACGACGAAATCCAGACGACCGACGACCTACCCGTCGGCTGGACCGACGAGCAGGACGCTGGATCGTACCGGCTCAAGAAGCGCGGGGACGATGCACTGTTCGGATATGTTTTGGGACCTCATTCCTGGAAGAAGTACCTCTTCCCGTCCGCCCAGCGTTTGTGGCAGGTGACCCGCGACGGCGAAGACATCAGCTTGTCGCCAGAGGGTGGGGAGGAGGTCAATCGGGCCTTCATCGCGGTTCGTGCCTGCGAGCTCCATGCCATGGCCATTCAGGCGAAGGTGTTCATCGGAAGCGAGTTCGTTGATCCCACGTACCATGTGCGGTCCAAGAATGCTTTCACACTGGCTGTCAATTGCGGCCAAGCTGGAAAGACCTGTTTTTGCGCATCGATGAATACCGGTCCCAGAGTCGACGGCGGCTTCGATCTTGCCCTCACCGAAGTCCTAGATGGCGCACGTCACGAATTTCTCGTCGAGGTCGGAAGCGAAATTGGCGCTGAGGTTCTCGGCACCGTGGATTCCCGGGAAGCTAGACTGGAAGATCAGCACACGGTTGATGACATCGTCGCCAACACGGTTGCCCAGATGGGCCGTAGCGTGGACACGGCCGACATCGGCGATCTCCTGAAACGCAATCACGCGAACGCGAAATGGGACGAGATCGCCGAACGATGCCTGAGTTGCGCCAACTGTACCATGGTGTGTCCGACGTGCTTCTGTTCCACCGTGGAGGATGTGACCGACTTGTCGGGTAACCATGCAGAACGATGGCGTCGGTGGGATTCCTGTTTCACGATGGATTTTTCGTACATCGCCGGCGGACAAGTGCGATCCTCCACTAAGTCTCGCTACCGTCAATGGATGACCCACAAGTTGGGTACCTGGCACGACCAGTTCGGCGCAAGCGGCTGTGTCGGCTGCGGGCGTTGCATCACATGGTGTCCGGTGGCCATTGACATCACAGAAGAAGTGGCAGCGATCCGCCGGACGGAGGTGGAGGACGCCACCGAACCTCTCAAGCGTGGAGCGTAGGATATGAACGCAGCAAGTATGAATGCGCTACTGGCCGAGCATCCCTTTTTTAACGGGATCTCGTCGCGGTATCTTGACCTGATCGCCCAGGCAGCTTCAGAAGCCAGGTACGAGCCACGGGAACTGATCTTTCACGAGGGCGATGAGGCCAGCGAGTTCCACGTGATTCGCCGGGGCAAAGTTGCCATCGAAATCTTTACACCGGATCGGGGTCCCGTAGCAATTGAAACGATCAACACCGGTGAGATACTGGGTTGGTCATGGCTGATCGATCCGTATCGCTGGCTCTTCGACGCTCAAGCCATCGAGCCAACCGAGGTGATTGCCATTAACGCGATCCAGATCCGGGAGAGCATGGCGGCCGACGCTGTGCTGAGCAATGAACTGCTACGCCGATTCACGCCGATCATTGTCGCGCGGTTGCAGGCGACGCGGATGCAGCTGTTGGATCTTTATCATGTCGATAACTGAATTGGCCAAGGAACCGATGGTGCTGACCGATCCCATGCTGCCGACCTGGTTTCGCGTGCAAAGCGTACGTCGCGAGACGCATGATACATTTACGCTCGAACTTGCAGGCCCGAACGACGGAGGCGAGTTTTCGTTTGCGCCGGGGCAATTCAATATGCTGTACGCCTTTGGTGTCGGCGAAGTTCCCATCTCCATCAGCGGCAATCCGGTGACGACGGATCCCCTTGTTCATACGATCCGTGCTGTTGGAGCTGTGACCCGCGCTATGCAGAAACTCAAACGCGGCGATTTGATAGGCGTACGTGGCCCATTCGGATCGGCTTGGCCGGTGATGGATGCCGTTGGAAGAGACGTAGTAATCGTTACTGGCGGAATCGGGCTGGCTCCGTTGAGGCCAGCATTCTATCACATTCTCGCTCACCGCAATGACTACAACCGAGTTGTGCTACTCTACGGGGCACGAACGCGGGACGACATTCTCTATCGCGATGAGCTAAAGCAGTGGCGTGGCGAATTGGACTTAGAGGTGGAAGTTACAGTGGATAGTTCGGTTGGACGATGGCGAGGTAACGTCGGTGTAGTGACCAAGTTGATTCCGCGAGCTGGGTTCGATCCGGAGAACACGACCGCATTGATTTGCGGGCCTGAGGTGATGATGCGATTCACCATTCAGGACCTTCTGAATCGCGGTGTTGAGAAGAAAAACGTCTATGTGTCGATGGAACGAAATATGAAGTGTGCCGTCGGCTTCTGTGGCCATTGCCAGTTCGGCTCGAAGTTCATTTGCAGGGACGGGCCTGTGTTTCGGTTTAGTGATATCGAGGACATCTTTGGTATCCGGGAGCTTTGATTATGGGGCGTAAGGACAAGCCCAAACTCGCCGTGTGGAAGTTCGCGTCTTGCGACGGTTGCCAGCTCAGCCTTCTCGACTGCGAAGATCAACTACTCGATATAGCTGGCGCGGTCGAGATCGCATACTTCCCTGAAGCAACTAAAGCAGTACAGCCGGGACCTTATGACCTTTCGCTCGTTGAAGGATCTATTACTACGCCGCACGATGCGGAGCGCATCCACCAGATTCGGCGCGATTCCAAGTTTCTAGTAACGATTGGTGCGTGCGCAACGGCCGGCGGGATTCAGGCACTCAGGAATTTCAAGGACGTCAGGGAGTTCGCGCGCATTGTGTACGCGTCGCCGCAATTCATCGATGCGCTGAATAAATCGACGCCAATTGCCGACCATGTCAAGGTGGACTTCGAGCTTCGTGGGTGTCCGGTCAACAAAAAACAACTCATTGAGGTACTCAGTGCCTTCCTACACGAGCGAAAGCCCAATGTCCCAACCCACAGTGTATGTGTGGAATGCAAACGTCAGAGTATCGTGTGTGTGATGGTGGCACATGGAACGCCTTGTCTTGGTCCCGTTACGCAGGCCGGTTGTGGAGCGATCTGTCCAGCTTACTGCCGAGGCTGCTACGCCTGTTTCGGCCCGAAAGAAACGCCGAATGTCGCTGCCCTTGGTTGCTGGTGGCATGACGAGTTAGATGTTCCCTATCGAGATGTTGTTCGAGCACTGAGGACGTATAACGCTGTAGCTCCACCTTTCGAGAAGGAGAGCGTCCGAAATGAGCACTAGAACCATCAAAGTCGACTATATAGCGCGCGTCGAGGGCGAAGGGGCGATGCGGATCGAGATCAATGACGGCAAGCTAACTGACGTCAAGTTAAAGATCTTTGAGCCTCCTCGATTCTTCGAAGCCTTGTTGCGCGGGAGGGATTACACTGAAGCCCCTGACATTACGGCGCGAATCTGCGGGATCTGCCCCGTTGCCTACCTGATGGGCGCTGTTCATGCGATGGAAATGATCTGTAGCGTTAAGATCCCTAAACCCATTCGAGACCTGCGCCGCCTGATCTACTGCGGCGAATGGATCGAGAGCCACATCCTGCACATGGCCATGCTGCACGTGCCGGACTTTCTCGGTTATCCAGACGCCATTGCGATGGCAAAGGACCATCCGGACGTCGTGAAGAAAGCGTTGAAGATCAAGAAAATCGGCAACGGTATCATGACTCTGATCGGCGGACGTGAGGTCCATCCAATCAACGTTCGCGTGGGTGGATTCTATAAGACTCCAACCAAACGGCAGCTCGAAAGTTTGGTAGAAGATCTCAAATGGGGTCTGGACGCTTCGCTCGATATGGTTCGCGTCGTCTCTGGTTTGAAATTCCAGGATTTCGAGCATGACTACGAATATGCCTGTCTGCGACATCCCGACGAGTACCCCTTCAACGAAGGGAGACTTATTTCCAACAAAGGAATCGATGTACCGATTTCTGAGTACGACGACGTGCTCGTCGAGGAACATGTCGAACACTCCACCGCCTTGCATTCGTACGTGAAGGGTCGTGGGCCAGGCCATGTCGGACCGCTCGCGCGGTATTCAATGAACTTCGATAAGCTTACACCTCTTGCCAAAGAAGCGGCACACGAGGCCGGCTTGGCTGAGACGTGTTATAACCCGTTCAAGAGTATCATTGTTCGTGGGGTGGAAGTAGTGCTCGCATTTGAAGAAGCGCTTCGAATTGTCGACGACTATGAGGAACCTGATCACCCATACGAAAACGTTGAACCCCGGGCTGGTACGGGCTATGGTTGCACCGAAGCGCCTCGCGGCATCTGCTATCATCGATACACCATAGACGACGCAGGGACCATCCAAGATGCCAAAATTGTCTCGCCGACCGCTGTGAACCAGAAGGCAATCGAGAAAGACCTATGGCACTTCGTCGAGGCCAACCTGGACCTACCAGACGAAGAATTGCAATGGGAATGTGAACAAGCTATTCGTAATTATGATCCCTGCATCTCTTGCTCGGCCCATTTCCTCAACTTGGAAGTGAAACGAACTTGACGGCGAAAACACAAACGGAATTAATTGGCGGCACTACTCGGCGACTGGTGATTGGGGTAGGCAATGTCTATCGCAGCGACGATGGCGTTGGTATAGTCGTTGCGCAGCGCCTCGGTGAACAATCGAGAAACTTGCACATTGATGAAGCCTCAGGCGAGGGGGCTTCACTGATGGCCATGTGGACACCAAGCGATCACGTGGTAATCATCGATGCCGTGCGTTCGGGATCGTCGCCAGGTCGCATCCATCGCCTGGACGCGTACAAAGCGCCTATCCCCAGTGAGTTCTTCAACTACTCTACACACGCCTTCAGCGTCGCTGAGGCAGTCGAAATGTCGCGTGCACTCGGTACACTACCCAAACGTCTCGTGATTTACGGAATTGAAGGTAAGAGTTTCGCCGCGGGAAGTGAACTTTCAAAAGAAGTGTCCAGTGTCTTGGAGCAGGTGATTGATCAGGTGTCGGCGGATTTGAGTGCAAGTGCGGATGAGAATAGAGTAACACAGAGCGATTCTCAGGAGGTGCCCCATGCATGAGTTTTCATTGATTGCCAACCTTCTCCAGAAGATCGATGAACTTGCGATCAAGGAACAGGCACAACGCGTAGTCAGCGTCAGGGTGAAGCTCGGCGCGCTGGCCCACATCTCAGCTGACCACTTTCGCGGTCATTTTGTCGACGGTACGAAAGGAACCAAGGCGGAGGGTGCAAGACTCGACGTGGAGGTTTCGCAGGATACGGAAGATCCCAATGCGCAGGACATTCTCCTAGACAGTATCGAGGTAGCATGACCAATTGTGAACAAAGTGATTCTAAGCAAGACTAACATGGCGGTCCGCCGGCTTCGGATCACTGTTCTTGGAACAGTGCAAGGCGTGGGCTTCAGACCCTTTGTTTACCGATTGGCCGATGAACTTGGGCTTAGGGGTTACGTCGAAAACACGTCACAGGGAGTGACGATCGAAGTTGAAGGTGTTTCCGATCGCCTAACTGAGTT
>JAJDDZ010000102.1 GCA_029260025.1 Phycisphaerae bacterium | reverse complement strand
ATGGTGGTGGGAATGTCTCGTTCAAGTCTACGGGGGAGGATGTTTTCGGTGAAGTCGCCGATGTCGTTTATGTCAAAGCTTCGGGGTTTGATCTTTCGACGATCGAGGCGCGCGGACTCCCGGGGCTCTATCTAGAGCCTTTGCGGAAGCTTCGGTCGCTTGTGGAACTCGATGACGATGTGATGGTGAGCGAGTTTCGGCGGAACTTGGTTGATACGACCGGATCAACGCCTTCGATTGAGACGCTTCTTCACGCTTTTCTTCGTTACCGATATATCGATCATTCGCACGCGGACGCTGTTCTTGCTCTGAGTAACCATGCCGATGGCGAGGCGTTGATTCGCGAGGCGCTGGGTGAGCGGGGTTCTCGGGTCGCGATCGTTCCTTACGTCAAGCCGGGGTTCATGCTTGCGAAGGTCGTTGCGGATGCTGTCGAAAATATAAGCGACTGCGAGGGCGTTGTCTTGATGCAACATGGGGTGGTGACGTTTGGGGATGATGCGCTGGGGTCTTACGGGCGACATATCGCGTTGGTTGATGCGTGCGAGCGGTTTGTTGACTCGCGGGTTTCTGGCAAGACTCTTTCTGTTTCGTTTCGGAGCGATCGTGACGGTTATGAAGTTTCCGCGTCGCTAGCGCCGGTGCTTCGAGGTCTTCTTACGAAGGATGGGGATTCGAACGTCGACCGTGTGTCACCGGTTCTCGAATGGCGGGGCGGTGACGATGTGCTTTCGATTCTCAATAGCAAAGAAGCGGCGTCGTTTGTTACGGGCGGGGCGATTACTGGGGATCATCTCATACGCACGCGCGTTCGGGCGGCGTTTGTGGAGGGACCAGCCCATGGTGATCTCGATAAGCTCAGTAAGCAGCTGGCGGAGTGCGTCGCTGATTACCGAACGAGTTACACAGCGTATCTGGGCGAATTTGGTTGTTCGGATGGGGCGGCGGATTGCTCGCCTCGGGTTGTACACGTTGCTGGGGCTGGCGTTTTTGCATGGGGTGAGACGAAGCGTGATGCCTTAATCGCTGGGGACATTGCTGAGCATACCTTGAAAGTGCAAGCGCTTGCTCATCGGATGGGGGGGTATGTTTCGCTTTCTCAAAAGCACCTTTATGACATGGAGTTTCGTGGGTTGCAGCGGGCGAAGGTTGCGCCGTTGGATAGGGGGGCGCTTGCGGGGCGGGTTGTTGCGATTAGCGGTGGGGCGGGGGCGATTGGGGTTGGGATTGCTGAAGCTTGCGTTGATGCCGGTGCTCATGTTGCGCTGACTGATCTTGATTTTGATCGGTTGCGGCCTGTTGTTGATCGGTTGAATGCGAAGCGGGATGGGTGTGCTGTTGGATTGAAGATGGATGTGACCGACGAGGGGAGCGTTGTTGAGGGGTTTGGTCAGATAGCGTTGGCGTTTGGAGGGGTCGATGTCGTTGTCCCCAACGCTGGGATTGCGCATGTTTGCTCAATTGAGAAGATGGAGGTTGCGGATTTTCGGCGGGTGATGGAGATCAACGCTACAGGGTATATGCTTTTTATGCGTGAGGGGATTCGCCTGCTCAAGAGGCAGGGGGTTGGCGGAGATCTTGTGGTTATTTCTAGTAAGAATGTGGCTGGTCCTGGTAAGGATTTTGGGGCGTATAGTGCTTCTAAGGCTGCTGCTCATCAACTTGGTCGGGTGGCTGCGATTGAGCTCGCTGGGGATGGGATTCGGGTCAATACGGTGACTCCTGATGCGGTGTTTGGTGATGTTTCGACTCCTTCTGGTTTGTGGGCGACAGTTGGACCTGAGCGGGCGAAGAGTCGGGGGATGGGTGAGGGGGAGCTTGCAGATTTTTACCGGGAGCGGAGTTTGTTGAAAGTGCCGGTTTTGGCGCGGCATGTTGGGAATGCTGTGGTGTTCTTTTCTAGTGGGGCGACGCCGACGACTGGGGCGGTCCTGCCTGTGGATGGTGGGATCCCGGAGGCTTTCTCTCGCTAGCATCGTGCTTGGGTGAGTGTGGTGCCAGCTCGGATTCGCTGGGTTGTCTCTCGTCTCAGCGCCTTGCACCGGTTACAAACCGGTGCCACATTGAAAAACTTCGTTTTTCAACAATGTGCCAGCTGCGATCTATTCGAATACTACGGTTTTGTTCTTGCTGACCAGGATGCGGTCTTCGACGTGTTGGCGGACTGCTGTTGCCAGGACCATTCGCTCCAGGTCTCTGCCTTTTCGAATCAAGTCTTCGATGGTGTCGCGGTGGTCTACGTGGATGACGCTTTGCGCGATGATTGGTCCGGCGTCCAGGTCGTCTGTGACGTAGTGGCTACTTGCTCCGATGACTTTTACGCCGCGGTCGAAGGCTTGGTGGTAGGGTTTGCTTCCTGCGAAGGCGGGGAGGAAGCTGTGGTGGATGTTGATGATACGCTCGGGGTAGCTCGCTACGAATTCGGGTGAGAGTATTTGCATGTACCTTGCGAGGACAAGAAAGTCGATCGCGTTCTTATCGAGAAGGTCGCGAAGCCTTTTCTCCTGCTGCGATTTCGTTTCGGACGTAATGGGCAGGTGGTGATACGCGATCCCGACGCTTTCGGCGGCACTCTTGAACGTTTCGTGATTGCTGACGACGATGGGGATGTCAACTTCTAGCTCTTTCGTTCGCCATCGCCAGAGTAAGTCGTTTAGGCAGTGCTCTTCTCTGCTGATGAGGATGGCCATTCGCTTCTTGCGTGTTCCCCAGTCGATTCGCCAGCGCATGTTGTAACGATCGGCGACTTTTTTCCATGCGTTTTTGAAGTTTATCTCGTCGAGGGTGAATCCGGTTGGTTCGACCTCTATGCGCATGAAGAATTCGCCGTGATGGGTGTCGCTGTGTTGGTCTGCCTCGAGGATGTTTCCGCCGTGGTCTGATACGAAGTTTGCGACGGTTGCAATGATGCCTCGTGCGTCGGGGCAGGCGATTAGTAGTCGAATGTTGGCGGTTGGCACGATGGTTTGTACTCAGGGTTTCCCGTGTGATTCTGGAACGTTGAACATCCTCGGAAGACTACCTATCAGAATGTCGGCGAATCTGGGTGGAAAGTTCAACCCGCCAGGTGGACCATGATGGCGCTTTGGGCGTGCATACGGTTTTCTGCCTGCTGGAAGATGGCTGAGTTTGGGGTCCGAGACGTTGCGTAGTCGATTTCGTCGCCGTAGTGTGCGGGCAAACAGTGGAGGATGAGGCATTCGGGATCGGCGATCTTCATTGTTTCGGCGTCGATGCGATATTTCTCGAATAGTTTCTTTCTGGCGGCTGCTTCTTCTTCTTGGCCCATTGATGCCCAGACGTCGGCGTAGACTACGTCGGCGTTTTTGGTTGCGGCGAGGTCGGACGTGATGGTGATCGTTGATCCAGTTTCTGAGCCGACTCTTGTTGCCTCAGCGGTGACTTCGGCCTTTGGTTCGTAACCTTCTGGGCAGATGATGGTCATGTTCATCCCAACCCTTGCTGCGCCGAACATGAGCGAATGGGCGACGTTGTTTCCGTCGCCGATGTAGCAGGCGTTTAGTCCGGCGAGTTTTCCTTTTCGCTCTTGAATCGTTAGCAGGTCGGCCATGATCTGGCATGGGTGGGAGAAATCGCTTAGGCCGTTGATGACGGGGACGGTTGCGTACTTGGCGAGGTCTTGGACGATGTCGTGTCCGAAGACGCGGGCCATGATGATGTCTACGTATCCTGATAGTACGATGGCGATGTCTTCGGTGGTTTCTCGTTTTCCGATGCTGATGTCTGTTGGAGCGAGGTAGATTGCGTGGCCACCTAGTTGGGTCATGCCGGTTTCAAACGAGACGCGGGTTCGCAAGGAGGGTTTTTGGAAGATCATTGCGAGGGTCTTGTTCTTGAGGGGGTGCTTCGCTTTTTCCTCGGGATTTGCTTTGAGTCTTTTGGCGGTTTCTAAGACTGCGAGGATTTCCTCTTGCGAGAAGTCTAGCATCGTTAGGAAGTTGCGTCCGGTTAGATTCATCGTTTTGCCTTATCCTTTGTTCTTCAAAGGTGTCGTTTGTTTTCTGTCTTACTACGCGGTCGAATCGGGTGGGCGTAGTTTTTCCATGTCAATCGGGGTGCCGCATTCCGGGCACCTTTCGGCGCTGTTTCCTCGTAGGTCGTAGGCGCATTCGGGACAGTAAGGCCGGTTGGATGGTATCGCAAGGTTAACGATCCACTCGCCTCCGAAGAATAGGTATAATCCACCGATGGTCTCGCCCACAAAGGGCATGGCACTGACTGCCAAGTTCCGCAGGTCGGGCTTTGTGATAGGGAATAGTATTCCCCATGTGCTGACGAGCTCCAGAACGCTGGCAAAGGCATTGGTACACAAATAAACACCTAGCAGCCTCAGCCCGAGTCGAAATAACGTCTTGTATTTCATGCCGACATGACTGTTCCCTTACGCCAGCACTTTTTCCATCCGTTCTACTGCCCAGTCGATCTCTTCTCTTGTGATGCAGAGGGGCGGTGCGAGTCGCATGGTTTGTTGGTGGGTGTCTTTGCAGAGCACGCCCATTTCCATCAGTTTCTTGCAGTAGGGCATTGCCTTGCCCGCGGACTCCTTGAACTCGATGCCTACCCACAAGCCTCGACCTCGGATTTCTTTGATCTTGTCGGTCTTGATCGCTCGGAGTCGCTCGAAGAGATAAGCTCCCATGTCGCGGGCGTTGTCCTGGTATTCTCGAGTATTCAGGATTTCGATGACCTTGCGGGCGACGGCTGCGGACAGCGGGTTGCCGCCGAAGGTGCTGCCGTGGTCGCCGGGGGTGAATACGCTCAGGATTTCTCGCGAGGAGACGACCGCGGAGACTGGCATGATGCCTCCGCCGAGGGCTTTGCCGAGGATGAAGATGTCGGGATGGACGCCTTCGTGCTCGCAGGCGAATGTAAGTCCGGTTCGCCCGAGACCTGCCTGGATCTCGTCGGCGATGAACAGGACGTTGTTCTCGGTGCAGACTTCGCGGACCTGTTTGAGGTAACCGTCTGGCGGGACGATGATCCCCGCTTCGCCTTGGATGGGTTCGATCAGGAAGCCAACGGTGTTTTCATCGATGGCAGACTTGAGTGCGTCGATGTCGCCGTATTTTACGATTTCGAATCCTGGGGTGAAGGGTCCGAATCCATTTCGACATTGGGAGTCGGTGCTGAAGCTAATGATGGTCGTTGTTCTTCCGTGGAAGTTCTCGGAGCAGACGATGATCTTTGCTTTGCCCTCTGCGACGCCTTTCTTAGTGTATCCCCACTTGCGGGCCGTCTTAATTGCGGTCTCGACGCCTTCTGCGCCGGTGTTCATGGGGAGGACCGCTTCCATCTTGCACAGCTCTGCGAGGGCGGCGCACATGGGTCCCAATTGGTCGTTATGGAATGCTCGTGACGTTAGCGTTACTGAGTCAAGCTGAGCTTTGGCTGCGTTGATGAGTTCGGTATTTCCGTGGCCGAAGTTGACGGCTGAGTATGCGGCGAGCATGTCCATGTACTTCTTGCCGTCGACGTCGGTGACCCAGACGCCGTCCGCTTTGGCGACGACGACTGGTAGGGGATGATAGTTGTGTGCCGCAGCTTGTTCGACGAGCCGTATGTGTTCTGCGCTGGTGGCTGGGTGCTCTGCGCCGGTGGTTGGTATTGTGTTGACGTCGGTTTGTACTGTCATTATCGCTTTTCCTTCGTGTGGGGTCGCTTCTGGGGTCGGTCGACGGTCCGCTGACCTGCCGGAAAGATTATCGTCTGATTGGCGGGGAGTATATCGAATAGGGGGCCTAATTTGCAAGGGTCTTTTGTCGTCGATTTTCTGTCTTGTGTCGCCCGGCAGGAGGCTTTCTTCTGGGAGAGAAGGGCGTACGCGCCAGGCGGCGAATTTTGGGAAGATTTCGACTAGCGTTCGGTTTTTACAGCCACAGATGGCTCGCGGGTCGGTGTCGGCCTTTAAGTCCTCGCGGAATCGTGGTATCCTTGGGGGGAATAGGATTCTGTAACTTTTAGGGAGTGCTTCAAAATGTTGAACCGGAAACTTTGGACGATTGCGTGCTTTGGCATGCTCGCGATCGCGACGACTTGGGCGGAATCTGCCCGGGCGGGCGATTCGGGCGTCGCCGCAGTGGTGGATGGCCAGAAGATCACCACGGCTGAGCTGGACGCTAGAGCGCTGAAGAAGAATATGAAACTCGCCCAGCAGGTGTACGACGCTCGCAAGGAAGTTCTTGACGAGCTGGTCATGGAGAAGCTTTTGGCGAAAGAGGCCAAGGAGAAGGGTGTCACGCCGGAGGCGCTTCTGAAAGAAAAAATCAAAGCGACAGCGGCGCCCGTGACCGATGCAGACGCCAAGAAGTTTTACGACGAAAACACGAAACGAATGGGGGGTCGAACGCTCGAGCAAGTCTCGACGCAGATCAAGCTCTTGCTGACTCGGCAGGGGCTGGCGGCGGCGCGTACCTCGCTAATGGCTGAGCTATCGAAGACGGCGTCTGTGCAGATTACTCTTGATGCGCCGCGTGCTGATGTCAAAATCGCTGCTAATGATCCGTCTAAGGGTCCTAAGGACGCGAAGATTACGATCGTTGAATTCTCCGATTTTCAGTGACCGTATTGCTCCAGGGTCGGTTCGACCCTCAAGCAGATTCAGGACGCCTATCCAGGTCAAGTTCGAATTGTGTTCCGAGATTTCGCACTATCTATGCACAAGCGTGCAGGACCTGCTGCGGAAGCTGCGAACTGTGCGAACGAACAGGGCAAGTTCTGGGAATACCACGACAAGTTGTTTGCGAATCAGAAGGCGATGGAAGACTCGAATTTCAAAATGTACGCGGCTGACCTAGGGTTGGACGAGGCGGCGTTCAACGCTTGCTACGACGCTGGGAAATTCCGCGATGACGTGAAGACCGATCAGACTGAAGGGATGGCCATCGGGGTAACTGGAACGCCAGCGTTTTTTGTCAATGGGCGGTTCTTGTCTGGCGGACAACCGTTGGAAGTCTTCAAGAAGTTAATTGACGACGAACTTACTCGGTAGTTGAATGTTGTGACAGGGCGATGATCCTATTCGCCCCGGCGTCAACGAAGAGCATAAGCCTCTGTGCTGTATGTGCTGATCCGGACGGGTCACGCGATCAGCATCGGGGCTTTTTTCTTGTTCTTCGCTCTTGGGATCGCAAGTGTTTGCGCTTGTCTGTGCGTGGCGGACGAGTATCAGACCTCAAGGACATCGGTGACGCCACTTCGTGAAGCGTGGTGGACGGGATAATCCCTTCCGACGGCGTCGCGCTGGGCGCTGATCGCTAGCTCGGGGTGGTTGTTTTCCTGACTGAGATGAGCGACGGCGACCCATTTGGGTACGTCTTTTCCGCAGGCTTTGAGGAGTGCGGCGGCCTCATGATTTCCGATATGTCCCGCGCCTCCTCGGATGCGCTCTTTGAGTTGGAATGGGTATCCGCCGTTTTCGAGCATGTCTGGGTCGTAATTTGATTCGAGATAGGCTGCGTCGAGCGAGGCGAGTGTGCCGGCGAGTCCGTCGAACGTGTGTCCGAGGTCTGTTAGAATTCCGAGGCGTTTCCCCTCGCACTCTACGACGAAAGCGACGCCGTCAACGGCGTCGTGGGCGGTCTTGATTGTGTACACGGAGACATTTCCAAAAGTCAGGGTGTCGCCTGAGTTGAAGTGTCTTACGTCGGAGAGTTGTCCTAGTTTGCACCAGGTCGCTTTCCGGGTTGCCTTTGTCATGTAAATGGGGTGGCTAAACTTTCGTTGGAAGATTCCGGCGCTCTTGATGTGATCTTGGTGCTCATGCGAGATGATGAGTGCATCGACTCTGCGGATGTCTCGCTTGTGGAGTTCCATTCGGCGTTGGGCTTGCAGGCCGCTGATCCCGGCGTCGAAGAGAAGGCGCACGCCGTTTGCCTCTACATAGATCGAGTTGCCGTTTGACCCTGATTGCAGCGAAAAAGTCTTCACGGGGCGATTGTAGCGGTGGGTGCTTGGTTGTCGATTGTCGCAAAGGGCGAACATCCATTACGATTTGGCCCGATGTGCTGTGATGTTGTCTTAAAGACGAATCTTGGGTCGAAAGCGCGATGGTTGCGCGCGGATGCGATTGTTCTGCTCGTTACGGGGGTGGTGCTCGTCCTGTTTCGACTTCACGCTTTCGATCTTCCTCTTGAAACTGACGAGTGCAACTACGCCTATATCGGGCAGCAGCTTCTGGAAGGCGACCGACTTTATGTGGACGTGTGGGATCATCAACCGCCTGGGGTGTTTGGGCTTTTCGCTGGTGTGATTGCGGTTTTTGGTAGTGACCCGGTTGTGTTTCGCTGGTTGGCGACGGCTGCGTCGCTGGTCACGCTCATCGGAGTTTATGGGTGTTCGCTGCGAGCGTTTGGTCGGATTTGCGCGATCTGTACTGGGTTTCTTTTCGCGATTGTATCGTCCGATCCTGGGACTGGAGGGGAGGGGTGCAATCGCGAGATTTTCATGAACGCGTTGATTGCGGTTTCGTGGTATGCGGTCCTGCATCGCGATAGGCCTCAGTTGCGACATTTGTTTATCGCCGGAGTCGCGTTGGGGCTTGCGTCGGTCTTGAAGACTGTTGTGGCGGTTCATTGGTTGACGCTTGTGGTTGCGGTTGTTTTGAATCGGTTGTGGGTCCGGTCTGGTGATGCGTGCACCAATTATCAGCCTGCGCCAAACGCGAGTGACCGTAGCGATGTGCCGGTGCTACAGGAGGCCGGTGCTGGGAAGATTTGGCTGGTGTTGTTGGACGTTTCGGTACTGGGTATTGGGCCTGCGCTTACTTGGGTTTTTGTGACGGGATTTTTTGGTGCGACTGGTCGCCTGGCGGTATTCTGCGATGCGGTCTTCGGGTTCAATGTTGGTTACAGCGAAGGCGGAGGTAGTTTTTTCAGTCGGTTTATCTTATTTTTCGTACCGCCGCGTCATCCGTTTGTTTTCGATAGTGCGATCGCGCTCTGGGTTGTTGCGGGTGTTGCCACCGCTTGGTTGATCGTTCGTGCTCTTCGTCGTGATCGTGCTTGTGTGATTCTTCTTGCTTGGATTGTCGGTGCTTACCTAGCGGCTTGTCTTCCTTCTCGTTTTTGGCCTCATTACTATTACTTGCTTGTTCCGCCGGCGTGCATTGCAGCTGCCTGGGTTTGTTGTCGGACGGAGCTATTTTTTCGGAGGCAACAGGTACCTACTCGCACGCCTAAGGCTATCGGATGCTGCTTGATTGTCTTATTCGTTTTTGTGACTGAGTACCGCAGCTACCTGGATGAGTCGTTGTTTGGGATAACCGTCAAACGCTATAATTCTCGTGACTTCTGGGGGCGGGGACAGGGGGCCAACATCAAGCGTGTGACTGATCCGAACGACAAAGTGTTCGTCTACGGAAACGATGCGTCGCTTTACTATTACGCCGATCGGAAGTGTGCTTCGCGATATACGATGATAACCGGTATTGGAACGGGGATGGTCGGGGCAGACGTACGTAGGCGGATTATGATTGACGAGCTTCGCGCCGATCCGCCGAGGTTGATCGTGATTCTTTTTGATGAGCCGCCGTTTCCTGAATGGAAGACGTTTCTTGACGAATTTTATGGTCAGCCAGTCGGAGCGGACTTTCACGATAAGACGCGCAAGCCGATCATGTACGTCATGGTTCGCAAGGATCAACCGATCGAGCCGATCGACTGGGACTGGGATCGTAGTTCTGTCGGGGGATGGCAACTCGGGGAGCGTCTTCGATGAGCGAGAACCAAGCGTTGCTCGACATCGCACGTCTCGAGCGAGAAATCGTTGGTCAGCGGATCGGGCGACGTCTCGACTATCGCTCGTCGACGACGAGTACGAACGACATTGCATGGGATGGGGTTGAGCAAGGTGACGCTGACGGGTTGGTCGTTCTCGCTGAGCATCAGTCTTCTGGGCGCGGTCGCCTTGGTCGTACGTGGTCGATGCCTAACGCAGCGGGGGTTCTCGCGAGTGTCGTGATTTGCTACGAGGGATCGGAGCGAGAGATCGGTTCACTTGGACTTATGGCTGCTATTGCGGTGTGCGACGCGGTTGCGGGATCTGCGTCTGTTGCGGCGACGATTAAGTGGCCGAATGATATTTTGGTGGGGGAGCTAAAAATCGCCGGAATTCTGATCGAGACTCGGTCGTTGTCCACTGGCGGACAGGCGGCGGTTGTTGGGATTGGGATCAATTGTCTGCAGCACCCGGGGCACTTCGGGAGTGATATCGCGAACCTAGCTACTTCATTGGACATCGAGAGTGATCGTCCGGTGGATCGAACGGCCGTTGCGGCTGGGGTGCTGAGGGAGCTTGACGGGTGGGTTGGAAAGTCGCTGGACGAATCGCGTGAACCTCTGAGAGCGGCGTGGCGTGCACGGACAGCCATGTTGGGGGAGCGAATCCGTTTGCGACACGACGGTGTGATTTTCAGCGGATCGGTGCTTGATATTGACCCGACGTCGGATTTGCTGATAAAACTTGATGAAGGTGGCGTGCGTTCATTCGCTGCCGCAGACACCACGGTCATCCGCGCGGACGCGGACGGACGCTGAAGGGATCAAGCTTGAGGCGAAACGCTTTCGCCCAAGGAGACGCATGCCAGGTAGACAGGGACGTCACACTTCCCGCCGCAAAGGGCGATCGGGTTTTACGCACTTGGGGCGTTCTCCGCGCAAGCGATCGATTCCGGATCGTGTTTCAGGTGATTCGCGCGATTTGTCTTCTGGGTCGGAGTCCTCTAAGGCACAGGGTCTTAATTCGGTTCCCGATCGACTTGCCAATGTGACATGGACAGCAAATATGGCAGCTGCTTTTCTTGGTGCGACGGCTGCGTTTGTTGTGTCGGGGTTGACGATGTATTTTCACACTGGACTTAGTGCGAATCCATTTATTGAAACGTTTGCGCCGTCGCGAGAGATTGTCGTGGGCGCGAGTCTTCTCTCTCTGGCGGTTGGGGTTCGGGTTCCGCAGCGTCTTGCGATCTGGGTTTGCCTTCTAGCATGGGGCCGTGTTGTACGAGATGGTCATTCTCTTGATGTTTCGTGCGTTCTTGTAAGTCCGGGAGCGCCAGAGCGAAAGCTGTATTGGGCTGTTTTTTCGATCGTGTCTCTGGTGGCGGGTGTGACGATTGCGCTCTTGCCCGTTTGGATTTCGGTCACATCTGGGGTCTATGAATTTCTGCATGTTCATTTTGTCTGGTCAAGGGTGCCGCTTGTCTTGCTGAACTTTGCGATTTCTTTTCTAGCCGGACTGATTCCACTCGCGCTTCTCGGTTTGGCGCTGTCGTGTACGCATCACCTTTGTTGTGCTTACGGGCAGTGGGATATTCGTGCGACGGCGTGGGCGATGATGGGCGCTGGTCTCGGTGTGTGGATTGTCGGAGCTCTGGTCGATTCAGCTGCGGGAGTTGATCCTTTGCTTGTTGGGGCAGCGCTGCCTCCTCTGCTTGTGTCTATTGCTGCTGCTGCTCTTGGTTCAACTCAGGCTGACGAAGAAACTCCGAGCGAACGATCGATGGGGAACCCTCTTCCGGCATCGAGCGACCGCTGGCCGACGCTTCTTCGCGCGAGCATTGTCGCTGTTGGTGGGGGGAGTGTCTGTGCGATAGCTGTTTCTGTGGGGTGGCTTGCCGTTGGCGATGTTGGTCTTGGTGAGGTTCTTGGGCCAGTTCTTTTTTCGGTTGGGGTCGGGATCGCGTTGGGCGCTCGCACGACTGATACTTCAGCTCGAACGATCGGTGCGTTCGGGATGTCTAGAGCGGATTCAGGGATAGTCGACGGCGTGAGTACGTACCCCTAATGCATACAGCCACGCGC
>JAJDDZ010000101.1 GCA_029260025.1 Phycisphaerae bacterium | reverse complement strand
GTTCGCCCCCGTACGGGGGCGTGGATTGAAACAATTGCAAGGTTTGAAACTGTGACTATCTTTACTCACGTTCGCCCCCGTACGGGGGCGTGGATGAAGCTAGCTTCGGTTTCACCGGGGGGTGAGGCCTCGTTATCGCTTTCATGACGTGGTGATAGACCGTTGCGCACTACAGCCCACTCCACACCCGTTTGATCGCAAGCGAAGAATTTTCGGTTTCGCATAAATGGTATTTCGCCTTCTCGCGTGAGATAAGCCTAGCATCTTGCGACATGAGGAAACGGATTGCGATTCGCGCTTGGTAGTCAGCAGGCGGAGTTCCCACCCGCTTCGCTAATTTCTTCTGTAGTTCGCCAAAGGAGACACGCCGATTGGCATCGGACAGGATTTCCACGAGGGCAAACAAGACCTCCTTCGGTGTTCTAAGCGGGATCGCGTTATCTTCTCGATACTCGGCGAGCATTTCGATCCCGCCCACAGTTTCCCGGGCGTATCGCTTGGGCTTGTTTCTTCGTTTCTGGAAGTTACCCCCAGAATCAGCTTGCGCGGGCGGGATCCCAGCATCGTTCACAGCATTTTCGATCTCAGCGATAGCAGCTAGGATCGCACCAGCGGGGCGACCAAGTTTCTCATCACGCCTCAGTACCTCGGCGACCGCGTCCCGAATGTCCCGCAGCCCGTCTACGATCTGTTTTCGCTGGTTTTCTTTCATCGAATCCCTCAAATCCGACCTGCCTTAGTATACCAAATATGCATAAAATGTCAAGGAATCCATCGACGATAGCAAATACGTCATCATATGGCTGCTTATAGCCAGAAAAGGCTAGCGTTGACTTTGTCGTACATTATTGGTATAATAGGTGCATGAAAGGATCTCTTGATGAAATCTGAGTTTTTGCTCGTTTCTAGATTGCTTGGACGCAATGGCGACGGTCCCGATGGTGAGACGCACGACGAAGCGGGCTTCGCTGAGTTGCTCGATGCTGATCCAGTGTTCGCGGAATCTGAGTGTAGTTTGATGGAACATCATTGGCGCAATGTGGGAGGCGGCGATGCAGAGCAGATGATTCGCACTTTTGTGGGAATAGCGCGATATCTGAGCGATGTCATCGAGGGTGATGTTCCAATCCTTGCGCCACGAGATGTTATTAACTCCAGCATCGGCATACACGGCGGTGATTCTCGCGGCGAGCTATTGATCGGTAAATCGATTATCAGAGCGATTCGTTCGCAGACAGAGTCCGCCGCCCGGCTTGAGAATCAGGCGCTTCTCGAAGGCATCGGACGACTGCTGCGGGAAAATTCTTCGTTCGGTACGCCGCCCGCTTCAAAGCTTCTCAAGACCAAACAAGTAGCCGAGCTATTGGAACTTGGCACCGCGACCGTCGAAAGGAAATTCCGCAGCGGCGACCTCGACGGTGACAAGACCGGTGGGAATGAGTGGCGTACCACCGCGGAGCGGATTACGCAATCTCCCTACATGAAGTCGAAACGGGGATCGTGATTCAATGTCGAAGTGGAGCAGCAAGAACACAGACCGGATCGCAGTAGGTCGCGGACGACTTCGAAAGCTAGCGAAATCTGGCGTCTGGCACTTTCATTACAAGAACCAGGACGGCGGCTGGACAAGTCGATCGACTCAACACCACGATAAAGCCGGTGCGATCAGATGGGCCGAGTCGTTCTCAATGCAACTAACAGGTTCTGAGCTGGGACTGCAGCGTCCGAAGGGGCAGGTCGGTAAGGAATTGATCAGCCCCGCGTTAGAAGAGTGGCTACAATCGCAGCGGGCACACCACGCGGGTACAACACGCAGCTCATACGCGAGCATCGTAAAGAAATTCGCAACCTTCTTGGAAACGCAGCCCGCAGTAACCCAACTTCGCCACCTTACCGCCGATGTGGCGATCGCCTTCCGTGATTGGGCCATGGCGCTCGGCAACTCGCGCGTAACCGCGGATAACAACATGGTTTGCTTGCGAAGCGCATGTAATTACCTTATAGCCAAGGAGAGACTGGCCGAGAATCCTTTTAAACACTGCAAACATAAGCACCCGATCTTCTTCAACGCCAAGTCGCCGACAAGGGACACCTATACGGAGGCGGAGTACATTGCGATCCTTGCCGCTGCAACATCCGCGGATCGCCCCAAGTTTGTTCTTCTTGCCAACCTAGGCCTCCGCATCTCGGAACTTGCTATGTTGGAGAGCTCGGACGTCGATACGAGCGCCAACGTGATCCACATCCGTAACAAGGTCACACACGATGGGGTCCAGTACCAGCCCAAAGACAAAACCGACCGCTGCGTGCCGATCAATCCAGATGTGCATCAGATACTCGGTGAGATCGGGGTCGAGGTCGAGCCGGGGAGTGATCGATATGTGATCTCGCTGCCGCCGACGAAATCGCGCCGCCGGTATCTTGAGCGAACGCTTCTCGACAACCTCAAGCGACTGGCGAAGCCAATCAAAATCGCGAGTAAAAAGTTGACGCTGCACAACTTCCGCAAGTTTTTCATCAGTCAGTGCGCGGATTGCGGAATACCGATGGCGGCGGTCATGCGTTGGGTGGGCCACGACGACATGCAGATGGTGATGTACTACTACCAGTTACGCGACAAGTCGTCCCAGGAAGCCATGAACACCTTCCAGATTCGCAAGGGCGCTGGGAGCGATGCTGACGTTCCTCCCTCGCAAGAAACTCAGCCGCCCGATCACCATTACGGCGGCGCTTCCAAGAAGCGAGGCGGGCGCGCCGACGTTGCGCGGGAGGACCGCACAATACCGCACGCGCGGGAATATTTGGGTAACGACCATGCAAAAACCGCGTTCCCAGACCGGAAACGCGGTCAATCGGAGAGGGGGGGATTCGAACCCCCGGTACGGTAACCCGCACTTTGGTTTTCGAAACCAACCCCTTCAGCCGCTCGGGCACCTCTCCACAAAATCAGTCCGAGCGACCTAGTCGCCCAGTTGTCAAGTCAATAATGTAGCGGCCTTGGTCCCGCTTGCGATCTAAGACCGGAGCGGACGCCGCCCCGCGACGGGCCAGGCTGCCTATCCCCAAAACTCAGCGTTGGGACGCGACATCTTCGTGCCAAATCTCCCCCCACGCAACCCCAGCGAAGCTTGTGACCCTGTGGCCCTCCGCGTACCATCGTCGAAGCGGAACGCCCCGCACCCCAACGGGATACCGAGTGGAGAAACGATAGGTGCTTGCAATACTACTTTCAGTCGTGGTTTCGGCATTTCCAGCGTTGTTTGGACCGCTCGCTCCCGACGAGACACCCACCGCCACCAGTTCGCCTACCGCCGACAGAATCGACCAGATTCTCACCCGTCTTGAGCAGCGAAACGAAAGCCTGCGAGACATTCAATGCAGAATTGAGTTCATCGAAAAGGACGACGTGGACCTCAGCAAACGCCAGAAGTGGGGAACCGTTCGATACATGTCCAGCGACCCCAACCCGCTTTTCATGATCCACTTTGAACGCGGCCAAGATAATAACGTCTTGCTCAAGCAAGAGTGGTACCTATTTGACGGTCGGTTCCTGTCTGATGCGGTCGAGCGGCGGAAGCATGTAACGAAACGAGAGATCGTAAGGCCCGGTGAGAAGCGCGACTTCTTCGATCTCGAAAAGACACCGTTTCCGATGCCCTTTGGTCAAAAAAAAGCGTCGATCCTCAAACACTTTAATATCACCCTTGCCAATGAGGAGCCGACCGATCCTTCGCACACCGATCATCTGATTTGCGTTCCCAAAGAGACGAGCCGCCTGTATCGTAAATACGATCGCCTCGACATGTTCATTCATCGCGAGGTACATCTGCCAACACGAATTGTTGTCGTTAAGAACAAGGGTTACGAAACACAGACAGCAAACTTTCCCGACCTTTCGATGGACTCGATTAACACGGGTCTTGCGAACGTAGATTTCATGGCCCCCAAGGCGTGGAGCGGATACGAAGAGGACGTCGAGATGCTCGATACTTCACCCGCGCCGATGCCCTAACCAACAAATGGAACAACAATGCCCGAAACCATGCGTGCCATACGAAAACTTTCGCCCTCCGCTGGATTGAAGGTCGTTGAGATTCCCGTCCCAGCGCCAGGACCTGAGGACGTTTTGGTTTATGTCGAAGCGGCTAGTTTCTGCGGAACTGACCTGCACATTTGGAAATGGGACGATTGGTCGAGTCGGCGTATTAAGCCGCCACTCACACTCGGGCACGAGTTTTGCGGGACGATCGTTGCGATCGGTGACAAAGTTCGAAATGCCCACGTCGGCGATTTCGTTTCGGCAGAGTCGCACGTTACATGCGGGATGTGCTATCAGTGTCGCACGGGTCAAGCGCACATGTGCCCGAACACAGAAATTCTCGGCGTCGATCGCGAGGGCGCTTTCGCCAACTATGTCGTTGTGCCCGAGAAAGTCGTTTGGCAAAACGATCGAGAAAAACTTCCACCCCAGATCGCGACACTTCAAGAGCCGTTTGGCAACGCCGTCTTTTCTACGATGAATCAAGACTTGTCGGGGCAATCGGTAGTCGTTCTTGGGTGCGGGCCGATCGGGCTCTTTACTATCGGAATCGCAAAGTCTGTCGGCGCGAAGTCCGTCTTCGCTTCTGATATTCATCCGTTCCGTATTGATCTCGCTAGAAAAATGGGCGCGACCGAAGTCTTCAACCCCAAGGAGTGCGGAGGCGACATTGTCGATCGCGTCCTCGAAGCAAATGGCGGATATGGTGTGGACGTTGTTCTTGAAATGAGCGGCGCTCCTTCAGCCATCACGACCGCGTTTCGTGTTGTTCGTAACGGCGGGCGGGTGGTCCTTTTTGGTATTCCAGCGAAGCCAGTCGAGATCGACGTCGCCGAGAATATGATTTTTAAGAACCTAACCGTGCTCGCGCTGAACGGTCGGCGTATTTTTGATACATGGTATAAGACGCGATGGCTTCTTGAGTCGGGAACGGTCGATCTTCATCCGCTGATCACAAAGACGGTAGGGTTTGACGAGATCAACGATGCGATGGAGATGCTCTCAGCAGGCGACGCGTGCAAGATCGTCTTGCTACCCAACGACGGGAAACTCCCTGACATCGCTGGGCAAAAACGCGATCGCACCGTTGATCCCAACATCTCGGCTGCGCCTGTGCATCGGTAGATGTTCTTGAACCTACCCTCATCAAGTACAACGGAACACGACGAACTACGTCGTGGTTTCGCGACCGCGAACCATCGCGCTGCCAGCGGTCAATAGCATAATTGCAAAAACCGCGAGGCCCCACTCCGATGTCGCCGGGATGTTCAGCTC
Source organism: Phycisphaerae bacterium (assembly GCA_029260025.1). GTDB lineage: Bacteria > Planctomycetota > Phycisphaerae > UBA1845 > UBA1845 > JAJRUK01. The sequence continues at coordinate 3,751 of JAJDDZ010000101.1, read as the reverse complement.
GGCCGCAGTGCAGATAGTGCCATCGCGACCGTAGGTTCCGCCAGGTTGCGCTTTCTACTTTGTTGTTGCAAACCTGAAAGGCATGCCTAAAACCGGCACTGAGGCTGCCGAGTTAGAGTCAGGCCACTCCACCGGGCGTCAATACAGCCGAGGTTTTCTGGAGAGTTTACATGTCCCGCGCACTTTGTTTTCTATACGGATTGATCGTTTACTTCTTATTTCTGGGTACGTTCACCTACGCAGTCCTGTTCATAGGCGGACTTTGGGTCCCGCGAACCATCGACGATGGGCCAAACGGCACGGGATTGGGAGCGATACTGATCAATCTCGCGCTCTTGGGGGCGTTCGCAATTCAGCACACGATCATGGCACGCCCCGCATTCAAGGCGATGATCACGAAGATCATCCCCGCGCCAATAGAGCGTACCAATTTCGTCCTCGCAACATGCGTCTGCTTCCTGGTGCTATTCTGGCATTGGCGGGCGATGCCAGACGTTGTCTGGAGCATCCAAGGCGATGCGATGCGGACAGCTGTTTGGGGGGGCTTCGTTTTCGGATGGCTCCTAGTGCTATACACGACGTTTCTTATAAACCACTTCGACCTGTTCGGACTTAGACAGGTCTACTTACACTTCAAGGGTGTCGAGTACACCCACATCCAGTTCGTTCAGCCTTGGTTCTATTCTTTCTTAAGAAACCCGATGATGCTTGGGTTTGTCATTGCACTTTGGGCGATACCTACGATGACGCAGGGACACCTTCTGTTTGCGGCGGGAGCAACGGCGTATATATTGATCGGTATCCAGTTCGAGGAACACGATTTGCTAGCTGCCTTGGGCGAGAACTATCGTCTGTATCGGGCCAAGACCCCGATGCTGATTCCGTTTCTCAAAATTGACGGCAATAAGGAATAGTCGGCTAACCTGAGAACTGTGGCGGACGCTGTGCGAGCAACCATGAAAACACCAAGCATCATTTTCCTATCGATTCCAGCCCTTCGCCCGGGCGACGTAGCAAAGGAAACGACGCCGACGCTCTACGCATGGGCGAACGGCGGCGCTCTGGCTGAACTTGCGCCGTCATTTCCGTGCGTAACGTCAAGCGTCCAAGCATCGATGTGGACCGGGACCAAGCCCGACCAACACGGCGTCATTGCAAATGGTTTCTATGATCGGGATCGCGCGGAGGTCGAGTTTTGGGTAGCGCGAAACGAAGTTATCCAAGGGGGGCAGATTTGGGACGCCCTTCGAGCTAGTGATATCACGTCGGCCGTCTGGCACGCGCAAAATATCAAGGATTGCGAGGCTGACTTCATTGTCACGCCTGCGCCAATCCACGAGGACGACGGATCGATGAAGCTCTGGTGTTACTCCAAACCCGACCGGCTTTATCAACAGATTCTTGATGAGCTTGGGCACTTCCCTCTTCACCACTATTGGGGTCCGCTTTCTAACATAGAATCAACCCGTTGGATTCTCAAGGGTGCCGCTTGGCTGATCGAACAGCACGCACCGCGTTTCCACTGGATCTATATCCCCCATCTCGACTACGCAAGTCAGAAGTTCGGACCCAATAGCGAACAGGCGAAGGCTGCGCTCGTGGCGTTAGATGCGGAGCTTGCGGTTTTCGCAGAGCAGGTCGCCCAGACCTCAACGGGGAAGGATTTGACTTATCTGGTCGCTGGCGAATATGCCATGACGGATGTGACTGGCGTCGTTTATCCCAATCGGATATTGCGCGAAGCGGGCTTGCTGTGTGTCGATGATCGCGATGGGCATGAGTACATCAATCTTCGCGAGAGCAGAGCTTTTGCTATGGTCGATCATCAGTTGGCTCATATCTTTATCAACGAGGACGACGCGTCCAAGCGCGCACGATTGGCCACAACCGTAGCGGACCTGTTTCGAAACCAACCCGGAATAGCCGGGGCATATCATGGCGGTGAGCGTAACAAGATCGGAATGAATCATCCGCGTTGTGGAGATGTCGTTCTTGTCACCGACGACGCCCATTGGCTCGCGTACTATTGGTGGATTAACGACGCAGTCTCGCCTCCATTTGCTCGAACTGTCGACATTCATAGCAAACCGGGCTTCGACCCCGTCGAGCTTTTCTTCGATCCCGCGACAAAGAGCATCCCACTCGACGCGACGCTCGTGAAGGGGTCGCACGGAGTGCCCACGACGCTAGGATTCAACATGACCGCGCTGATAAGTTCTGTGGAGACACAGAGCGTCCGAGCTTCCAAGAGCTATCTCGACACGGATATGAAGGGGATTTGCTTGGAGCTTCTTGGGTTGATCTGAATGCCGTCGCGCAGCAGAGACCACTACCCTTCGTCTGGTTTCATGATCCCAATAACAATACCCTCAAGGTCGGTGAACATGGCGAAGTGCCCGGTTCCGGGGATTTCAGTTTTGGCGACGAGGATTTCGCCGCCGTTGGCTCCCGCCTTTTCAAGCGTTGCGTCGATGTCGTCCACGTTGAAATAGACATTCATACAAGGCGTCGGCGCTCCGCTGGGCTTTTTGAAAAAAGCGCCGCTTGGTTCCTGACCCGGATTCACCAGCGCGTAGCCTGGCATAGACTCGTCGTCAAACTGCCAGCCGAGAACGGAGGTGTAGAACTCCTTCGCCCGCTCAACGTCGGTCGCCATCACTTCAAAATGACACAGTGCGTTCGCCATCGATCTTATGCCCCTACGTCCGAAAAACCTAGCGAAGATTGCTTTGGCCTATTGTGTTCATCGGTGCATGCATGCGGATGGGTTAGACGCGATCGACGACCGTCTCAGGCTGATCCTGGCGCTACGGCAATCACGATTTTATCGCCCCAGCGGTATGGCGTTTCGAAGTACCGGTCTGTGTTTTCGGTTATCGAAGAAAAACTTGTCCGCCCAGCTAGTCGGCGTGCCAGAGATCTCCAGAGGGGCAATCACGATCTCTGCTGAGCCTCCACCTACGCGTCCGCGCTCTGGAAGTGGAAGGAGCAAGACGTCAGTGCGAGCGAAGTCGGCCGGCGGAAAACAATACGGTCCAGGCTCTGCAAACGATCCGACGGACTGCTTCACACGCCCGGTTTTCTCATCGCGCGTCAGACTAGAAAGACTCGAAGCGAGTTCCATTCGAGAGTTTCGATCGCCAGCATCCGCCATGAATCCCTGAACGTATCCCCATCCATGAAACCCTGACCAAGCGATTAATAGCGCCGACACAACGCCACCTACCGCAAATTTCGAGCGTCCGAACCGTGTCGCTGTGATCGCGGTAAGGCAAGCTGCTCCAATGGCGAGGGCAGTGTTGGGGAAGATTCCGAACCGTCCGTACTCCGCCGGTTTCCCCGCCCCGATCAACACAAACTGCAAGAAAAATACGATCGCCGGGACCATCAAGGCCATGACGATGGGTCTTCGGTGTTTCATTGAGAACAGCATCGCCAGCCCGCCCAAAATTAACACCGGCAGCGTCGCGCCCTCGATCGTCAGCTCGATCACACGAACGAATCCTTCAGCAACTCGCGATACGTCATACATCGCCAGCGAGTTTCCGAAATTGCTCGCCAGCACCTCGCGATTCGTCAGCAAGTTGATCACGATATACGGATTCGTAATCAGATAGACCGCAATACCAACGAAAACACCGATCATCGTTCGAGAAAACCAAGAAGTCAGCCGCCTTTCACTTTGAATGGAGAGGTGGTCCGGGGATTGGTCGGGGTAATGGTCGGGGTCGTGGTCGTGGGCGGGGTCGGG
>JAJDDZ010000011.1 GCA_029260025.1 Phycisphaerae bacterium | reverse complement strand
AGCGTGGCGTATCTTCGACAACGGAGTGGGGGGCGATTCTTTCTGCTGATCTATTGGAAAGGCAAGAAACATCAAAAAGGTCTTTGTACAACTGATCAAGCGGAGGCGGCAAGGATCAAACTCGAAGTAGAAGAGCAGCTTCGACGTATCCGAAGCGGTGAATCTCAAAAAGCCACGCAGTTGCTCGATGAAGGTTTTTCGATCACCGATGTGCTTTTCGGGTGCCCGGAAATCGACAAGAAGCTGGCATCCGCCCCAGGAGAAAACCCGCTTACTCTGAGGGCACTTTCCGACGCATATCTCGAATTCCAACTACCAAACGTTGGTCCAGATGAACGATACAACAGCACCGCCAGATTCAAGAAGCTATGCGAATTCTTCGGGAATGACCGTCTCGTCATGTCAATCACCGACTCAACGTTACAAGCCTATCACACTCATCGAATGGATGAGGGTCTCAACGGAACCTCGGTACAAAAGGAATTTGGAAGCCTCAAAGCAGCCATCTCCTGGGCAATAAAGAAGGAGATGATCGACCAGAGCCCTATCAAAGTTTGGCCTCATGTGAAAGTGAGTCGGCTGAGACGCTTCGAGTGGAAATCCGATATCGATCGGATGATTGCTCGTCAGACATTCGAAAATCCGGCTGAGAAACAAATCTTTCTTCGCGAGATTTCAGCAAGGATGGTACTCACGACAAACGACATGCGGTCACTCATCAAGCTTGCGGCTGAAAAAATGCCTGTTCTTGTTGTTCCGTTGACCACGGTCTGTGCTACTGGAATGCGGCGGAAAGAAATGGTTCTGCTAAGGAAAGAAGATTTTGATCCGCAGCGCGGTACTTTGCTAATCACATCACGAAAACAATCGAGGTCAGAAGAAATCACGACTCGGACGATCGTACTGCCAAAAAATGTGGCGGATGCACTTCGTGATCATGTAGCAGATGTACCGCTTCATGAGCGAAGTCTATTTCCAATATTCGGACAGATAGACCGTGCGTACAACAATCGTTGGGTCGAGTGCGAAAAGAAATCAAACGGGGAAGATCGCCTGTTGAAAAACGGTCGGAAAATGGTGAAGCGAAACGGCAGGGGGGTACCGATGTTGACTGTACGGATCACAACGACAGAACGTGCGAAGACTGAGCGGGCGGGTCGTCTTCTGAAATTACTCGTGGGTGGGACTGACTTTGAGTTGATGTGCGGATGGCATTGCTTGCGGCATTCGTTCATTTCGATTTGCGTTGCAAAGGGATTGACGTGGGAGCAGATCGCTGAGTGGGTCGGTCACGTTTCACGAAGAACGACTCGTTTGTATACACATTTCAATTTGCAGGACAGCCGTGATCGTATCGAATCGTTGGGGTTGAATTTGGTTTAATAAACCGTCGAAGAGCGAGAAGGACCTGAACCGACGCCTAGTAACGGACTTGATGATGGATCGCCCGTAAAGAGACGCAAAGCTAGGCAGCTAGTTTTGGGTGTTCCCAATCAGGGGGGTCGAAAGTAGGACCCAAAATGAACCCCACCTGGGCGTACGCCCCCCTACCGACAATTCGCTGACATGAAACCCTCGCGAATAATGCATTCACTATTCGCAAACACAAGCAACGCCTGGGACGCACCGGCACGCAGGTGGATCAACAAACATGCAAGTCCCGTCAACGCAAACTTGATCATCGAGGCAAGTCCCAGGCTCGCATTCATCGATGGGGACACAAATGTTGTTGAGACAGGTTTCGCCTTCTCCGCATGCACATGGCAGAACAATCAACAGTGGGCTGATGCTGCCGCAACCGATGCCAAGACACAATACGGCGAACATGATTGCGACTTTCAGTACGCCTTCGATTGGTTGTCGGTTCATGATCACTTTTTGGGCCCTCAAGAATCTTTGTGTTTGTTATTGAATCATTGTAGGATACCTTAGCCGCTTTAGGTAACTCAAATCGACTGTATAACGACCGGAAGCCAGTGGTCGCGGCGTGACGCTAGGGCGAATCGAAATCGCTCCTCTGTGGGCGAGGCAAAATCGACCACGGCGACGGGATTACCACCTTGGTCGAGGATACAGAAAGAGGCCGTCCCGAGAGGCGGCCTCCGGCAGATGAACACATCAAAAAGTGAACCCAGACGCGGTCAACCGCGCTGAATCACACAGCCAAAACGCCCGCTACGGGCACGTCGCAATCAGGAACGGATACGCCTTCAACTTCACAGCATCGACGTGCAGAACGATGTCCGTAACGTTGGTCGCCTCAGTCTGCTGTTGAGGAGCAGTCGCATTCCGGATGTACACACGATATTCCAAGAACGCCGTAGAGGTCTGCTTCACAACGTCAACCGTCTTGACGATGTCGGTGACGTTAACAAAGCCGTCTGAGTCGGCATTCGTGTTACCGTGCCGAGCCGTCACAACACCAACCTCGGCAGAAGCAATAGCACAAGCGACCTCGTTACCTGCACAACTCGCCGAAAGGTGGGATACGGTGTACGCAGAGTCCGGAATGACAGCGTTGCCGGTGACAAAGACCGAAGCACCGCCGAACAGCGTACCCCAATCGGCATACTCAGGCTCGCACCCAAGCGTTGCACACTTGTACGACGTAAGGAACGCCGCCGAGCTTTGACAATCCGTAGTCGGTTGATTGTTGCCGTCAAGAAGACGGTTCAGGTAACGAACCTGCCCTTCGCTCGCACTGTAGTCATTCTGGCCAGTCGGCTGAGGGTCAGCCGGGTGATACAGCGAAGAAAGTGTCACGCGGTACGCCGTCTCAATACCTGCGCTGGATGCCGGAAGGACCAACTCAACAAAACGATCGAATGTGCCGGGACCCGGCGTAGCGGGGTCTGGAACGTCAGTGCAGACACTCGGCTCTCCGGTGCATTCAAAGCCAACTTCCACGGAGCAGGCAGACGAGCAGCCGTCACCACCAAGGGTGTTGCCGTCGTCACATTCCTCGCCCGAATCGATGACGCCGTTACCGCAGCTGCTATCAACGCAATTCGTTCCGAAAACCGATGTATCGGCAAGGTAAGCAAGATCCCCCGCAATAACCGTCTGTCCACCAAACATTACGACCTCTTTCCGAGCATCATCGTAAACCAAGGGAGATTCTGCACGTGGACTGGGGTTAGTTCCAGGGAGGCGTTGCGTCCATGTGGCTCCGTCCCATTCCCAAGTCTCATTGCTGAGGGTGGAACCATCAAATGGCGCGGTATGGCCTCCGAATTGAACGCTCACTCTCCGAAGGCTGTCATAAGCCATAGCGTGTTTTATTCTCTGACCAGGACCATCAGTCGCTCGCAAGCTCCAAGTAGTTCCGTCCCACTCCCAAGTATCCCCGTAGTAATGCAAGCTGCCGTCGTAGAAAAACCCGCCGAATAGCACCGTCACACCCCGAGATACGTCGTAAGTCATAGCATGAGTTTGTCGTGGGTTGGGACCCGTGGTAGCTCGCTGAGTCCAAGTGCTACCATCCCATTCCCATGTCTCACCGTCATAGGAGTTGTGCCATCCTCCGAAAAGCACTGTTACACCTCTGGCGCTATCGAATGCCATTTTGTGCCCGTCTCTTGGCTGTGGCCCTGTAGTGGCTCGCAAACTCCAGGTGTTCCCATCCCATTCCCACGTGTCCCCCCAGAGTTGAGTTCCGTCCCAGCCGCCGAAGAGCACGGTCACGCCACGGATGCTGTCATAAACCATTTCAGGCACCCAACGTGGATCTGGGGCAGGGGATGCAAAGCTCTGTTCCCAAGTAGCACCGTCCCACTCCCAAGTGTCACCAAAACCACTGTTAGTTACATCGTTGTAGCCTCCAAACATCACGGCAACGCTTCGGTTATCCGTATTCTTTCTGAACTTGTTTAAGTACTCGTCAAAGGATTGGCAATCCAATCGCTACTGATTCTTCGTTTTCAGGCTGCGCCACACACACCATGAAAACATGCAGAGTGCAAACGCCATCCCCACATGGCTGAGTCCGTAGAGACCGTGACGCAACGCTTTGCTCCCGCCAAAGAGATCGCCATCGATCTGGCTCATGTCCGTCATTCCTGCACGGGCGGATAGCAACACATGATAGCCCTTGTAGAGCATAAGAAGAATCGAAGCCGAAACGAATGGGAGGTACATATAGACGATCCATCGAAGTGCCCGAGGACTGACATCTATTCCACCGCAGGCTCGGGCGAGGTACAGCACACTGGCCATGGCGATGGGGAACAGTACGCCGGTGACTAAAATGTGGCCGTGGACCAAAGCGAGATTCAATACGGCGTCCAGATGAGTCAACTCGCCCACAGGTGGCGAGAGGCTCATTTTCTTCGATGATTCTTGGAAGGCTATTCCGCTCAGTAAGCCAACAACCACCATC
>JAJDDZ010000002.1 GCA_029260025.1 Phycisphaerae bacterium | reverse complement strand
GGCGCAAGCGACCTCGATGGTTCGTGCGCGATCGGCTGACGATACGCCGGTCGTGACGCCAAATCGACTGTGTGCGTCAATGGTGACCGTAAACGCGGTTCCGAATTGAGTCGTGTTTTCGGAAGTTTGCAGGGAGATGTTTAGCGCTTCGCAGCGTTCGCGCGTCATGGGGAGACACAGGACGCCTCGACCAACGGTGAGCATGAAATTAATCGCCTCGGGGGTGATCTTGGAGGCTGCCATGACGAGGTCGCCTTCGTTTTCACGACTCTCATCGTCAACGAGGATGATCATTTTGCCGGCACGAAGATCTTCAAACGCCTGCTCGATCGGCGAGAATGGTGTATCAGTCATTCTTGTCCTTCTCTTTTTGTTCCTTGTGGACGCGGGCGGCAAACTGATTGCCGATCCGCAAATAGTCCGTAACCGCCGCGATTGCTGATGCGCTGGCGACCCACCAAAGGATTGGCCAGGCCTTTTCTGCGTTTGGGGGCAAGTCGGGTGCCACAAGGGCGTATGCGACGAGCGCGCATTGTACCACCGTGCAGCTCTTTCCCCAAATCCGCGGCTCAATGAAGAAATGGGATGTTGTCGCATAGACAATCCCGAATCCGATGACGGTCAGGACATCTTTGCCGATTGCGATGACGGCGACCCACGCTGGAAGCCGAAAACCGACGATAGCCGTCTCTGGAAGGGCGAGGATGACCATCGAGCAGGCGATGAGGAGCTTGTCGCCGACCGGGTCGAGGAATCGCCCCAAGGGCGTCATTTCGTTGAGTCTTCTGGCGAGGTATCCGTCGAGCACGTCGCTGATCGCCATGACGACGAAGAGGGCGATCGCGAGATATCGCCAGCCGTCGCCCGGTTCGTTGACGTTCAGAAGGCAGATGACGAAAAAGGGAACCAGGGCGATGCGGGCGATGGTTATTCGGTTAGGCCAATTCAACCAAGGCATGATGAGATTTCAAAATGGTGAAAAGAGACCGATGAAGATAGCGCCTGGCGTGTTGCGACGATTCGGTAATCGTGGCTAGTCGGAGCCCAGGATCGTCGTTGCGGGCGGCGATGTTGTCGGGTGAGATTCATTCTTGCCTATAGTTTCTGTTTTGTCGGCGAAACGGATCATTGCTTCGTAACTGCTTGGGCCTTCGAGCACTCGGTAGTTTTGGCTGGGTTCTACGATGACAAGGGCTGGGAGTTGAAGGGTGCCATACTTTGTCTCTGCAGTGCTGGCAATTGACCATGCAGATCCGGACCGCACATGGACCATCTTGGAAAATCGCCGAAAGACGGCGGGGTTCTTGAGCATTCGGTCCAGGCGTTGAAAATCGTCGGACCACGGACGATGGTAGACGATCAACATTGATCGGTTCGACTCGCTGGCGATCGTTTCGGCTTGTTCGGTTGATTGTTGCCAATTGTATCGAGGTTCGCGATGGAGAAAAGCGTTCCAAATGGGCGAGTTACCTGGCGGCGTTGCGCTCGCGAGAAAATCCTGGACACCTCGAGCATCCAAGAACCCAACGTGAGCGTGGTACGTTCCATCGGGATGAAAAACGACGAGGGCGGGGGATCGATCGACGCCAAACTGCGCGACATATTTGCGATCCCGCGCATAGCTCTTGGTGAGGACGCTTCCGACATAGTCGCTCTTTACGTCATTTGCGATCGCGTCGCGTGCTGCTTCGATCATCTGGTCTGGTCTGTTAGGAGCTGTGTCGCGGTAGCAGAAGATCATACCAGTCTCGTGTTCGCTGGCCCGAGTTTCCGCTTCTTGGTAGCCATTGACCCAAGTGTCTGGTTCCCACGCCGCCTGATCGATCGCGCACCCATTGGCGAGCGGCAGAATGATTGCGCCCAGCACCAGTGACAGTGTATTCGGTTGGATTCGCGTGGATTGCATTGGTTGATGTCTAGTGGCCATGAAGTAGCTATCGTCCGAAAAAGCTATTGAGGTCGCCCAGAAACGTGCTAGCTCTAGCAGACGGAGTCTAGTCGCAGCCCACTTTCCTCGCAACAAATCGCTCTGGTGTTTTCGTTCTCCACTCATACCTCTAGGATAGACCCATGAGAAAGGGCGTTCTAGGAATTTTGCGGATCATAGGGGATGGGTTTCGCGGCCGCTGTCCGGCATGCGGGAAGGGCAGACTCTTCGAGGGTTGGAATCAGCTGCGGGACGAGTGCGATTCTTGTACGTTTCCGCTTGTGAACCTGCAAGAGAATACATGGGCGTTTATGTACCTCAGCACGGCGGGTCTTACCGGTACACTCGTCGTGGCGATGTTTCTGTTGACGCCGTCGGATGTGAAGGTTGGGCGTCTGGTTGTCTTTCTAATTGCGATCCTTGGAATCGCCGGCTCGCTTCCGTATCGAAAAGGAATCGCGATCGCAATCGAGTATTTGGTTGAATCGCAATGGGGCGGTGGTGACAGTGCGGATGCCCATGGAGAACGGGACACGGATCGCCCATCATCTTGAGCTATTGGGAGTTATGTTCTGGGGACACGGTTACCTGTTCGCCCGCCTGTGCATCTTCGTCGGCGAGTTCATACGCGAGCGATCTGAATTCTCCTTCGCACGCACTGAACGCTTCGACGATGTGCACGTCGAATTGTGTCCCCGAGGAATTGTAGATGATCTCGGCTGCTTTCTCGTGTGACATCGGTTCCTTGTACGGGCGCCGTGTTGTGATCGCGTCATAAACATCGGCGACGGTCGTGATCCTTGCTACGAGCGGAATGTCGTCGCCAGCGAGCCCCTGCGGGTATCCGCAGCCGTTGATCCATTCGTGGTGTGAATGAGCGATCTCCTGCGCCGCTAGAAGGAAGCTAACCCCCGGTGTTCGTCGCACAAGTCGTCCGATTGTCCGGGCTCCGGTCGTGGTGTGGGTTTTCATCACGTTGAATTCTTCGGTCGTCAGCTTGCCGGGTTTAAGAAGGATACGGTCCGGGATCGCGACTTTTCCGATGTCGTGAAGCACGACCGCACGTTCGAGGTCGGCCACGAGCTGATCCGTAATCAGTTCGCAATAGGGGCCTTCCTGTCTCAACTTCTCCGCTAGTAGCAGTGAGTATCGTGTAACGCGGTCGAGGTGTAGACCTGTATCGGCGTCGCGGTATTCGGCAAGCGTGGCGAGGGCGATGACGATCGAGGCCTGTGCGTCTTCTGTTTCCTGGCGACTGAGCGCGTCTTGGATCGCAGCCCCTGCCATGTTGCCAATAAGGTCCATGTAGACTAGGTCAAGTGCCGAGACCGCGTGATCGTAACCTGTGGCAGCGACCACAAGGACACCGACGGCGTGACCAGGTCCGCAAAGCGGTACGGAGACAGAGGGCGTCCGACACAGTAGATCACGTTCAGCGTCGCAGAAATCTTGTGACGATTCATCGCCCGTGGTTGTCAGGAACGCATCTTGGCCGCTGAGGAGTCGACCGATCGCCGAACCATTCGCCGGAACGTCGACCTGTTCATTCGTGTTGTTGGCTGCCCCAAGCTTACCGGCGATCGCAAGTGAATCCCCGTCAGGTGTCGGGCGCAGAATGGTGACGTTTTCGCGACATAAGAGCCCAGCCGTCGCGTCGAGCGTATGTTCTACGATTTCATCGATAGTACCCGCAGCAGCAAGCAATCGAGAGAAATCGGAAATCGCCCCAAGAACACGAGTCTGTTCGCCTCGAACGGAATTGGACGCATCGAGTTCTTCGTGCCGCCGTCGTATCGCTTGAACGCGAAGGGCGAACTCATCTGCGTTCAGAGGTTTGGTCAGAAAATCGTCTGCGCCTGCGATGATCCCTTCGAGGACATCCGAACCGTCACTGCGTGAACTCAGCAGGATGATGGGCAACGTGTATGTCTCTGGCATGCATCGCAAGCTGTGTGTGTAACTTACATTTTTCGATTCTTCCGACCCGGCATCGATAACGATGACGTCTGGATTCTGATTCGCTGCGAATTCAGCCAGCGACGTCCTATCCGGCGGATTTAGCACAGTGTGCCCACGCTCTTGGAGAGACTTGCGCGTTCTTGCCGAGCTTTCCGAATCGGCATCAACGAGAATGACCGATAGCGGCGGACCGGCGTCAGTTTTGGGGAGTGAGCTTGCGTCTGCCTTGTTCCTATCAGGATCAATCGGTTGGGCGACGTTTTCTCGCGCGCAGCATACACGGTTGCGACCGGTGCTCTTGGCTGTGTAGAGTGCTTTGTCGGAGGCTCGTTGGAGCTCTTCGTGATTTTTTTCTTTCGATGTCTTTTCGGCAACACCAAGACTGATCGTCACACTTAGCGGTAAAGATTCGTGCGTGATCGTCTTTCGACCGACGGCGTCCCGCAGGCGTTCGGCGATGATCGCGGAATCGTTTCCCGAGGTTCCGGGACAGATGACGAAGAATTCCTCGCCACCTATGCGCCCTACAATTTCATGTTTTCGCGCCGCCCCGCGTAGTACGTTGGAAGTTTCCTTAAGGACCAAGTCGCCGACGTGGTGGCCATACGTGTCGTTGAACTTCTTGAAGTGGTCGATGTCGATCATGATGCAGCTGAGCGGTTCGCCGGTTTGCTTTGCAACTGTCCATGCTCTTGAGAGCTGGCAGATGGTTTCGCGGTAATTACAAAGTCCAGTGAGATCGTCCGTGGTTGCAAGCAAGTCGAGATGGTTGTTTGCCTTCGCCAAAGAAGTGTTTGCGACCTCCATCTCGGCGTTGGCAAGGTGCGCCTGGAGGGACTGCTTCATGAGCTCGCGTTCGAGTTTGATCGTGCGTCTCGCCGCCCGAAGGCGTGCTAGTAGTTCGTGCTCGACGAGGGGTTTGGTGACGAAGTCATCGATTCCCGCGTCAAATGCTTCCACGAGTCCGTCCGTTGTCGCGTCCTGTGCGGTGGCGAGAATGACGAAAACAAATGGTATCGCCTCGTTATCTCGAACATTCTTGCAGAGCTCGATCCCGTCCATGATTGGCATATGCCAATTCGTAAGGACTATATCCGGGGCGTCCTTGAGGATGGACTGGAGTGCACGGATGCCGTCGGCGGCGGTTCGAACTTCGTAACCCGCGCGCACAAGTATACGCTTCGCCAACGTGCGTTGAAGCTTGTCGGCGTCTACGATGAGAACCGTGGGTTTATAGAGTCCGTCGACCGACATTCTCTGCTCGTATCCCCTTTCTGTTCTCGCTAGATCAGCGAAGGCTCGTCGGGATCGACAAGCGTGATCCGGACACTGTACGTTTAGCTAGTCTCGTCAACCGCGGCGCAGCCATAAATCCTCGCGGGCTTACCGATCCCCAGACACTAGTCATCGTCGTTCCCGCGTCGCGATTAAAGCAGTCATCCGCAGTACTGCTTGAATCATCTAATCGGACGTGGCCAATCGAAGCGAAGATCGGATCTTATCGGCGCCTGTGAAAGTTTCAGGATTTGGAATGGTCAAGTTGCCTTATCAGACCGAGTCTCGGGCTTGGGGGACTGCTATCCGCCGCCCGCAAGGTTGGCCGCGATCTCGCGCATTTCGAGCAGCGGGTCTTCGAAAATCGCGGCGTCTGCTTCATCGGAAGGTTCGATCGTGTCTAGGTGGGAGAAATTCCGATACCGTAGCTTTATCGAAACGTCTCGGTTAGGTGAATCATCGCTCGTCGTTTTCCAGATTTCGACGATCCGACCTTCCTGCGGGGCGTCGATGATTGATCCGGTGACGAGCTCTACAAATCCATTGCGATCGATCGTGGCGCTCGTGTGCCAATGCCCCGCAAGATGCAGCACGACACACGGATAGTCTCGAAGAATTTCACGAAAGGAAACGGGGGAAACGGCCGACCCGTTTCCTAGTTCCAGTGAGTCGCTGGGGTGATGCGTCGCAACGATCACGATCTCGCCGCGCGATTCGGCGCTTGCTAGCTCTGTTTCCAAAAAAGCGATTTGTGCGGAGGAGATTGCACCCTCCGAGTACACCTGCTCCGGGATTTCCAGCCAAGGGTCCGAAGAATTCAACCCGATCAACCGTAACCCAGGCGTCGGCGAGACGCTGTACCACGACTTTTCCGGATTCTCGGGATCGAATCCATGACCAGCCGGTTCTGTCATGCTGGCCGAATGGATCTCGACGAATTCTCGCAGCGTCGCGTATCTTCGGGCTGGGTTCGGCGTGATCAACTCTGGCAGCGATACCTCTGGCGGTGGACCGGGGTTCGTCGGGCTAATCGCTCCCCATGCGAGACTCCCGGTTGGGCGCATTACGACCGGCGCGAAAAGCCCGATGCGATTATCTAGCGGTAGCGGACTCGTTCGATTCCCGAAAACGTCAGTAACGATCGGAAAGATCCCCACGGCAAAGAGATCGTGATTCCCCGCGACCGCATACCAGGGAATCGTTGAGGCTGTGCCGTGAATCCCATTGCGGTAGAGACCCTGGGCAGCAAACGGGCGGTGTGGATCCAGCGTCGGGTCGGGGGTCTCGATCGCGCTGCGATTATCAGGTCCCGTTAGCGGATCAACAGTCTTGCCGTCCATAACATCCACAAACCACTGGATTTCATTCACCTGAGCGTTGTCGGCTGCGTCACCTGTGTGGACTAGAAAGTCGATCTTTCCCTGAGCGATGTGCATCTTATTGACGGTTCGGATCATCCCGTCGAGCAGGTGAAGCGAGTACGCTTCCTGTGGGCGCCAGGCGCTCGTCGAAAGCTGTGCGAACGTTGTCAAACGCGCTGGTGACTCTTCATCCACGATCTGCGCGTCGGTGATATGCGCGAAACGGGCGACGAGTACGTACCGTGTCTGATCGATCGCCTCCGTTGATTCGTCCTCCAGCAAGACAACCGGCTCGGTTTCGCACCCACCAGCCGACACAATCCCCGCTAGGAGAAATGTGACCCACGCGAATTTGTTTACCTGTCTTTTCGTCAACAAGATATCGGTTCCTTCCTGCCAGGGATTATCGGTTGGCGGAGCGCCAGCCGCAAACATACTCGAATGTGTTCGGAACTAATGCTTGGCGTTGCGCCCTAGATTGGGTACTCTCTTGGCCCATATGACCACAGCTTCCGTCAACATCTTGGGCGAATCGGGCCTGATCGCTCAGAAGATGCCCGCCTACGAGCTTCGCGCTCCACAACTTCAGATGGCAGAGGCGGTGGCCGCCGCGTTCAAGTCGAGCGAGCACCTGATCGTCGAAGCTGGGACCGGCGTTGGCAAGAGCTTCGCCTACCTAGTTCCCGCGATCGAACGCGTCACCCGCGACGGCTGTCGAGTCGTCATCAGCACCCACACGATCGCTCTTCAGGAGCAGCTATTCCACAAGGACATCCCGTTTTTACGATCGGTCTTCCCAGAACCGTTTTCGGCTGTCCTGGTAAAGGGGCGGGCGAACTACTTGGGTCTTCGGAGACTGGCGAGGTCCAGCGGGCGGCAGGAAGTTCTTTTCGACGCTGGCACCGAGTTATCAGAGTTGCACCGAATCGAAGACTGGGCTTACGGAACCAAAGACGGGTCGCTCTCCGACCTCGCCCGTCAGCCAAACGCCCGCGTGTGGGATCGCGTTCGCAGCGACGGGGACGATTGCCTTGGCCGAAAATGCCCGCAATATGAAAAATGTTTTTATCAGCGTGCCAGAAAGAAGGCGTCCGAGGCCCAGCTATTGATCGTTAACCATGCGCTCTTATTTTCCGACCTCGCGCTTCGTGCTGAGGGTGCGTCGATCCTTCCTGACTACGATTATTTAGTGCTCGACGAAGCGCACACCGTCGAGGGCGTTGCGGGCGATCACTTGGGGATCGGCGTGACGAATACGCAGGTCCATTTCTTGCTCAATACGCTTTTCAATCAGCGAACCGGACGCGGTGTGCTAGGTCAAGCTGAGGGTCGTAAGATGTTACCCCTCTTGAAAAAGACGCATCAGTCGCTGGACGCGTATTTCGCCGACCTGTCGAGCTGGTGTTTCCAGGAGGGCAGTTGGAATAGTCGCGTCCGCGAAGCGCCGCCTATCGATCAGCGCGTGACGTCGGATCTGCTAGAACTCAACCAGCGGCTGCGCGAGCAAGGGAAAGACACAGACGATCCGGACAACAAGTCGGAGCTGAGCGGTCTGTCCGACCGATGCAAATCGCTCGCGGTGTCGATCGATCAATGGCACCAACAGAAGACCGAAAACGCCGTGTATTGGATGGAAGCGGGCGGGGCTCGGCGACAACGAATCACGCTCAGCGCCAGGCCACTCACCGTCAGCGCGATTCTCAAAGAGCATCTCTTCGACAAGTTGAAAAGCGCGATTCTAACTTCCGCGACGCTCGCGACCGATCCCAAGAAGCCTTTCGACTACATCAAACGGGGCGTCGGGTTGGCCGACGCGACCGCAGTCTCGTTAGGGTCGCCGTTTGATTATCAGGAGCAACTAACCGTCTACGTCGAGACGATGATGCCCGAACCGAGCAATACCGGAGCGTTCATCGAGGCTACCTGCGAGGCGATTCAGAAGTACGTCTTGATGACCCAGGGGCGGGCGTTTGTCCTGTTTACTAGCTACGACATGCTCAACCGCTGCGCTGAGACCCTTAGCGGTTTCTTCGAAGAAAACGACTTCGCGTTGTGGGTTCATGGTTCGGACATGCCCCGTTCGATGCTCCTGGAAAAGTTTCGCACGACACCCCGGAGTGTTCTTTTTGGAACGGATACATTCTGGGCGGGTGTTGATGTCCCCGGCGACGCGCTATCGAACGTGATCATCGTGAAGTTGCCGTTTGCGGTCCCCAATCATCCCGTTGTCGAAGCGCGCATCGAAAACATGCGAGCCGAGGGCCGCAATCCGTTTATGGAATACCAACTTCCTGAGGCTGTCTTGAAATTCAAGCAAGGGGCAGGGAGACTCATTCGCACGAAAAAAGACAAGGGCATCGTCGTAATCCTGGACCCACGCGTACGGACAAAACCCTACGGAAAACGCTTCCTCGACGCCCTGCCAGACTGCAAAGTCGTGATGGAATGATGTTGAACCCTGGCGATGATATTTCGAGACTTGAGAGACGCCGCCATCGTGCACGTGTTGTTAGACGATTATCGATTTCACTAATTGTCGCCCTCCTCTTGCTACATCCTCTGAGCTATTTTTGGGAGGTTTATTGGTTCAGTCCGACCAACCAGTGGAGTGTCGTGATGGTGCCGGGATCGTTCAGTATACAGTGCCTGTCGCCCCAGGAGATGGTCGGTCGAAAGTTGCGCTCGCCCGGTCTGCACGGAGGTTGGCAAACCACTATCATTCTGTTGAGTTCGGGTATCAGGCGGTCCGCAGCCTATTTCGGAGCACGGATTCCTTTCTGGCTGCTGATGGCTGCCGTACTGCCGCTAGTTCTGTGGTCATGGCGACTGGGCCGCGCAATTCCGCAGGGAAAGTGTCAAGTATGCGGATACGATCTGACTGGTAATGTGAGTGGTCTTTGTTCTGAGTGTGGGGTAGCAACCCGATGAACTCTACGACGCTCGATCGCCACACTGCGACTGAGGCCCTGCTCAACATTGAAGAATTATGTGTTTCCTTCGGATCGCGTTCTTACGATGTACGCGTCGTTGATCGGGTTAATCTCTCCATCCCCAACGGAAAAACCGTCGCCCTCGTCGGCGAGAGCGGTTGCGGAAAAAGTGTGACCGCCCTTTCAATCCTCGGTCTGCTCCCGTCCCCGCCGGGTCGCGTCGAGAGCGGGCGGATTCTCTTCGCCGATCCAGTAGCGCGTCCATCCGATCCGGTCGATTTGTTGAAGATTTCCGGTGAGCCATTGCGACGCATTCGCGGCAACCGAATCGCGATGGTTTTTCAAGAGCCCATGACCTCGCTCAACCCCGTCCTGACCGTTGGCGAGCAAATCGTAGAGGTATTGGACGTTCATCGCGGACTCAAGGGTAAGAAGGCCTGGCTAGAGGCGACCGAGCTTCTGCGTCAGGTCGGTATCGCCGACCCAAGGCGTCGCGTCAGAAACTATCCGCATCAAATGTCTGGTGGAATGCGCCAGCGAGTCATGATCTCAATCGCCCTCGCATGTCAGCCAGCCCTCCTCATCGCGGACGAACCAACGACAGCGCTCGATGTCACCGTCCAGCGACAAATCCTCGACTTGCTCACCTCGTTACAACAAGAGACGGATTTGAGCGTCCTTTTAATTACGCACGATCTCGGCGTCGTCGCGGGTCACGCGGACCATGTCTACGTCATGTACGCCGGACGGATCGTCGAGCAAGCCCCGGTCGCGGAGCTTTTCGAAAACCCACTTCATCCCTACACAAAAGGCCTCCTACAATGCTCGCCGAGTGCAACTGAGCAACTCGATCGCCTGCACGTCATCCCCGGACAGGTCCCCGACCCATCAAGTATGCCATCGGGCTGCCGATTTCATCCGCGATGTGTGTTAACGCAAGAGCGGGCAGAAGATGCGACGAAAGAAACAGTTCGCATGATCGATTCGGAGAAAAACGCGCTACGGCGATGCGTGGAGACATGCGAAAGCAAGCCGTCGGGCGCACCCGAACTCACGCAAGTCAGCCCCGATCATTCCGTCGCTTGCTGGGAAGTCTGAGTTACTTCAACCGCCCCTTAAGCGTATTCAAAAACCCATGAACCAGCGGCTTGGGCAGACCATCAAAGTCGGGCGGCGTCGCGTCGACCATCACGCCGTCGATGTAGTCGTTGGCTTTGTTCGCGTTTCGCTTGAGTTGGGCGACGACTTCGTCCGCGATTTCGAGTTTCGAATCGCGCATAGCGTAGACAAATTTTTCGACCCCATCAGCCACATCGATGACCTCACCGGCGTCCATGGAAAAGACCCCGGCGCTATCGCCACCGAATCCGCCCGTGTCGGCTCCCTCTGGAACTTCACCGGCGTGACTAAGCTTGGCTGCGTATTCTGCGGACTCCGCCCGCATTTTGGCTTCGAGGCGTTCCGCTTCGGTGTCGATCGGCGTTATCGAAATCTCGTCGTCGTCGCTGGCGGGAGTGGGTATGTAGACTTTGTTTTGACAATACGGACACTTACCGTGCTTACCGCCGGCGTTATCTGGAGCTTTGATAAGGTTGGAACACTTGGGGCAGTGCAGTTCGATACTCATAGTTCAGCGCCTCCCGGATGCTCGGCGGGCGACACCGCGCCCGCTATGTTTCGTCTAGACCGTCTCCGTCGTCCTCAATTATAGCATGCTCTCCGCCTGGTGTCCGCGCACCCGCCTTCCGTCCGCGAAAAATCATCCGAATTGGGATTTCCTCAAACGGGAGCACCTCTCGAAAGCGGTTGAGTAGAAACCGTTTGTATGTGTCTGTCACCAGAGAGGCCGCGTTGACGAAGACCACAATCGTCGGCGGCTTCGTCGCAATTTGCGTCGCGTAGAAGAATTTGGCTCGTCTTTTTCCGCGTTTCATTGGGGCTGGGCTTTGGGCGAGGGCGTTTTCCAGGGCGGCGTTGAGCTTCCCGGTTCCCACCCGCGTTTCAGCTTGTTTGTAGAGCGACGCGACCAGGTCGAGCGTCGATCCAATATTCCGACCCGTCTCTGCCGAGGTAAATGAGACGGGTGCATAGTCCAACATCGGCAAAATTTTCGTCAGATAGTCCCCGTATTCTTCTGTTCCTGCGCGGTCTTTGGCGAGGTCCCACTTATTGACCACGATCACGCACGGCTTGTTCAGTTCGACGATCAATCCCGCGAGTTTCTTGTCCACCTGACCCACCGGAATCGTCGAGTCGATCAAGAACAGAACAACATCCGCCCGGCTGATCGAATCCAACGCACGCGTATAAGCGAAAAACTCGATATCATCGGCGAGCTTGTTTTTCTTGCGAACGCCCGCGGTATCAATCGCGAGCAGAGTCCGCCCGTCTTTTTCAAACCGAACGTCGATGCTGTCGCGCGTCGTCCCTGGGATTTCGCTCACGATGACGCGCGGTTCGCCGGCGATCGCGTTGACAAACGTGCTCTTGCCCGCGTTTCGTTTGCCCACGAGTGCGATCTTCATGATCGGTGTTTTCGGAATTTCATCCGCGACACCCCGCACCTTTTCGGAGATGAGTTCGCGAACTTCCTCGCGACCATGACCGTGAACCGCGCTGACCACCATCGGCGGGCCATACCCGAGCTTAATAAACTCGCTTGTCTGCGCTGCCATGTGCGGCTCATCGACTTTGTTGGCGATCAGTTGGACGATGTCGGAGTGCTTGCGAAGAAGCTCTGCCGTTTTACGATCGAGGGGGCTAAGTCCTTCTCGCCCATCAACGACGAAAAGGATCAAATGCGCCTGGTTGATCGCGTAGAGGATTTGCCCCTCCACGTGCTCGCTCAGGTCGTCGCGATCGACCACGCCGTGTCCGCCGGTATCGACAAGCTCGAAATACTGGTCGTCAAACTCAGCGATCGCGGTCACCCGGTCGCGCGTAACCCCTTCGGTGGCCTCGGTGATACTCACCCTTCGCCCGATGAGGGAGTTGAACAAGCTCGACTTGCCAACGTTCGGTCTACCAACAATTGCGACAACAGGTAACGCCATAACTTCCGTTCATTCAAGAGGTTCCTTGCGGGCGGTTTCGTCGGGTCTCTCCCGTCGCCGCGCGGAGAGTCCACCGTAATTACCGGTTATTGTCAACAGAGGCACCCGATTCGAGGCGAATCAGGCGACGCCGCTCGAATCCCTTCAACCGGGTAGGCCTCTTGGCATACAGATTGCTGATGAGCGGCGGGGAGAGTGTATACTCGTGGTTGCTGGGCTGGTAGCGGCGGGTTGAAACGGGCTCAAACAAGAACGCAGGGAACCATTATGAAGACGATTATCGAACCGTTTCGGATCAAGGTCGTGGAACCCATCAAGCTGACCACTCGCCAGCAGCGCGAAGATGTGCTTCGAAAAGCAGGGTTCAACGTCTTTTCGATTCGCGCGGAAGACGTCCTCATCGATCTGTTGACCGACAGCGGAACCGGCGCCATGAGCAGCGAGCAGTGGGCTGGGATTATGCGCGGGGACGAGTCATACGCCGGAGCGACCAGTTTCTTTCGCTTCTACGACCGGGTCCACGAATTGACCGGGTTCGAGCACGTTCTCCCGACGCATCAGGGTAGAGCGAGCGAGCGGATTCTGTTCGAGGTGCTCGTTCGCGAGGGGATGGTCGTCCCAAACAACAACCACTTTGATACCACCCGGGCAAACGTTGAGCACTCCGGCGGGGAGGCTGTCGATCTCGTCATCGACGAAGGACACGATCCAAAGTCCCAACATCCCTTCAAGGGAAACATGTCGATCGAGAAACTCGAACAGCTATTCGAGAAAGTCGGCCCCGACCGCATCCCGCTTGTTATGCTCACCGTGACCAACAACAGCGGCGGCGGTCAGCCAGTCAGCATGGAAAACATTCGCGCGGTCCGGGCGGTTTGTGACAAGCACGAGAAACCGTTCTTCCTCGACGCATGCCGCTTCGCCGAAAACGCCTACTTCATCAAGCTTCGAGAAGAGGGATATAAGGACCGCAGCGTCGCGGAGATTGTCCGCGAGATGTTTAGTTACTCCGACGGCGCGACAATCAGCGCCAAAAAAGATGGTCTCGTGAATATCGGCGGCCTGCTCTTGTTTCGAGACCCAGACATCGCAGGCGAAGCGAGAAACCTCCTGATTCTAACGGAGGGTTTTTCCACCTACGGCGGACTTGCGGGTCGCGATCTCGAAGCAATCGCCCAAGGGTTCGAGGAAGTGGTGCACGAAGACTACCTCCAATACCGAATCCGCAGCGTCGCCTATCTCGGCGACCGACTCGTCGCAGCCGGCGTTCCGATCATCGAACCCCCGGGCGGACACGCGATCTACATAGACGCTGCCACCTTCTGCAGCCACATTCCCCCGAGCGGCTTCCCGGGGCAGGCCTTGGTTTGCGGGCTGTATCGTCACGCGGGAATCCGGGCCGTCGAAATCGGCAGCCTCATGTTCGGTGGCGATGGGGCAACGCCCGAGATGGAGCTCGTGCGCCTGGCGATTCCCCGACGCGTCTACACGCAGAGTCATATTGACTACGTCATCGAGGCCGTGCTGGAAGTTTTCGAGCATCGCGATAAACTTAAACCCCTCAAAATTATCGAGCAACCCCAAAAGCTTCGGCACTTCACCGCCAGACTCGCCGAGGTGGGCGCCTAGAGTTTCGACACCAAGAGCTTTGACGCGTGAGGGATCGGTGAGTATGGCGCAGGTGCCGTAAGAGAAAGTGATGGCGAGGAGTTCAACTTGTGGGGAGTCTTTCACCGGACGATAGCGACAATGTGGTCCCTCCAATCTCAGGCGAGTTGCGCGGTCTCCTGCTCCGCATAGCGCGCGAGGAAGCAACCAGGTTCTTAGCGGACACGGACCCCCCAGCGATTCCCATTGACCTGCCCGGAAATTTCGGCGGTGCGTTTGTTACCCTGTGGAACCAGAAGCGACTTCGTGGGTGCGTCGGCTCCTTTGCAAGAACATCCGACATCGTTGCAACCGTTCAGACCGTGACCCGATCGACGTTACGAGATTCACGCTTCGAGAGTTGCCCCGTAACGTCCAAGGAACTCGATGCCCTGACCATCGAAATCTCGATCCTGACAACACCGATACAGACGAACGACCCAGCTTCGCTCGTCATCGGGGTCGATGGAATTGTGATCGAGTGCGGAAGGCGATCGGGTTGTTTTCTCCCGAAGGTCGCCACAGATCGAGAATGGTCAGCTGAAGAATTCTTGGCAAATTGCTGTACAATGAAAGCGGGTCTTCCCAACGACGCATGGAGGGGCGATGACGTCAAAGTCAGTTTGTTTCGGGCAGAAGTCTTCAGCGACGCGTAGGGCAAGTGTAGAAGTAAAGAGTGACTGATAATGAGATCGTCTAGAATCAGGGCTGTTGACCACATAGTACGCGAAGCTGCCATCGGTCTCGCAGAGGCGCTCCGCTGGTTCTATGTCGAGGTCGCCGGTCTCGAGGAGATAGATCTCGACGCCGTATCCGAAGCCGAGTCAAACGGGGGACCATCCGTTCTCCGCTTCCGCACGAACCAGCAGGAGGTCAAGATTCGCTTGGTCGCGAACCCGGTCGTAGAATCCAGCGGGTTTCCCATTGTGATCGCAGTCCCTTCGCTCAAGGAAGCTGCCGACTTCTTAGAGGAGCGATCCGTCGCCTTCGAAACCCTATCCGGGACAAGCTGGCCCGATAGGCGGCTAGCGACCAACGATCCCGCCGGGAACAGAGTCGAGCTCAAGCGGGAGTGGCCTTACGACCCCCTCTAGTTCCCCGCTGGAAGCCGTTTTCGTGCACGATCAAAAAATACGACTGAAGGGGGTGACACGGGGGGGCGCGTTGGGTATAATACCGCCCGTCTACTTACGAGACAGACGGGCCATATACGTTGGCCTGCCCTTCCGAAAGAGTGTCCCCCGATACTGGCGAAGTCTGGAGAAATCCACTCAAAACGCGGTATTCGGGTTGAATAGACAACTTGGCTTTCATCGGTTTCGGATGGGTGCTCGTCAGGAATTCGGTAACCCGGTTCGGTTCCAGCCGCGTCTCGTGGCGCGGATTGTTGAACTTGCGAATGAGGCCTTTTTTCAGGCGTAGGTGGTTGCCAGTGAGATCGAACGATCGCCAACCGATCATCGGTCTGACTGGCGGGATCGGCTCAGGGAAGTCGCTCGTCGCTGACATCATGCGTGAGCTTGGTGCAGCCATCGTCGATTCCGATCGCCTGGCCCATCAGGAGCTATCCGATCCGCAGGTCGTTGATACGCTGCGGAAATGGTGGGGTGAGACGGTCTTTGGTAGAGACGGGGGGGTAGATCGCAAGGCTGTCGCGGGCATTGTTTTTTCAAGCCCAGCGGAGCTAAAGCGGTTGGAGGATTTGCTTTACCCCCGTATCGATCGTCGCCGGGCGTCGCTCGTAGCTGGCTTCGAGCAAGACGGGGATATCCGGGCAATTGTGTATGACGCCCCGAAGCTTTACGAGGCGGGGCTGGATAAAAAGTGTGATTGCGTCGTCTTTGTGGACGCATCTTGGGAGGTTCGTTTGGGCAGAGCAGCCCAATCGCGGGGGTGGGACGAAGCGGAATTACGAAAAAGAGAAAAAATGCAGGATCCGCTGGAGCCCAAAAAAGCAAAAGCCGATTATGTAGTGTCCAATCAGTTCGACATCGATACACTGCGAGAGACCGTCCAACAAGTGTTTAGCTCGGTGCTCGCGTCTTTTCCCAACTAACAGCAACCGAAACGTAACTCGCTTCGGTTGATCGTGGGAAATTCTAGATTAACAAACCAATCAACTTTCACGTTTATAGGCATTTCCGATCAGGAGGATTGTTCAATGGCGAAAGCCGCCACAAGTAAAACTCGTACGACAAAGAAGAAGGCTGCACCAAAGCCCACACCAGTCGATGAAGCATCACCCGTAGTCGAAAACGGCGAGGCGCAAGACGCGTCCGACAGTGACGAGCCGGTCGATGCAGAAACGCACGCCAAGTACGAACAAGTTAAAAAGGGTGATATTCACATCACCCAGTTGCAGAAGATGACTGTCCAGGAGCTCCACGGCGTCGCCAAAGAAGAGGGCCTGGAAGAGTTCACCGGACTCAAGAAACAAGATCTGATTTTCAAGATCCTAAAGGAACGTATTAACCGAAACGGCTTGATGTACGGAGAGGGCGTTCTCGAAATACTCCCCGACGGTTTCGGATTCCTCCGAAGTCCCGAGTACAACTACCTCCCATGTCCCGACGACATTTATATCAGCCCCTCGCAGATCCGCCGCTTCGGATTGCGAACCGGGCATATCGTCGCAGGCCAGATTCGACCGCCCAAGGAGTCCGAGCGGTACTTCGCCCTCCTCCGCGTCGAGGCGATTAACTTTGAAGATCCAAACGCCGTCACCGAAAAGACCAACTTCGAAGATCTCACGGCCCTGCATCCAACGGATCGCCTGTTCCTGGAAACATCGCCCGAAGAGCACAACATGCGGATCGTTGATCTCGTGACGCCCATCGGCATGGGGCAGCGCATGCTCATCGTCGCGCCGCCGCGAACCGGTAAGACCGTCTTACTGCAAAAGATGGCAAACGGTATCTCCGCCAATCATCCCGACGTCTATGTCTTTATTCTTCTGATCGACGAGCGACCAGAAGAGGTCACCGAAATGCAGAGGCACACTCAGGCTGAGGTCGTTAGCTCGACGTTCGATGAGCCAGCCTCCCGTCACGTCCAGGTCGCCGAAATGGTCATCGAAAAGGCCAAACGACTCGTAGAGTTTGGTCGCGACGTCGTGATCCTTCTTGATTCGATTACTCGACTTGCCCGTGCCTACAACACAGAAATTCCCCACTCCGGAAAAATTCTTTCCGGTGGTGTCGATGCAAACGCCTTGCAAAAGCCCAAGCGTTTCTTCGGAGCAGCTCGAAACATCGAAGAGGGCGGTTCGCTCACGATCATCGGAACAGCGCTCGTTGATACCGGTTCCAAGATGGACGACGTCATCTTTGAAGAGTTTAAGGGGACCGGTAACGCCGAGCTTCACCTGGATCGCCGTCTTGTCGACCGCCGCGTGTGGCCAGCGATCGACGTGGCTGCTTCTGGTACTAGAAAAGAAGAGCTGCTGCTTGATCCCAAAGAGTTGGAGTTGATCTATCGATTGCGGCGTGTTCTGTCTGACATGAACGTCGTCGAGGCAATTGAATTGCTCCGCGTCCAGCTAGGAAAAACAAAAACCAATGCCGAGTTCTTGATGACGATGAACCTTGCGTAGGAAAATATTATTTCGAAAGTGGCCCCGGTCTCTTGTCGGCGGCCACTTTCTTCCAAAACCGGTCCACGGAGTCGAGTGATGGAAATCAGCATCAAGTATTGCATGCAGTGAAACTATCAGCCCACTGCCGCCAGTCTGGCGGAAGCAATCAAGAGAGAATTCGACGTTGACTCCAAAATGATCGAGGGTGCCGGCGGCATCTTCGACGTCCACGTAAACGGCACCCAGATCTGGTGTAAAAAAGAAGTAGGCCGCTTCCCCGAACACGATGAGGCCATCGCCAAAATCAAAGAAACAGTGGGCGTCTAGGGGCGCTCGCTCCGGGCAACACCCGGACGCATTTTTCGCTTAACAAACGACACCCAGAGCCCAAAACGAAACTCGAAGGGCACACCATGACCGCCACATTGACATTCCTAGGCCACTCAAGCTTCCAGCTAACCTTACCAGACGACCGCGTAATCCTGATCGACCCGTGGCTCACGGATAACCCCGCGTGCCCGGAACAGTTGAAAAAGCCCGCCCGCTGCGACCTCATCCTCCTAACGCATGGCCACGACGACCACGTCGGCGAAGTCAGCAATCTCATCGACGCCCACAATCCAAAGATCGTCGGTAACTTCGACCTCTGTGGAGCGCTCGAGGCGAAACTCGGCAAGGGGAATTTCTGTCCGATGGGCACCGGCGGCACGCAGACTGTCGACGGCCTTCGAGTCGTTCTCACCCAAGCTTTTCACGGCTCAAGCATCTCCTCGCCGACCGGGCCGATCTACGCGGGCATGCCTAACGGCGTGATCGTCGATGTTGACGATCTTGCTAAGGTCTACCACGCTGGCGACACCGACGTCTTCTCCGATATGATTCTCATTGCTCAGCTCTATGCGCCAGGAATTGCGATTCTCCCCATCGGCGACCACTTCACGATGGGCGCCAAAGGGGCAGCCCTTGCGGCTGAGCTTCTCAATCCAAGGGCGATCATTCCGTGTCACTACGCCACGTTCCCGATCCTCGCATCAAACGCCGACGCGTTCAAGGCAGAGTTAACCGGCGAACTCGCCTCACTTGTTTGTGAACCAACAATCGGCGAACCCGTCGCGTGGACCGCAGACGGGATCGGTTAGCGGCGGCGAGAGCGGAGTTGACTAAGGGGTAGGCGTCTCAAGCCCTTCGAGTTGAAGCTCACCTTCGGGCATATCATCACGCACGAAAAAGTCGTTAATCGCCTGACGATGAAACTTCCGATACCCGCGATCTTTCAGGTACGGCTCAATCGCGGATCCAGAGGGTCGATCGTTTTCAATCACCAGGACGCTGGGCTTGAATCGCTCCAACTCGAATCCATCGAGCACATCGAGTTCGCACCCCTCCGTATCAATCGAAACAAGATCAATAGACCATCCCCCATTGGGAATCCAGGCGTTGCCGTTTGGCGAACCAGACTTCCGCTCATGACGAAGAATATCGGCAACCGTAACAACTGGAACTTCGATCTCAATAAGCTCAGCTCCCTCACGAATACATCGTTCGCGATGCTCGTCATCTGCGTCGAGAAATGACAGCACCGGGACGTTGTTGGCGATCGTAAAGGTCGCGGTAGGGGGGGAGCCTTTCTTGCTGCAGGCTGCGTGGATCACTCGACTCCGAGACCGCGCCGCAGCCGCCTTCTCGCAAAGCTGATAAATCGGCTCGACCAATATCCCCCGCCACCCCATCTGCTCAAGAAAAAAAGTATTGCTCAGATGAACCCCATCGTAAGCGCCGATCTCCATGAAAAAACCGCTTCGCCTCTCGCGAAATACCTTCCAGAGCACCCGGTCTTCCCCGAACTGCGCGCGAAAAAGATCGTCAGACGTTAGCGTTTGAGTATTCATGATGAATTCTCGATCCGTTGCATCGAGATCAACGGATCGCTATTGATCGTGACTGTGGGCTGCTCAACGGAGGCAGACTTAACCGCCGAGACCTTTTTTGGCAGTACGCCGGATTGCGTCAGCATGTCCACAAGCGAAGTGATACGGTGACTGAAGAGATGCTCCCGGAGCGTTCTCTCTTGACCAGCCTTGGCGATCTCTGCACGTTTCGCCGGGTTCTCAAGATAGAATTGTATTTTCTCAAGCAGCTCCGCTTCGCTGTGGAACACATCACACTCTTTCCCGATCTCGAAGCAGCTAGCAAGGTCGCCCGTCTCGTAGGTCAACAT
>JAJDDZ010000001.1 GCA_029260025.1 Phycisphaerae bacterium | reverse complement strand
CGCCCGGTGGTTCACCGATCCCGATTCGCAACCGACTCCACTCGCTGGTTCCAAGACGGTCCATCACGTCTTGCAACCCATTGTGCCCGCCAGCTGATCCGTTCGCTCGCATTCGCAAACGCCCGTGCGGGAGGGCTTTGTCGTCGGTAATAACTAGCACGTCCGACGCTTCGAGCTTATAAAATTTGCCAGCAGCAAGGACCGTCTGTCCGCTGCGGTTCATATACGTCGTCGGCTTTAATAGCGCGACACGCTGGTTGCAAAAATCAGTAACCGCGAACCAAGCGTGAAACTTCTCGGCTGTCATGCCCACGCCAAGACGTTGGGCAAGCAGATCCACAACATCGAACCCGACGTTGTGTCGCGTGCCCGAATACTTCGGGCCAGGGTTTCCAAGACCAACAATCAGTTTCACGGCGATGCTCAGATCGGGTTAGGATTTCGCCTCGCCCTCACCTTCATCCTTTGCCTGGCGGCCAATTCGTTCGGGCAGCTGGGCGTCGTCGCCTTCTTCGTCGCTTTCAACTTCTTCTGGCTCGTCGTGAATCGCCAGCACTTTCACGGTCGCAACCCGGTCTTCGGGATCAGCGAGTGCGATCACGCCCTCGGGAAGCTCGATGTCTTTGACGCGCAGCACGTCATCAATCCCAAGCTGGGTCACGAGCGGATGAAGAGTGTCCGGAATATTCGTCACAAGACACTCGATCTCAAGGTCGGCCATTAATTGATCCAAAACGCCACCATCCGACAAACCTATGGGTATACCCTTCAGTTCGATACCGACGCGGACCTGCACCTTCTCGGTCAGATCAAATCGAGTAAGGTCAAGGTGGATCGGCGTCTCGTTCAGGTGGTCGTACTGTACCGACTTGATGAGGTACTGTGTCTTCTTGCCCGCCACATCGATTTCCATCGTTCGCGATCCGCGCTTCAATGCAACGACCACCTCGCGCTGCAGCAGCGAAATAGACTCGGGTGCTTCGCCGTGTCCGTAGATCACAACTGGGAGCTTGCCGTCCTTGCGCAGCAAACGCGACAAACGTGTTCCAGTCGAATCCCTGCGATCACCCTTGAGTATCATGTTTTCCATTGTTAGCGATTAACCTCCAAGCCTATCTGTTTAATGAAAAAGCGAGCTGACCGAGCGATGCTCATGAATTCGGCGAATCGCTTCGCCAACCAAAGTCGCAACCGACAGTACAGTCAGGTTCGATAGTCCCGCTTTCACTTCGTCTCTTACCGGAATCGTATCCGTTACAACAATTTCGCTGAGTTCGGCAGCCTTGAGCCTTTCAATAGCAGGCCCTGCAAAAACGCCATGCGTCGCCGCAACGTAAATTTCCTTCGCCCCATGTTTGCGGACCAGTTTCGCCGCCTCGCAAACTGTCCCCGCCGTCGTGATCATATCATCAAACATCATCACGTTCTTACCTTCGACATTACCAACGATCGTCACCGCGACCGTCAAGTCGCCTGACAACCGACGCTTGTGTACGACCGCCAGCTCACTCCCTATACGCGAGGCAAAATCGCTGCCAAACTTGATATTGCCTACGTCTGGCGATACGAGCACAGAGTTTTCGATTTTCTTGTCCAAAAAGTGCTTCGCCAATACCGGGGCGGCTGTCAGGTGATCCACGGGAATATCAAAGAATCCCTGGATTTGATCGGCGTGCAAGTTCATCGTGAGGACACGATCCGCACCCGCTTTGACCAACATGTTCGCTACCAGTTTTGCCGTAATCGGAGTTCGGCCCTCGCTCTTTCGATCTTGTCGAGCGTAGCCGTAATACGGAATCACGGTCGTAATTCGTCGAGCACTAGCGCGACGAAGCGAGTCGATAAAAATCAGCAGTTCCATCAAGGTGTCGTTGACCGGAGGACAGGTGGACTGGACGATAAAGCAGTCCTTACCTCGGACGTCGTCTTCGATCTTGACGAGCGTTTCACCATCTGGAAAAAAGCCAGAAATCGCGCTTCCCACGGGTACTTCGAGGTAGTTACAGAGCTTTTCCGTAAGACTGGAACTAGATGAACCTCCAAAAATCACCAGACCATTGCTGACGCCTGACCTACTTGCGTTTGATGCTCCGCTCATCGTCGCTCCGCTAGGGCAGTTGAGCTATTGCCCAACTCCGCGCCATCCTCGATTGTTACCGTCGCGCCCACATGCGCAAACGGACCAATTCTGCATCCCGACCCTATCGTCGCTTCACGTCCAATGAACGTGAAAGGAAAAATCGTCGTATCGCGACCGATCGAAACATCTGCCTCGATCCAGGTGTTATCCGGGTCAACGACCGTCACACCAGCTTCGACAAGCGCCGCCTGAATGCGATCCTGCATCAAGCGGTTCACGGCCGCAAGGTCAAAACGCGAGTTTACGCCCATCGCGTCCTCCGCGGCAATCTCCAGCTTCGCCGAGACGCTCTCGCCGCTTTCGCGAAGCAACCGAATCGCATCGGTCAGGTAAAACTCGCCCTTGGACGCGGCGGGCTCGATCTTCTCGAGTACGTCGAACAGCTTCGCGGCGTCGAAGCAATAGTAGCTAGGGTTCACCTCAGTGATTGCCCGCTGTTCATCGCTGCAATCGCGATCTTCAACAATCGCGGATAAGTTCCCGTCGCCATCTCGAACGATTCGCCCATATCCGGACGGATCGTCTAACTTCGTTGTCGCAATGGTCGCAGCATGACCCGTATCTTCGCGGACATCGACCAGCTCGATAATCGCCTCCCGCCGGATCAGCGGCATATCGCCAGCGATCACAACGACGCTTCCATCGAATCCCGTAAGTGCCTCGCGGCAACATTGGACTGCGTGTCCTGTTCCGCGCTGCTCGGTCTGCTCAACCCATGTCACGTCGTGTTGCGCCTCGAACGCCTGCATCACCCGCTCGCGTCCATGGCCAATCACCACAATTAGCTGATCAACACCAGCAAGTCGCGCCGCGCTAATAGCATGCCCAAGCATCGGTCGACCGCACACTTCGTGCAAAACTTTGGGCACCTCGCTTTTCATGCGGGTGCTTTTACCCGCAGCGAGGATGATCGCCGCTACTTGTCGTTCCTCAGCATCAGCCACGATTAGAACTTCGCATCCGTTGCTTGCGACAAAGTGCTGGCGATGCTTTCACGACCGCAAGTCGTCGTGAAAAAGCCCATCATTACCCGGCCAGGACTCGAACCTGGAATGCCAGGATCAAAACCTGGTGTGTTACCATTACACCACCGGGCAAACATGCTTCCAGAAAGCAGTGTTCGCGGTACGCCCAATCGAATAAACTAGGTTGTTGCCGCACGCCTCAAAGAAGGGTCGCGGCCACGGTCCCGTCGCCAAGGTCTGAGCATTCCGCCGCGAAGAGGAACACACATTATCCATGGCGAGCAATTTCGCCGGACACACCCAAGGGCGACCGGGTGCAAGACCGACCGATTAGGTCGAATCATGCTCACCGGACGAACGGGGGAGGGTACGTCGCCCGCCGCCCCCAGTCAAGAGCACCCCCGTATCAGGTCTGGAAACCGCCCATTTTACGAAACTCCGATAATAGGCGTCAAACCAACAATATAGAACGGTTTTTCCGCGATTTGGGACCGGTCATGTCCGATAAACGTAGGTCGGAGCGTCGGGGCGATTGAGAAACTCGAACAGAAACGGAGTGAGAATTCAAATGAAGCCAATAAGCAAGACCAGCAGAGTCACCACCGCAATCCTCGCGGCAGGGGCCGCCACTTTCATCGTTGGATGTGAAACGGCAGAGATTCAGGCGATCGTCGCCGGTGTAGAACTAGTCGCCGACACGCTCGTTGAACTCGACGGCGATAGCCGGAATGACGACGGGATTAACTTCGGAGACTGGCTACTCGACGAACTCAGAAGGTAGACGCCATCATAAAACCTTTCTCCGAGGCTGTGGCAGGCGACTGCAAGGAGGCGCTCGCCGCCAGGGCCACGGGAAGCGTTGCACGGTTCGGGCCGAAGACAGACGGCAGCTGCCTACGGACCATCACCTCCAAATAACAGCGCACGAATCTGTGCCAAACGCTCAGTTCTATCTTCTCCGGATTGATTCCCTACCCACGCGGAAGCGTGAGAGTCGAACAGGTGGCTGCTGATTAGTATCGCCGTCGGGTTCGCAATCTCCCGATCCCGGGCAATCTGCGAGAGAAGTTCTCGAGACTCTGGCGATAGGCACAGCTTTTTAAGCAGCTCCCCAAAAAGCTTCGCCGGGCTTGAAGACACGTCTTTCACCCCCTGCGAATCGTCGTACCACTTCTGTAGGAAGTACACAGCCAGAATCAGACCGACAAGTCCTATGCAGGTCAGAAGCACCGACCCGTAGGAACCACCTTTCTGGAATTCGTCTCGCATCGCCTGGTGAAAAGGCGGTAAGTTCTTCTCTGTCGCGAACATCAAGAGCATCATAACGAGACCCCCGATACGTCGTCAGAAGAGACAACACTCGCCAGTCGCCGAACGGTCCCAGCGACAGCCAAGCTCCGCAAGACGCGCGATGCTCGATCGCGAACTCGCCCGTCAGGGTCGGAGTGACTCATCTCGACGATTCTGTCCAACATTGTCCGAAGATGCATACGCTCAATAACCCAAAGAGCGCTCAATCGGTGTGCCTGAGAAACATCCTCAAGCATTTCCAGAAGCGCATCCGCCGCCGGTTCAAACTGCATCTCAAGAAGCGCCTTAACCGTATTGGCGCGCACCCGGTTGTTTGGCGACTCGAGTTTTGCGGACACCGTATCGAAGTCGTTCGTGAGTCCCAAAGCGTCGAGCGTTTCGACTGCATTCGCCTGAACGCGAGGCTCTGAGTCGTTCAGCGCATCGCGCAAAATTCGAACCGTCGTCGCGCCCGGAAGCGCGCGAAGTGCCGAAACCGCCGCGCCCCGGACACCGCTGTCCGTGTCATGCGCGAGTTCGTAAATGATCTCCGCCATCTCGCCCACCAGTCCAAGCTCAGTCGCAACCCGCAAGATGCGCCCTCGGACGCTCGGGTCACTTGATCGTGCGTACTTAGTCATTCGCGCAGGAAGATTCCCAATGAGCGATCGGATCTTTCCGCCCAACGACTTTCGGTCCGACACCAGTAGGCGGTCAAACTCATTAAGATAACGATCTAGAACCTGTCCGTGTGTGGTCGTCGCCGATGGCGAAGGCCTAACGGATTCGGTCGGAGTCGTTGCCAACTCCGGTGCTCCACTTCCCTCAGAGAAGGTATCCACTCGACGACGATGGCACTCCCTCTGCGCAAGTTCAGCGAGCGACTCATCGTTCCTACTAGCAAAGTTCATCAGTAGAATCGTAGCTTCCTTTGATCCGTCCTCGACGACCCGCCAAAGCGTATCCAGTCGGACACGATCGTTCGGCGATTCAAGCAGCGTCGAAAAACGGTGCATCCGTTGCTCCGGCGTCCCGCCAAGATGCGCCAAGAAATCCACGGCCGTGGTTGGTAGAGTTGAGCTTCGATCGCCGACAGCACGACACCATTCCCGCGACCAATCCCCATCCTTTAACCAACGACATCCCCGGTGTATCTCGCGATCAGTCAGCAACCAAGTCTGCCGAAGAATTTCGTCAATAAACTGTGAATTCGTCGTTCGAGTGATTCGCGAAACACAGGCCCGACGCAGCGAATCGATAGCAAGTCCGCGTAAGACAAACCCCGCTAGACGCGTGTCGCTTGTTCCTTCAAGAACCTCCCCGATCATATGCCCGAGGTGCGAGTTGGAGTCGTCCAGCTTCTTCAGTATCGCCGGTTCAACTGCGTCACCGAGATACAGAGCCGCCTCAAGAGCAGGACGCTGATGATGCAAATCCCACCCCGACACCGCATCGGAAAGACATGCCGTCAGGTGAGCACGGTAGGCAGAAGCGTATCGCACACCCTCATCCGACTCATCCTTGGCAAGCTCAAAGTAGTTCCGAGTAAGCTCAAAAAGACCCCCGCCCGCGCGCTCGCGCGTCTGAATACATTTTTCACGAAGCGCGTCAGCGAGTAAGTGCGACGACGCGACGTCTTTCGCGGCGACAACAAGCTCGATCGCCGCAAGGCGAGCACCGATATCCTTCGACGAAATCGCACCTCGAATCGCATCATGCAATTCGGCCGCACGATTGACCACCAACGCCCTCAACGGGTTGCCCATTTCGCAAAACGTAGAAACCAGATCGATTTGCGAGGCAATGTGCCCGCGCTGAACGAGCAAATCAAGCGCCGCCATCCCCGTCGCCTCATCAAGATGAGGCAGGGAATCGAGAATTGCCGCATCGATCGCGCGGTCGCGCGTCTTTGGCAAAGACCCGAACACTTTTGGCAATACAGGCGGACTCATGTCCCTGATATCGGCCTCAAAGCAAGGTAGGCTTTGAACGATCGTGCTATGGAAGTGGTCCAAAAGCTGGAATTCGTCGGTACGGCAACTCTATCGAAGGTCTTTTTCGAAGATCACGACGTTGTTGCTGCTATTCGTGTCCCAGCGGATACCCACCAAGTCGTACCCCTCGGTGATCGCCACGTGCAGCATGGGCCTATGCTGGTTGTTGCACTCAAATCGTATGATCGAGTAGTTTCGCTCCACCGCGAAGGCCTGCTGCGCCTGGATGAGCTGCGTAGAAATCCCCGAGCGGCGGAAGTCGGGGATCACCCCGCACATCCAGCAGAAGAAAGTCGAGGGCATCAGCTCGAAACCGATGATAAACCCGACGTGACGATCATCCAACATCGCAACCATCGAAGTGACGTTATAGCGACCCTGAAAACGCCGTTCAAAAAATTCCGCGTCTTCGGGTGGTGAGAAAACTTGGTTGTATAGCTCCGCAACGAGGGCCAGCTCGCCCGGGCCGACGGGAACAATTTTTGCGGTCGCCATATTCGTTTTCTCCGGCAGTACGCACGTCTGCTTCCCGCATTATATATCGAGCAGCATGACGAGGGAATGAGTACCAAGTAACAATCGGTCGCCAGATCCCTACATCCGCGTTTTTATCCCACACGCCCGCGTGACACACCACGCTGTCACGGCTTCATAAAACTGAAACAACCCCCCGAATACAAGAAACCCAACCAGCGTCCACCGCCAGCCAGCCAGAGCAGGCCACCCGAGACGCCAGCACGCGACCCCCGCGCCAAGCGTCATCGCGCCGGTTATTGCCCGCGCAATTCGCCCATTCATCTCAATGTTCGACTTCATCGCTAACCCTTTCGTCAAGCCCCAGTTTGCGACCACACTCCGGATACCGATCGCTCGCCAGACCTGTCAGATTATAACCGCAATCGTGACAATAACCTGGCCCGTAGTTCGTAACTTGAAAGCGGTCAAACTGCATTGAAATAGCGAAGATGGCGGCGCCCATGCCAAGAAGCGTGACAAAAAGAGATTCGATCGACGGAAATACAGGCTCGGAGAACAGCAGCGCCGCGGAAAGGGCCCAAAAAGTACATGCCACGGCGACGAAACGCCTAAGCAAGTGAAGACTCAATGTTGCGCCGCAGCTTTCGCATTCCCATCGAGCCCTCAACGGAAGTATCGTCACTCGTCTAGTCCATGAAACCGGCTCGTCCCAGATTGGGCAAGTTGCGCTCATCGCGCCGCATGTTAGTGGGAAGCACGTCGGGTTCAACTGATCGCGACTACTAGATGGAGTCACATGAATCTGCCACGTCGGTATCGATAGCCTTGGTTTGCACGTCACTCAGCAACGGATTAGTCTGCCAAGTTATGAGTCATATCAAAACAAGCAATCGGCGCCGTTCCCAAGCTATCTTGGCAATTCAGATGACCTTACTTGGTCTTATAGGCTGCCAAACAGCGAGCCCCGGTCGATCCGCGCCCACGCAATCTGACCGACTCATGAACGCGTACCCAGAGCTGCGCGGTGGGAGGTTCGCCCTCATTGCTGACTTTGAGGATCAGAAGCAAATGCAAGTCGTCCAGGTTATTAGCGTTTCGGACGACGCGTATTGCGGACTTTCGTCGCGCGGCGGTCGAAGCGCGACCGGCGCGGGAAGTCTCATGTTCACAGCAGGGTCAAACGATGACACGGTCATCATCGCCAACAAGGGCGGGCAAAGCTGGTACTTAAAACGCGACTGGCGGGCGTATGACCTGCTGCTACTGTCTGTCGACTCACCCGAAGATTCCTTATCGCTCAGCGTCTCCATCAGCGGGGGCGAAGCCGATCAACGATCGACCATATTCACCAATGTTCCGCTCGATCGGGGTTGGAACGTCCTTCGTTTAGATCTCGCCGAAGTCGGCGAACGCGTCCCGCTCGACGATGTTCGCGAGATTCGTCTGAACATCAAAGGGACATCGACTGCTGTGACGCTTGCTATCGACGACCTAGTACTGACCGGGCATCGCGAATCGGTATTCGGCGATCCCACAAACACAAAGGGCGAACTGTACGTCCAACAAGTTGGCCGTCGAATCCACATTGGGGCTGGTGGGAAGTTCGAGCTAACAGTGGGGAACGGACAGATCCGGGCCTGGCATAACCTCGGAGACGATCCTAATCGATTGAGAAATCTTCTTTACGAATCCTCCCTAGGCCCCAATCCCGTCGAGATTAACAAAAGCAAAGCAAAACCCCTTTCCGGGCTCGGCGAAACTGTCGTCGCGTCGCATCGAATACTTGAAGCGAATGGCGTGCGAGTGGTGCTGGAATGTGAGTGGCGTTTCGTCGATGATCCGTCACGAGCGAGGGCGGGACTGGATGCTGCGCCGTTTCACCGATGGCGATACACGATCTACCCAACGGGGCAGCTATATGTCCTCGTCGAATCCACCTCCAAAACCGACGACGGATGGTCGCCCCAGATCGGACTCTCAGTCGCACTCGCATCTCCATCGCCTGGCGGTATTCAGACCTTCATTCCGCAAGTGCAATCACAGGACCCCGACCCCATCACCGAAACCGATCCCAACCCAGATTATAACCCCAACGAGAACTCCGATCGCGATGCGCCAATGTTTGCATCTCTTTCAAACGCCGCGGCAAACGCCGAGTTTCTTTTCGTACCAAACTTACGAGCGGCAACGTCTCGTTTCGACGAGGTCGTCTCGATGGATGGTCGGTCGGTTACGATCAATGCGCAAGACAAACGGGACGACAGCCCAGTTAAATCTTGGGTGAGCCATATCCATTTGTCTCAGGAAGCAACCGACTTGACAAAAGAGGCGAGGGCGAGGGCCATCGATGTCGCCGGCGTTCGCTCGCCAGTTCGGATCGAGCGAGGCGCTCCCATAGAATCATCCGTGGGAATTGGTCGTTCTGACGGGTTCAACGCGGCCGAGGGTTGCTACGCCATCTCGCCAGATGCTGGCAGACTTCGAGTGGTCATCGAAGGGGGGAACCGCCCCATCTTCTCGCCATCCTTTTGTATTCCCTTCGAGAAGGGTCGAGAATCGTGGGTCTACGTCGACCACCTTACATTCCACCCGGTCGTGACCAACGAGCGAGGCCAGCTCATCTTTCAAATCCCGGGAGTCATCGAGAAAAAGAGCGAGATCGAGGTGCTCTTCCGCCGACCAGATCCGACACGATCACCTTGACATCCTCCTCGGTTCGAGCTATATTGGGGGGCTCGCGAAATCTGTAACCATTGTCTGCTGAAAGGGTTACGGTCAAATGGCGCCGAAACTGGACGGATTTTCCTTGGCAAAGAAGACGACGAAAAAAAAGGTCAAGGCGGCAAAAAAAAAGCGGGGGACCGTCTTGGCCAAGAAAAAGGCCAAGGCCCCGGTGCGCCGGAGCTCTACCGAGAAGGTGAAGGCGGTCGCGAAGAAGAAAACACGTTCCGTGGCGGCTGCAACCTCGAAGAAAAAGAAGACAGCCAAGACAGCAGCGCCAAAGAGCAAGAAGGCAGTCCCCAAGAAAACGACCGTTGCTGCCAGTCGTAAGGTTGCCAGCAAGAATGGTAAAGGTCGAGTTGCAACGACGCTCGATCCGGTTCAGTTTCCGGAGAAACCGGCGAAGAAGATCAAGACGTACCTGACTGCCAAACAGCTCCGACACTTTAAGTCCCTTCTGGAAAACAAGCGAGCCGAGTTGTTTGGCGATGTCGAGCGTCTTACGTCGGAAGCGCTTCACCAGAATTCCCAAGGCGGCGAACACTCTTCCATGCCGATCCACATGGCCGACGCCGGCAGCGACAATTGGGAGCAGGACTTTACGCTCGGACTGATCGCCAACGAGAGAGCGTTGGTCAGTGACATTGATGACGCGCTCGGGCGTATCAAAGACAAGACTTACGGCATTTGCGTTGCGACGCAAAGTCCGATCCGAGTGGCTCGACTCGAGGCGAAGCCGTGGGCTAAATACGGTATTGAATATGCACGGATGCGAGACGAAGGTCGCCTCCGTTAGAAATCTTTCCTTGGCGGACCACATGCCGACGGCGTCAACACAAAAAGCAACCGAGCACGTCGCCGAAGCTGATCCCGCGATCCAGAGCATCGCAGCGCACGCTTGTTTTTGGTCGGTGGCTGCGTCTTGTTTGTGGCTCGATTTGTGGTCTAAGAGCTGGGCGTTCAGGACCCTTCCCTTCGAAGGTTTTCAGCCATGGATTGATGGTTGGATCGTTTTTCATCGATCACTCAACGATGGTGCCGTTTTTGGTTCCTTTACAGGTTATACCTCTGTCTTCATTGTCGCATCGATCTGTGCGCTGGGATTCGTTTTCTACTTGTTCGCTCACAGTGGTCGGAAGCAGTGGTGTTTGCACATTGCGCTTGCGATGATTCTGTCTGGTGCGATTGGAAACCTATACGACCGGGCGTATGTCATCGCGGACGTTGCTACGATCGTCGACGACGAAGGTGTTACGCGTTCCATGATTGGCGTTGAGCTAAGCGATTCCGACGACACGACTGTCCGCATCGGAAGTTGGCCTGAGGGTTCAAACGTGAAGCGTCTGGATCGCGAAAAGTACCAGGTTGATGTGCATAGGCAGGGCGTTGTGCGTGACTTTATTCGTTTTGTTCCGCGTTTTCCAAGTTGGTTTCCCAAGCTTGCTGGGAAGGACATGTGGCCTTGGGTCTTCAACGTTGCCGATGCTGCCCTGGTGTGCGGAGTCGGAATACTGCTGTTGAGTAACCTCTTTGACGGTCGAAAAGGGCAAGAAGCCCTGGACTCACAATAGGTGAACCTCCCGTGCCAAATCCTTCATCCCGCGACTGTTCAAATTCTGAGACTTCTCGGCGAGACTTCGACCATAAGATGATGGGTCGAGCGATTCGGCTCGCGCGGCGCGGGGCGGGGCGGGTTGAGCCAAATCCGATGGTCGGTTGTGTGGTTGTTGGCGACGGGAAAGTCATGGGTGAGGGGTTCCACAAGCGATACGGAGGTTCTCACGCTGAGATCGTCGCGCTTCGTTCTTGTCAGGTCTCGCCACGTGGGGCGACGGTTTACGTTTCGCTTGAACCTTGTTGTCATCACGGTAAAACTCCGCCTTGTGTTGATGCGTTGATCGAAGCGGGCGTGTCACGCGTTGTTGTTGGCGTGCTCGATCCTAATCCGCTCGTGGCTGGGCGTAGTGTGCGCAAGCTAAGGCGTAGCGGTGTCAAAGTGGAAGTTGGGGTCGAGAAGCAAGCTGCTCTCGAGTTGCTCGCGCCTTTTTCGACAGTCCAAACGGTCGGGCGTCCTTTCGTTATTGCGAAGTGGGCTGAGGGACTCGACGGGAAGTTGGTTACGCCGGTGGGCGAGTCACCTTGGATCTCTTGCGAGAGGTCGCGGAAGTTTGTCCATCGTCTTCGCGCTCGGGTTGATGCGATTCTTGTCGGGAGCGAGACTGTTCGAACTGATGATCCACAATTGACCGCACGTGGAGTTGCGATTCGTCGGGTTGCTACGCGTGTTGTGCTTGATACTCGGTTGCGTATTTCTCCGAAGTCAAGGCTGGTGAAAACTGCGAGCGATGCGCCGGTCGTGGTTTTTACGACGACTTCTCGCGCCGTATCTTCTAAGGGAAAGACTCTTCTTGGCAAGGGGGTTGAGATTGTCGGTGTTGCTGAGCGAAAGCGTGGTTTGTGTTTGATGGCTGTCATGCGGGATCTTGCTGGACGTGGGATGACGAATGTTCTTGTGGAAGGTGGACCGAAAGTACTCGATTCTTTCTTGAGAAAGAAATTGGTTGATGAGGCGTTCAAGTTTGTTGCGCCAACGCTTGCTGGTGATTCGATTCGGGGCGGTTGGATCAGCGCCAACTTTAAGCCGCTCTGCGTGGAGGTTGCGCGGTCGGGCGTTGACTTGCGATATCGGTGGCGACTTACGCCATCGCAAGTCGTTTAGTTTTGCAATCTATACTGCATGGGCAGTCAATTCGGAGATTCTTGCAGAGACGCCTGCTGGTCCGACGACCACCAAAGTGTCACCCTCTGTCAGTTTGGATTCGGGGTCGGGGCTATATAGTGTTTGACCATCCGCGCGTTTGATTGCTACGATCATAGCTCCTGTTTTCTCCCGGAGGTTTGATTCACGTAGGTTCTTCCCCGGTAAGGGCGAGGTGGGGCCGATTACGAGTTCGTCCATCTCGAGTTGCACGCCGTGGTCTGCGATCTTGATGAAGTCCACGACGTTTGGCCTGGTTAGCATGTTGGCGATGGTCGTTGCGCCTACCTGCGGCGGGCAGACGACGCGATTTGCCCCTGCTCTGCGAAGCTTCGATTCCGTTGAGGGTTGTTCTGCTCTTGATAGGATCGTGAGTTCGCTGTTGAGCGCTCTGGCGGTGAGGGTGATGAAAACGTTGTCGGCGTCGTGGG